>JAFIEY010000014.1 GCA_020832345.1 Cryomorphaceae bacterium | reverse complement strand
AAAGGGACTTTTTGGAGCAGACTCATAATTGAAATACTTATCTAGAAAAATAGGGGGCTTACCAACACTGTTAATTCAAAATTTTAAGTGCGCAAAAAATGAATTAAACTAAATAAAAGACTGAAAGATTTTTGTCAATTTATCGGAGCAAAAAATAATATTCACACAATAGGTTGTTTTACAGCTAAATGAAGACCAAAAAAAATTGAATTTTAAGGAGAAAATTTATTTTTTCCATAATATATTTGTTTTTTATTAACCTAATTAATTTTACTTATGAGAAAAATTATTCTTTTTCTACTCGTACTGTTTGTTGGAACAAGTTGCGAAGTTTACAAGAAAAACTACACTGGTGGCTACACATTTAAGTGGAAAACTGTGGAGAAAAAAAGTGTCAAACCTAAAAAAGATAAAGAAGTTTCGACACAGGACATTGCTTCACTTGATGAGCTTGCTGAACCATCAAAAATTGATTCTGAAAGCAGTGAAGATTTTGTAGTCATTAATTCTTTGGACTGGATGGCTCCTGCACTAGAATCCGGAGAAGATTTTAAAATTGCAAAAAAACCATCAAACCACGTCAATACAATTGAAGCAGAGCAGGACTTTCTCAAAGCCTTAGATGTGCTTTCGCCAACACTTTCATTTTATGAATCGGTTGCATCGCCACCTGATATCGTCGCTCCTACTGTTCCAAAGGCAACCACTGGAGTGTATTGGGCTTCTCTGGTTGGGTTTATTTCTTCCTTATTGGGTTTAATCCTTATGTTTACCCCTTTAGGACTTATTGGGATTGTTTTGGTAATTGCTGGATTAGTCCTTAGTATTGTTGGCCTCCGATCTGGCGAACCTGGAGAAGGTTTTGCTATTGCTGGTATTATCATAAGTTCCGTCGCATTACTATTATTACTTATCGCAATAATTTTTCTTGCCGCATTTATTGCCACTTTATAATTTTTTATCCACATTTGTTTATCAAAAAACCGCTGTACATTTTACAGCGGTTTTTTTATTCGCTTTTTTGGTGCTTGTCTATTAAGATCCGATGACGGAGTTTTGCCTACCCTTACCTAAGGTTTTAGAGCTCACCTGCAATTAAGGTCATTGACTTTAGTAAAATCATTGATTTTCTGTTCATGATTGATGATTATAAAAGGTGAGAAGGAGCACCCGAATTTTAGCTTTATTTAATGAGTCCACTCTAAAAAGGATGATTTCAATCAAAATCGACGCGGATGGGATTTTTGAAGCGCAGCTAACCAGCTATTAGTGAATATTCAAAAATCCACCGACAAGGAAGATTTTGGCAGAAAGGGACTTTTTGGAGTGGACTCATTATTTGGCCACTCAGACGACCATTGCTCAAGAAAAGGAAATAAAATCGACCAAAAAGGTTTGGAATCAATTATCCCTCTTAAAGATCAGAATCCAACTAATTACATTTTAAATCAATTAGTTAAATAGTATTTTTATTTCATAAAATACTATCAAGTATAAATCTAAATTTATTAATATAAATTCCTAACAAAATAGATTAACAACAATATTTAAAAAAAAATTATATTGTTTATCTAAATATTATAAGTTTAAATTTAAGATTATAGTAACTGTTTGTTAAATTGTTGTACATTTACCCTCAAATATTCAGCAACTTACAAAATGGTGTGTATCGTAAACAAATTTTTGAGTTTTTAAAGCTAAAAATATTTGGCTTGTTCACCTGTGAAGGAAACCAAACTATTTTGAAGTAAAAGCAAATGCCTATGTCAAAATTTAACTTACCTATTCTGGTGCTCATCAATATTGGAAATAACAGTTTGTGCAATCAAATCCTTTTTCGCTATGAAAACACTTGAAACAGCATCACTATTCTGTTTGTTTAAAATGGCTTTTAATCGTATTTATAAAGACTATAAGCGTTTTCTTCCGCCCTTTTATCCTCAGCCAATTACCGTAGAAATCGACACCATTGATGGTTTCCAAACCAATGTTGTAACAGGTGATAAAATTCATCCCAAAATTCTTAAAAAGTGGAAAAATCTGATTGGTCTTTGTAACCCCAATGCTAAGTATCAAAACCTTTCCTGCGGCACATTTACTGGTAAAATTAGGGCTATTGGCAAAAGTGGCCAATGCAGTGTTCCGTTTAATATTAATCCAACTGTACTTAAAATGTTAATTGCTAGCATGCAAACTTCTTATCTGAAAATTTCATGAAAAATATTAAACCCAAGGATTTACTCATCACGATTCATTTTACCCTAAAAAGACTATTGCTAAAAGTCGATTCTCAATTTACATTTGAATACCGAGGTGAAATTCCGGTTAAGGGGAAAGGGAAAATTGAGATGTGTTTTGTGTCAGTGAATAACTAATTGTGTAAAAATGAATAAGTCTATTTTCAAAGCTAAGAGTTATGCCTTCCCCACAGAAGTAGTGAAAGTGCCTCCTTGGGATCTGAAAAAGCGGAAAAAATACGCAACAAGTAACCAGCTCATATCACAAGGAGCATTCATTTTGATAACCTTGCTTTTGGCTTTCTTTTCCGCAAGGAGCGTAAGCGCACAAAACGCATCAAATGCTACCCGACCAGTTGAGCTTGCACGCGCGGATAGCATCACAAATAGTATCGGAAGAAAGGCTGTAGCAATTGAACAGTTGGACTCCCTTCTTGCTGTTTATGAATCTTTTGCGGACACCTGCGGCATGATGCGAATCCTTTCTAAACGTTGCTACATCTTGGATTTGATGGGCCAATTGGACCTAGCCCTAATAGATGGCCAGAAAGCATTGGGGTTTTTTCGATCCGGTTGCGACAGTATCTTTTTGATGGATATCCTCATTCATATCACCAATGTAGAACTGAGTTTGGGCAATAATGAAAATGCATTGAAATTTTCCACACTTGGACTCGATAACTGGAACAATGAATGGGATTTTTCGCCATGGCACGGCCTTAAGACCAATCAATCTATTGCATTGGTATATTTAGGTAAAACGGAGGAAGCCCTGAACGGATTTCAAGAGCTAAAGGAGTTATCCCTGCAACACGGGAGCAGCAATTTAATCATAGATTCTTATGAGAATCTTGGGGCTATGTTTGGAATGTTGTATCAAGAACAAGAAAACGAGGCGCTATTAGACAGTGTGGAAAAATATCAACTATTGGCGCTCGACCTATCCAGAAACAGTAAGCTTAATAATATCATTAATCTATATTCAAACATAGCGTCATTAGCAATTGATAGAGGAAAATACTCGTTGGCTTTGGCTTATTTGGATTCCTGTGAAGCGCTTGCAGCAGAGCAGCAAAGTCTGCCCCAGCAAGTGACAATCGCTTATTCAAGAAGTTTAGTTTATTTTAAACTTAATGACTTCAAAAATGCCTATAATTATTCGCGAGAGCAAATTGTTTTAAACGACAGTCTTTTGAACATAGAGAAAATGAAAGCAATTACGGAAATGCAGGAGAAATACGAAAGCGAAAAAAAGGCCGGTCAGATTAAAGAACTTACCATAGAGAATTTAGCTATCGCCCTAAAACAGGAACAAGCCACACGCATTCGAAACATTTTCTTCTTCATAGGAATTGGGGTGTTGTTAATTGCAATTGCACTATACAGCAGATTGCTATTTACCCGAAAAGCAAAAGCCCAAATAGAACGTGAGAAAGAAGTGAGTGAATCCTTACTGCTAAACATTTTACCATTTGAAACCGCTCAAGAACTCAAAGCAAAAGGCAGTGCAGATGCCAAACTTATTAACCAGGTTACCGTGCTTTTCACCGACTTTAAAGGCTTTACTGCTATGAGTGAAATTCTGAGTCCAAAGGAACTCGTAGCTGACCTCCACAAATGCTTTTCCGATTTCGACCGCATCTGCGAGAAATACGGCATCGAAAAAATCAAAACCATCGGTGATGCCTATATGGCGGCAGGCGGCTTGCCCACGCCAAATAAAACCCATCCGCAAGATGTAGTAAAAGCGGCTTTGGAAATGGCTGAAGTAGTTGAAAAAGGCAAATTCAAAAAGATTGCAGAGGGGCTGCCCTTTTTTGAAGTGAGAATCGGAGTTCATACCGGCCCGGTAGTGGCAGGCATTGTGGGCATAAAAAAGTTTAGCTATGATATTTGGGGCGATACAGTTAATACCGCTAGCAGAATGGAAAGTAGTGGGGAAGTAGGCAAAGTGAATATTAGCGAAAGTACATACCAGCTATTGAAGGAAACCCCTGATTTTGAATTTGAAAGTAGAGGGAAGATTGAAGCGAAGGGAAAGGGGGAGATTGAAATGTACTTTGTAAATAATGAAATGAACACAACATGAAAAAATATCTATTGCTAATCTTTTGGGTACTATGCTATAATTCTGTCTCTGCTCAAGACAATCTCGACTCCCTTTACAGGATCTGGCAAGACAAATCCCAGCCCGACTCCACGCGGGTAAATGCCTACAGAGATTACATCTGGAACGGTTACCTGTTCTCTCGGCCCGACACGGCCGAAGTACTGACGGAAGCTCTACAGGCTTATGCTGAAAAACATAGCTACCCAAAAGCATCTGGCAAAGGCTATCACTTACAAGGCATTGCAAGTGCAGTTCAAGGCAATTACCCCCGCGCCTTAAAATACTTCCAAAAGAGCTTGACGATTTGGGAAGAAATAGGGGATAAAAACGGCATCGCAAGCAGCCTGAACACTATCGGTATCATTTACAAAGACCAAGGCAATTACCCCCGCGCCTTGGAATACTACCAGAAGTCTATGGTGATTTTTGAAGAACTTGGGGATAAAAATGGCATCACACAAAATCTGATCAATATCGGCAACAATTACAATGTCCAAGGCAATTACCCCCGCGCTTTGGAATACTACCAAAAGTCTTTGGTGATTTTTGAAGAACTCGGGGATAAAAAGGGAATCGCAAAAAATCTAAACAATATCGGGATTATTTACAGGACACAAGGCAATTACCTCCGCGCTTTGGAATACTATCAAAAGAGTCTGGCAATTGAGGAAGAACTCGGGCATAAATACGGCTTCGCAACAAGCCTAAGCAATATTGGCAATATTTACGAAGACCAAGGCAATTATCCCCGCGCCTTAGAATACCTCGAAAAGAGTCTGGCTATTTTCGAAGAAATAGGGGATAAATACGGCATCGCAAGCAGCCTGAACACTATCGGTATCATTTACAAGAAACAAGGCAATTATCCCCACGCATTGGAATATTACCAAAAGAGTTTAGCGATTTCGGAAGAAATCGGGCATAAAAAGAGCATCTCAGGCAGCCTTATTAATGTTGGTATCCTTTACAAAGAGCAATACAAGAACAACCTCGCGCTAAGCTATTGCCAAAAAGGTCTGGCATTGGCCGAAGAAATTGGGGCTTTAGATTGGCAAAAAAATGCCTGCAAATGCCTGTACGATACATATCTGGGTTTGGGCAAGGACAAAGAAGCCTTAAAGTTTTTCGAGCAGATGATCTCATTACGTGATAGTATATATAACGAAGAAAACACCAAAAAACTAACCCGGCTGGAGATGCAGTATGATTTTGATAAAAAGGAAGCAGCCACACAGGCCGAGCAAGAAAAGAAAGACGCCATTGCCACTCAGGAACTAAAACGCCAAAAACTCGTGCGCAATGCCTTTGTTGGAGGTTTTGCCATAGTGTTTTTGTTTGCCCTTGTTGTTTTTAAACAACGAAATAAAATTAGCGAAGAAAAAGCGCGAAGCGAAGAACTGCTGCTCAACATTCTCCCCGAAGAAACCGCAAAAGAGCTCAAAGAAAAAGGCAGTGCAGATGCCCAGCTGATAGATGAAGTCACTGTACTTTTCACCGATTTCAAAGGTTTCACCGCCATGAGCGAAAATATGAGCCCCAAAGATTTGGTAGATGACTTACATCAATGTTTTTCAGCCTTTGACCATATTATGGAAAAATACGGCATCGAAAAAATCAAAACCATTGGCGATGCCTATATGGCGGCAGGCGGCTTACCCACGCCCAATAGTACGCATGCAGCTGATGTAGTAAAAGCCGGGTTGGAAATGGCTGAAATTGTTGAAGCAGGAAAAGCCCAAAAAATCGCCAATAACCAACCTTTTTTCGAAATTAGAATTGGTGTGCATACCGGCCCTGTGGTAGCCGGCATTGTGGGCATCAAAAAGTTTAGCTATGACATTTGGGGCGATACGGTGAATACTGCAAGTCGGATGGAGAGTAGTGGAGAAGTAGGCAAAGTAAACATTAGCGAAACTACTTTTAATCTATTAAAAGACGACCCTGATTTTGATTTTGAAAGCCGGGGGAAAATTGCAGCGAAAGGAAAGGGAGAAGTGGAAATGTGGTTTGTCACCTTAAAGAATAAACAAGCTGACAATTAGTCCCGACCCTTAGGGATGGTTTATACAAAAAAACAGATACTGAAAAACTCAAATACCGGCATCATGAAAAAGTTAGTTTTCGTACTCATTCTTATTTTCTTCTTCCCTTTTGGGAAGGCATGGAGAGTGACCGCCCAAAATATAGATTCTCTAAAAAACGTCTGGCAAGACAAAACCTTGCCCGACACCACCCGATTAAAGGCCATTCATAAAATTACCTGGGATGGTTACCTCTATAGCCAACCCGATTCGGCTTTCCATTTTGCCCAGCAGCAATATGACTTAGCAAAAAGCAAAGGCCTGAAAAAACAAATGGCAGAGGCTTTAAATACGCAAGGGGTTAGCTTTTATCTACAAGGCAATTATCCCTGGGCGCTGGAATACTACCAAAAAAGCCTGGTGATTAGGGAAGAAATCGGGAATAAAGGTGGCATCGCAATCAGCCTAAACAATATTGGCAACATTTACCGGGTTCAAGGCA
Source organism: Cryomorphaceae bacterium (assembly GCA_020832345.1). GTDB lineage: Bacteria > Bacteroidota > Bacteroidia > Flavobacteriales > Schleiferiaceae > CSBr16-58. Next base: position 907 of record JAFIEY010000014.1, on the reverse strand, counting down.
ACTACCCCCAGGCGCTGGAATACCAACAAAAAAGCCTGGCAATGTATGAAGAAATCGGGGATAAAGGTGGCATCGCAAACAGCCTGACCAATATCGGCTTCATTTATAATAATCAAGGTAATTACTCTCGGGTACTGGAATACCAACAAAAAAGCCTGGCAATCTATGAAGAAATCGGGGATAAACGTGGCATCGCAGGCAGCCTGAACAATATCGGCCTCATTTACCGAAATCAAGGCAATAACCCAGGTGCACTGGAATACCAACAAAAAAGCTTGGCGATCTTTGAAGAAATCGAGGATAAAAGAGGAATCGCAATCAGTCTGATTAATATAGGTGGCATTTACTCCGGCCAAGGCAATTACCCCCGGGCACTGGAATACAATCAAAAAAGTCTGGCGATTCAGGAAGAAATCGGGGATAAAAAGGGCATCGCAAGCAACCTGAACAATATCGGTGCCATTTACCGGGATCAAGGCAATTACCACGCAGCGTTGGACTATTGCCAAAAAGGCTATGACATGGCTTTGTCTATTGGTGTTTTAGAGGAACAGAAGGATGCTTGCAAATGTCTGTACAACAGCTACAAAGCCCAAGGCAAGGGCAACGAGGCGCTGGTGTATTTGGAAAAAATGCGCGTGGTTGAAGACAGCCTACATGCCCAAGAAACCACCAAAAAGCTGGAGCAAATGGAGTTTGCCAAAGTAATGCTTCAAGACAGCATCGCCAAAGCCGAGGAGTCCCGCTTAATTGAAGAAGCCCACAAAGAAGAGGTGCGCAAGAATAAGCAAACCAGAAATTATTTAGCCGGTGCCGGAATACTCTTTCTACTTCTTTCCGGAGGCTTCTACAGTCGCTGGAGATTTGTACGCAAGTCGCGTGACATCATCTCCAAAGAACGCGACCG
>JAFIEY010000254.1 GCA_020832345.1 Cryomorphaceae bacterium | reverse complement strand
TTACCACCTGGAAAGTGCTGGAACTGGCCGGACATGAAAACTGCTGTCTGACCATAAACGAAGCCCTTGGAAACGGCAACGGTATGGACACAAAACCCTATATACTTCAGAGCAACTCAAAGAACAAGTAAGTCGTGTTTTCTTCATTTATGAGTCTGCTCCAAAAGTCCCTTTGTGCTAAAATCTTCATTGTCAGTAGATTTTTGAATACTCACTTGATCCGGTTCAAAAATCCCCTCGATTTTGATTGAAATCCTCCTTTTTGTAGTGGACTTATAAATTGCCCCGGCAGTTATTGTCTAACTATCGGGTTTTTTTGTGAGGGGATTTGGATGCTTGGATGAATGTTGGCAACAGTATTAAAATTTGAAAATCAATTTTGTTTGGTCGTTTAGTATGAATTCTTTTTGTTCATTTCTTCCCTTGTCAAAGACTAAAGTTAAAGAGGTCACATTTGATTTTTCAAGATCAATTATTGTACTTTCTTGTAATATTTTCATATTTCCTTCATCTTTATTTTCGTTCATGTGGGAGTATATTATTTGAGAAATCCTTCTTACAGGGATTCTGTGTGACAAATATTTCTTTAGGTCATCCCTTATTTCATCAGGTCGCTCGTCAATATCTTCAAAGGATTCTAAAGATTTATAGGCGCGGTGGGGTTGAGAAATATATATAAAAGGTTTTGAAAGGTCGTTGTTGTAATAAGACATTAAGTAGTATTCATCATTAGGAGAATCACTACTCTGATACTTGTGAAAATTATTATTCGCAGCAATTGTATCCCAGTGAGGCATCAACATTCCAAAACCAATTGGGCAATATCCCTTATCACCAGACCACCTTAACAAATAATCACTTCCAAAATTGTCCGTATTGAGTTTGGCATTTATTGAGTCTTGAAGGAAAATGAGTTCAATGTAGGTATTGTAGAAGAGGTAGTAGTATCCAATTGTACCTTGATTTTTGTGTTCAGTGGTCAATTTTTCTGCTGGGGTAAAAATTTTATCCAAGCTATCTTTTAGGGCCTCATTATTTACAAAAAGTAGAATGTGATCAAATTCAAGGTTTGACTTTAAAGTATCTTGACCATAGCCGGCATGACCTAGCAAAAGCATAAAAGTAAATAGCCCGGTCAAAAGGTGTTTTCTTGGTTTTGTCATTTTGAAAATTGTTCACAACGTTTTGCGTGTTTAACTTGTGGCGGTTTTCGAAGCACTTTCTTGTCGGCTTGCACCAAGTTTACTTAAAAGCACCAAGCTTGAATTTACCACTTTCCCCGCCATAAGTTATATACGCTGTTGTGTTGTCGTTTTTTTATTATTCTTTACGGAAATTTCAGTCCCAGTTCATTTATTTCTTTGTCAACTTTTACCCATTCAACTCTATTGTCAATATCCTGCTCTAATGGCAAGTGCTTCATTCTCTAATCTTTGTTATTTCTTCTTTCAATTTCGGAAGCTCTCTTACAATTATCGTCCAAATAACTTCGTCAGAAATGTTGTCATATTCGTGCGCAATTCTATTTCTCGTCCCGATAATCTGTCTTGCGTTTTGAATTTCAATTTCAGCGTTCTTGTAGTTCGTTAATCGGTTTACCGCCTCTCCAATAATTTCAATGTTTCGTTCAACTGCTTTTTTGGTTTTTAAATCTTTTTGAAACTCAAAAAAGTCTCTCGTTTCAGGTAAAAACTCAAAAATTTCATCTATTGACCTTAAAATGTCTTCAAGCCAAGCGTTTACTTTGTTATCCATATATCACCACTTTTGACTCGTTAATTTCCTTTCTGAAAAATGAGTTTTTTATTCCACGTTCTTCTATCAAGTCAATTTGTTGCTTTAAAATTTGTTCCAATTTATCTTTTAGTTGGAAATACAAGTCGGTATATTTTATGGGGTCATTTTCGTCAAAGTCAACCACAAAGTCTATGTCGGAATCTGAAGAAAAGTTATCGGTCAACACAGAACCAAAAACCGAAAAGTTCTTTACTCTAAATTCTTTGCAGAGTTCTTTGATTTGTTCTATATTTTCTTCTGAAATTTTCATATTTTACTTATTATAATTCAAAGTTACAATTTTTCCACGAGTTCTGTTTTATCATTTAACTTAAAGCGATTTATCTTAAGTTTTCCATGCAAATATACAAATCCCCGTTTGGTTACAGAATATGATTCAATGATCGAAGAAAACTAGAGATAAATCGGAGTTGTACTAAGCCTTCGGACGGCATAAAGGGTAAAGTATTCTCGCAGGCTATTCTTTTGCTCTGGCGCAATGCTTTTGGTTGTGTGTAAACATGCCTGTTTTGACTTCATGCTTTTTGTCAATGGTTGTTTTTTTGTTGATGCTCAAATATAGGCAATAAAGCTGAATTAAAGCATAAAAGCCGAATGAAAGCCACCGAAGGTTTAGTTCAAACGGTTTCTGGTATATGAAAAGTTGGGCATTTCGGAGCGATTACCTGTCCACCGAAACCAAAAGTTTGATGCGATCGAAACCCTTTCGGTTTACCACTGTCCGCCCAATTTTTTATATACCATGTTGTGCAATCGTGCTTTCTTTTCTGTCGTCCGTGTGTTGGCTCAGACACACTCTTTGGCAAGCTTTGGCAGGTACGGATGGCTTGAGCGGCTTGGTCCCGAAAGTTTTCGGGATGTGTGGCTTTGAGGCGTTGGCATATTTGGGCTATTCTATTTAAATGGTCTTATAGGTTTACGAATTCAAGTTAATGAGAGTGCTGTGTTCCTTATTTTGTTCCAAACATTCCTTAATCAGATAAAAGCATTGTAAATCAGCTTGTTGAAGCCAATCCCTTATGTTTCTTATGTTCGGATTATAGTTTCTTAAATGCATATTTCGCGTTCTTATCTCGTTGCTTTTCACTTAAACGAACCAAGATGTTTTCATTATCCATAAACTGATTCAAATAAAGTCTCACATTCTTCTCATGGATGCCTGTTACCTCAACCAATTCGTTGATTGTATCCTCATTGTGATAGAATAGATGCTGTAAAATCCGCTTTTGAGTGTCATTGTAAGTACCCCAATTCTCTTGAACCGTTTTAAGAATGGCATCAGAAATGGTTTTTTACTTTTTCTCTGTTGATTTTCTTTCTATTTCTTTCAAGCTATCTAAATAGTTTTTTTCCGCTTCGCTCAAGGTTTTGGCTTGATATTTTTTGTATTCGTCCGTTGCTTTTTCAACGGCTTGCTGATGGCTAATCTTGCCTGCATCTAGCAACAGATTTTCGCCACTCATGGTTAAAATACGGTCTAAATGTGCCGCCCAATCTTTCATAGTCATGGCTTGCTCCCTCTCAGCTTGTCGTTCCGCAAAATCCAAATACCCAGATACAAGTTGTCCCAATGCTCGCAGTTCTTTCTCATTTAGATAGTTTTTAGCAATTACTACATCTTTTAAGTGCGGTCGATTGCCTGGAAAAGTCATTAAACCCATAAATTCTTTTTGTGCGTCTACTCTGTTGAAAATTACTTCGGCAGCTGTATGACCATGCACTGCATAGTGTATTTTGTTTTGCACCTTTTTAAAGAATTCAATTGAAACATCGGACTTTGGGTCGTAATCAATGCTAGTGGCATAAATATCTAATACCTGACGATAAAAGACTTTTTCTGAAGCACGAATGTCTCGTATGCGTTGCAGCAGTTCTTTCCAATAACCGCCACCGCCAAGGTTTTTTAGACGCTCATCGTCCATGGTAAAGCCTTTGCGGATGTATTCGTTTAGCCGTTTGGTGGCCCAAATACGAAATTGTGTTCCTCGTAATGATTTTACACGATAGCCCACAGAGATAATTACATCCAAATTGTACAATTTCAAGGTGCTTTGTTGCGTCTTTCCTTTTATGGCACCATGCGGAGTGGTAATTCGGAATTTCCGAACTACCACTTTTTCGTCCAATTCGCCTTCTTCAAAAATGTGTTTAATGTGTTCGCTGATGGTTGATTTGGCTTTGCCAAAAAGCAAACTCATTTGGTCTTGGGTTAGCCAAACTGTATCATCTTCAAAACGTACATCAACGGCTACTTTATCATCTTCGGTTTTAAAAATGATAAAATTAGAACTTTCATTTGGGATATTGCTCAATGGTTAATTATTAATGGTTAATTATTAATGGTTAATTATTAATGGTTAATTGTTAATGGTTAATTATTAATGGTTAATTGTTAATTATTAATGTTGGCTTTAGTTGATTTTATGATACTGGTTAGTAACTTTATGATTTCGATTGCATCAATACTGATACTTTCAAATTCGGACAGGTTTAAATAGTCGGTTTCTTTGAGTAATTCCAACCAATACATACTTTCGTTTATTTCCTTCTGAGCAATAGCCATTTTATGAATAAAATCTTTTTTTGTTTCCGCGTGTTCCGCTTCTCTTACCATTGCACCCACGCTTGTACCAGATCGAAGCAATTGTTTACTCATCACAAATTCCTTTCTATCTGATGAGATGATTTTATAGGCTTGCACCACTCGAACAGCAAATGCAAAACTCTTATCCTTTATGGGGTTCAAATTTTTCATAATTAACAATTAATTCATCGGCTTGATCATACTTTCTACAAACACAATCTCTTCAGCATTCAAGTTGCTCTTTTTGTAAAGCTGTTGGTCAATTTCAGGAATGGATTTGTTCCAATTGATGGCGGAGTTGGCGGAGAATTCTCTGACCGGAGCAAACCTTTGTTTTTTACGTTCATTATTCTGTACCAAACGTTCATTAATTCCCAAAGATATTTGATAATCATGCAATTGATGGCTAAAGTACATGTTCCTTATGATTGAATTAAAGTTTCTTAAAAGCATATTTGTTGTTTATTTCTTATCAAAAAACTCATTCCTTAAGTCTTTTTATTGCTCTGTCAAAATCACTTTGAAACGATTGGTCTTGGATGATTCTGTATTTTTCAAACTCACTTTCTGCGTGAGCTTTAGCTATTTCAGCAGTTACTTTTCCTTCGTGTTTTAAAATTTCTCTATCAGTAGCTTCAATAAATTTATTCAGACGTTTTTCCCAATCTTCCATGGTCATAGGTATTTGTCTGATTGCCATACTTTCGGCAATATCCAAATAAGCCGAAACCAAACGCTGCAATTGTTGCATTTCGCTTTCCGTCAAATAGTTTTTAGCTACACTCACATCAAATTTTTGGATTTTGCCCTTGGGTGCATCTTTCCAAGTGGTCAATCCCATATTTTCTTTTTCGTGATTGGCTCTTTTCAAAACCACCTCGGCTGCTGTTTGGCCATGAATGGCCCAATGCAATTTGTTTTGAACGGTTGAAAAAAAACGCTTTGTGCTTTCTGCACTTAAATCATAATCGATGGCTGTAGCATAGATGTCCGTTATTTTTTGGTAAAATTTGCGTTCGCTCAATCGGATTTCCCTTATCCGTTGTAGCTGCTCTTCAAAATATTTTTTGCCGAGAATAGTGCCGTCATTTTTCAAACGTTCATCATCCATGGCAAAGCCTTTAATGGTAAATTCTTGCAAAACCTGCGTAGCCCATTTGCGAAACTGCACAGCACGCTCTGAATTTACCTTGTAGCCCACGGCTATAATGGCTGATAAGTTATAATGATTGGTGTTGTACGTTTTGCCATCTTGGGCAGTTATTCGAAAATTTCGAATAACTGCATGCGCTTCTAACTCACTATCATTCAATATCTTTTTAAGATGATAATTGATGGTATGCGTTGCTACTTGGTACAACTCGGCCATCATTTTTTGGGTGAGCCAAATATTTTCGTCCTGATAGATGGCATTCACGCCCCCATCGCCTGTAGCCGCAATAAAGGTTAAATACTCAACTGATGATGAGCGAATGATGTCTTTTTGTTTATTATTTTCTTTCATCAATACAGTCTATTTTTCACGCCATCGGCTTGATCATACTTTCTATAAACGCAATCTCCTCTTCACTCAAGTTGTACTTTCTGTAAAGTTGTTGGTCAATTTCAGGAATGGATTGGCTCCAATTGATGTCTGAGTTGGGGGTGAAGTCTTGGAGAGGTACTTTGGCCCAAGTATCGCGATTATTGCCTTGAGTTATTTTCAATATGCCTAGTAATGTTCTACAAAATTTGGATTTTACATATTTAAGCAGAGCATTTGATTCTTGAATTGTTTCAAAAGAACCAAGTGAAATAAAGGTTTGAGTTATCCCAATTTGTGGTTTTCCAACCAAAGGTGTAGATAGAATCTCACCAAAAGTGCCACTTCCATTTGCAGAGGCTACGAACACTTTATATTTATTTATCACATTATTATCCTCAATATATTTTTTTGGGATATACCTGTAAGCTCGTTTTTTTTCAATCAAGCCTAAAATCTTGTATTCCTCAAAATCATTAGAATTTTTTGTAAAAACATCTAATCTTTCCATTATTATTTGACGTAATCTTTTATCCTTTCCTTCACTGCCAATTATTTTTTTATAATGAGGATAGTCCATATAAAGTGCATCTAAATTGAATTTATTTTGTGTTTCAATTATTGAAACGGTT
>JAFIEY010000253.1 GCA_020832345.1 Cryomorphaceae bacterium | reverse complement strand
GCCGCTGTACGGCCCCGGGTTCGGTGGGCTGCCGCTTCCATCCCTGGCGCGGGGGGTGTCGTATGCAGGTTGGGACAGGGCATGCACAGTCCTTACAACCGCCACCGCCAATAATATACAACTCCGATTTATCTCTAGTTTTCCTCGATCATTGAATCATATTCTGTAACCAAACGGGGATTTATTCCCTGAAGGGTATATTTGCATGGAAAACTTAAGATAAATCGCTTTAAGTTGTGCGTCAGTGTAATGAACTTAGCACTAAAATGATAATAATAAACAAAATAAGATTATGCGTTATTTTATAGGAGGCTTTACTTGGGATAAAAAAAGTCAGTTTGATAGATTCATAGAAGAAGGTATATGGGAAAATGGCTATGAAGAAGAAAAGTATGCTGACTTATTTTCTCAGATCTCAGTTGGAGATATGTTTGCTTTGAAATCTACATTTGTAAAAGGAAGGAAACCAAATGCAAAAAGTTATTTAAGAATTAAGCAAATTGGAATTGTTACAGATTTGAAATCCAAATCTTCTATAAAAATAGAATGGATAAGAAATGATGAATTTGATTTGACAGACATTAAATGGTATGCCAATACATTGGAGGAAATTGAGATAAATGAAGATATAATTAGAATTTTTGGAGCAGCAAAAAAAAACTATCAAATGGAAAACTACTCAAAACTTTTAGAAACTAATAAGAACATCATCTTAACAGGTGCCCCTGGAACGGGCAAAACTTATTTAGCCAAACAAATTGCAAAGCAAATGATTGGTGTTAAAACAGATGAAGAACTAGAAAAATGCGGACAATTTAATTTTGTACAATTTCATCCATCATACGATTATACAGACTTTGTTGAAGGACTTAGACCTACACCACCAGATGAAAACGGAATAATTGGCTTTGAAATTAAGGACGGTATATTCAAATCATTTTGTGACAAAGCATTGGAAAATTTAATAGACTCAGAAAAAACACCTGATGAAATCCAAAGCGAAAGTAATATAGAATCAATTTTAGATAACTTTTTAGCAGACTCCATTGAGAATGGAAAAAAGTTTGATTACAATAATGATTCAAACCAATTTGTTATTGTTCCACATTCAAAAAAAGAGGAATGTTTTTATGCAAAAATATTGAACAATGAATCAATGGAGCGTCAATTGGTTTTCAAAAAAGACGCAATAGAAGTTTTAAAAAAAGCCAATGACATTAAGAAACCTACTGATATTCAGAAAGTAATTAATACTCGTTTTAAATATCAATATACTTTTATCTTTTTGATTTTAGAACAGTTAAGAGACAAACTAAATCACAAAGGTGAAGAACCGAAAATAAAAATTAACAGAAAAAATTTCATATTTGTAATTGATGAAATTAATAGAGGTGAAATTTCAAAAATATTTGGAGAACTCTTCTTTTCCATTGACCCAAGCTACAGAGGAAAAAAGGGTGCTGTTAAAACCCAGTATTCAAATTTACACAATGACGAAAACGAGGTTTTTTATGTGCCCGAAAATGTTTACATAATCGGCTCAATGAATGACATCGACAGAAGTGTTGAAAGCTTCGATTTTGCAATGCGAAGACGTTTCACTTGGATTGAGATTACAGCAGAACAAAGTGCAGTAAATATGAATTTACCACAGGACATAAAAGAAAGAATGTTGAAGTTAAATAAGCAAATTTCTGAAACAGATGGACTTAATCCTTCTTACCACATTGGGGCGGCATACTTCTTAGATTCAAATGGTAATGCAAGTCAAGATATAGACAACGTTTGGAATTTACGAATCGAGCCACTTCTTAAAGAATATTTGAGAGGTATGCCTGACAGTGATGTGAAAATTAAACTTTTTAAAAATGCCTTTATAGCCTAATGAGAACAACTGATAACAAAGTCGAAAAAATTATTGACACATTTGATAATTTAAATGTTGAAGACTTATCAGCTATAGCAAATAAAAGCCTATCGGATTTACAGAAAGAGAATCCTGATTTACTTGTTTTCCCTCATTCATTTGGTAAATATCAAGACGATGTTGAAAAGCCTCATATTTTCTCACTAGACAATGAAAACCTGACGACATATAATTTAATGGGGTTTGTTGGTCGAAATTCAACACAACTCACAATTTCATCTCGTTTTGCAAAAGATGAAAACAACGACTATTTTTTGCATTATATGTTGCAAAAAGTCTTTTCGATTAACCTTTTAAAATTTGACCAAACACCGAATAAAGAGAACATTTGGGATTTTCTTCTTTACCTTTTTCCATACTATCTTAAAAAAGCCTATTCACAAGGACTCTACAAAGCATACAAAAAGGAGGAATACAACGATACAAACGTTAAGGGAAGTATTGATGTCAAACGCCACATAATCAGGAACATTCCGTTTACAGGAAAAATAGCTTACACTACAAGAGAGCACAGCTATAATAATAATCTAACACAACTAATTAGGCATACAATTGAGTACATAAGAACTCACCCTTATGGCAGTGGAGTACTGACGGGTGACAGTGATGTAAGAGACATTGTGAGCAAGTTTATTTTTGTAACTAATAAAACATACAATAGTAATTCAAGACAAAAAGTTATTACAGCTAATTTAAAGCCAGTAACACATCCATATTTTACGGAGTATTCCGCGTTGCAAAAAATCTGCTTAAAAATTCTTCGTCACGAGAAAATTACATTTGGTAAAGAAAAAGATAAAGTTTACGGTTTGTTGTTTGACGGTGCTTGGCTTTGGGAAGAGTATCTTAATACCATTCTAAAAGAAAACTTCATTCATCCAGAAAACAAAACAGGTAAACACAGACATTACCTATTTGAAAACAATATACAATCAATATTTCCTGATTTTATCAGCAAACTAGAACCAAAATCTGTTGGGGATGCAAAGTATATTCCACTTGACAGACAACAATCGTATTCAGAAAACTCTGAAAAAGCTACAAGCATATACTACAAGACAATTGCGTATATGTATCGGTTTAGTTCAAAAAATGGTTTTTTAATCTTCCCAAGACAAGTCACAAGTTTTTTTGAAACATTCCGCATAAAAGAGACAGACGGTACACTTAAGAAAATTGGACTTGCAATCCCACAGACGACAGAAAACTTTAAAGAGTATATAATAACGATGAACGTAAATGAAGAAGAATTGAGACAACATTTAATGACAAACAAAACACCGAACGCACAACATTCATCCGAGTAGACGAAGCGCCCCACTAAAAAAGCCCCCGAAGTTCTCCTAAACTCTCGGGGGCGCTTTGTTTACTCGGTGCATGTCCCGTGCGTAGCTTTTCGGGATTCGACGACTCTTGTCCCGGCAACGAAGTGATACGGGAACCCGCCTCTTGCAAGAACTACCTTAAGGGGAAAGTATCCCTTAGTCGGCCTCAACGGTATGTGTATTTGTAAGTCAACACCTAAATTTTGGAAAGTAGTTGAGCAAATTCCGCGTCCATG
>JAFIEY010000247.1 GCA_020832345.1 Cryomorphaceae bacterium | reverse complement strand
CCTCGATTTTGATTGAAATCATCCTTTTTTGGAGTGGACTCTATTTTTTTTGAAGGAATCTGGTGAAATTTGCTAAAACTTCCACCAATAAAGAAAAATACTTTTAACATTATTACGTATATTTGCAAAAAGTATTTAATCTTATGGGAAGGGAAAAACCGATTTTACTACCAAAATACAAACGGATTCTCAACGAATTAGGGGAGAACATCAAGCTCGCGCGGCTACGGCGAAAGTTTAGTGCTGAACAAGTTTCTGAACGCGCTAACATCAGCAGACCAACACTCACCTCCATTGAAAAAGGCTCGGAAAGCGTAAGCATTGGACTGTACTTAAAAGTGCTTGCAGTACTCGGCCAGGAAAAAGATTTACTGTTGATCGCCAAAGATGACGAGTTGGGCAGGAAGTTACAAGACTTGAATTTGATGACGAAAGAACGTGCGCCTAAGCGGGATAACTTATGAAAACCAAAAGCGAAAAAATTTATGTTTTTGCCGATTGGCATACGCTTAATGGCGCTACACCCATGGGCATTTTACATGTTGAAAAGTCACGGGGGAAGGAGATTTTTTCGTTTGAATACGCCCCGACCTGGCTAAAAACTCAAAACGGACAAAATTTAGATCCTGATTTACAGTGGTACTCTGGCAAACAGTTTCCTGCAGATTCAGCTAAATATAATTTTGGATTATTTCTAGATTCATCACCAGATAGGTGGGGCAGACTATTGATGAGGCGGAAGGAGGCGGCATTGGCGAAAAAGGAAGGACGAGAACAGAAGCAACTTTTTGAAACAGATTATCTTTTGGGTGTAGATGACCAACAGCGAATGGGTGGTCTGCGGTTTAAGCTAGATATTAACGGGGCATTTAAAAATGATCAAAAAGACATGGTTTGTCCACCTTGGTCATCTTTGAGAAAACTTGAACAAATCAGCTTACGCCTCGAGCAAGATGACGCAATAGATGATTCTGAATATTTAAATTGGCTAAACATGCTCTTAGCACCGGGCTCATCACTCGGCGGAGCGCGTCCCAAAGCAAGTATCCTGGATAACAAAAATCAATTGTGGATTGCAAAGTTTCCAAGTCGCCACGACGACTTCAACTCGGGTGGATGGGAAATGGTGACACATGAATTAGCCCTTGCTGCGGGTATAAAAATGGCTGAATCCCAAATAAAAAAGTTTAGTTCACACCACCACACATTCTTAACAAAACGATTTGATCGAACAAATGAAGGCGCGAGAATTCACTTCGCATCGGCAATGACATTATTGGGGCATATAGATGGAGATAGTCATAAAGACGGGGCAAGTTATTTAGATTTGGCCGAATTTATCACCATACAAGGAGCCTGTATTGAAGAGGATTTGGAACAGCTTTGGCGACGCATTGTGCTTAGCATTTGCGTTTCAAATACAGATGACCATTTACGAAACCACGGTTTTCTTTTAACGCCAAAAGGATGGATTCTTTCTCCGGCTTACGATATAAATCCCGTGGAAAATGGTGCAGGATTAAAACTAAACATATCTGAAAACGATAATGCTTTAGATTTAAACCTTGCTTTAGAGGTTAGCCCGCACTTTCGACTGAAACATCAACGTGCAAAGGAAATTATCCTAGAAGTTCAAAAAAGTGTTAGCAAGTGGAGGGATGTTGCGAAAAAACACCATATTTTCAGGGAAGAGCAAGAATTGAAGTCCCGTGCCTTTAGGTGTGCCAAACAAGTGATATGATCATTGAACCTTTCTTGAAGGCTCTACCTAGCTATCTGCAATTTCTTCCTATAATATCCACCATCACCATCGATAATACCAAGCACATACATCCCAGACCTTAGTTGGCTAATATCTATGGTCTTTTCCGCAACACTGAGCCCCTCATGACGCTGCAATACATTGCCGCTAAGGTCGTAAATTACGATGGAACTGATGAGATAAATTTCTGAGGAATTAGAAATGGTAACCTCCGAAGTGGCCGGATTGGGATAAATTTGAAATGATTGTTGTTCAAAATTTTCAACACCAATAGTTGAACCAAGCCAGCATGTATCAGTCATGTCCCCTTGGTACAATTGTGCGCCATATTCACTTACACATAGCATGTAGGTTTGAAAATCTTCAGCAACTATACTAAAGCCCTTATTTGAACCAATGCCCTCAATCCAAGTTAATGGAATCATGCCAAAATAGCAATTATATGACACGGAGGCAAGCGGCAACATTTCGATTTGTTTTCTGGGCGTCCCATTCAAATCTATGAAGGTATCCGTTTTGGTCACGTAAAAACTCAACACCGAATCACAAGAACTAAAACTTCCCATTTTCTTAGCAAATATACTGACGGTATCCCCTTCCATTATTGAAAAATCGTAAAGTAGGTACTCAAGTGAATCTACAAACACCCATACTTTACCTAAGGCTGTGTCTTCACGAACTAAAATTGAGTCTGCTCCAAAAAGTCCCTTTCTGCTAAAATCTTTCTTATCGGTAAGTTATTGAATCCAAATTAACAACTGGTTAGCTCCGGTTCAAAAATCCCCTCGATTTTGATTGAAATCATCCTTTTTTGAGTGGACTCAAATATGTAAAACGGAACTCTCCTTGCCAACAAACAGAATAATCGCTATATTTGCAAAACATAAATACAAAACAGCAATGACTACATTCACCAGCTCACTTCCGGAAGATGTATTGAAAATGCTTGCCGATAAAGCAAAGTCGCTTTCCGTGCCTAAAAACAAAATCATTGAGCGTGCCCTTCGAATCTATCTCGATCAACTTAATCGTGCAGAATACGTGCAGTCGTACAAACAAATGTCGGGCGATGTTGACCTCTTAAAAGTCGCTGAGGAAGGAATGGAAGATTACATCAAACAACTCGACCATGAAGAGAGGTGAAATTTGGCATGTGGACTTAAATCCTGTAAGAGGAAGCGAACAAGCTGGTTTTCGCCCCGTAGTTATCATTAGTGGTGATATGCTCAATACCCACGCCCCGGTAATGATATGCTGTCCGCTAACCACGCAAGTTAAAAGCTATAAAGGCAACTTAATTTTAAACCCATCCGCAACGAACGGACTTCAAGACACTTCCGAGATCTTAACATCGCATGTTCGCAGTATTTCTAAAACTAGGTTTGTAAAAAAAATCGGGTGTATTTCGGATGCGGAAGTGCTAAAAATTCATAACACGCTCTCGGACTTGCTGAAATACTGATTTCTAATTCCGAGTCTGCTCCAAAAAGTCCCTTTCTGCCAAAATCTTCCTTGTCGATAGACTTTTGAATCCTCATTAACAACTGGTTAGCTGCGGCTCAAAAATCCCCTCCGCGTCGATTTTGATTGAAATCATCCTTTTTAGAGAGGACTCAAAATTGGATTACCAATAACATTACTAAAATTAATACCGGGCAATAATACCCCATCAAGTTTTTGGTAAGTTACACCATTGACAACAGAATCTGTTCCCAACACAGAAATGGAATCCGACAAACCACCAGCCGTGTAAAACTCATAGTGCTGCGTCCACACCTTTCCCGGTTCCAGCATGGGTTTGAACTGGCCA
>JAFIEY010000241.1 GCA_020832345.1 Cryomorphaceae bacterium | reverse complement strand
GTCATTTGCGGGGTCGGAAGTCGGAGGTCGGAAGTCGGAGGTCGGAGGTTGGTTTCGGGAATGGGGTTGGGTGCAGTTTGGATTGTGGACGTTATTTAGAGGTTTAGTCGTTTTGGACGCCGAATGTATGTTGGGTAGGTTTATCAACCCGATAGCCCCGTCGATTTATCGCGGGGTGAGGTTTTGTTTTTCGGGAATAGGGGTTGGGTGCGGTTTAGATTGTGGACGTCATTTGCGGGGTCGGAAGTCGGAGGTCGGAAGTCGGAGGTCGGGGGTTGGTTTCGGGAATGTGGGTTGGGTGCGGGGTGGATTGTGGACGTTATTTTGAGAGTGAGGTGGTGAGGCAGTGAGGCGTTTTTGAAACCGAATGGTGTAGGGGCAATCCCTTGTGGTTGCCCATTTTCCCGTTATTGTACTGTTATAATCATCAACACCCCTACGGGGTTGGCGTGTTTCGTATGGTTTGTGCTATTATAATTATCGTTACCCCTACGGGGTTGATTCGCAGGTGTTTTGTTGCTATAAAAACGACGGCCTAATGGTTTCGGTCTCTTGCAATCTCCACGAATACCGAAACCCATTCGTCACCCACATTGTTCATTATCAACTGTCAACTGTCAATTTTTCTCGGTCTCACAAAACCTCTACGAATACCGAAAATAGTTCGGTCTCAAAACGACTAAACACCTAAACGACTCAACGCCTAAACATTCAACCCCATTGCACAAAAACTCTCGGTCTCTCACAATCTCCACGAATACCGAAAATAGCTCGGTCTCAAACATTCACCACTCACCATTCCCAATAATTCCCGGTCTCAACTCGTAATCAGTCCCAAAGCAATACCATCGTCTTTGAGCTTTTCCAAAAAGCCTCTTTGTCGAGAATGATTAAGCGAACAATGTTTTTGTCTTCTTTCTCCCATTGGTATGAATGTGCGGGGTGGGTTGATAATAATTCGGCTTTTCGCTTGCCCACCATGAGGTCGGAAAAAGTGCGTTTGTCGATTGCGGTAAATTCTGATTTGTCGAGATCATCCTGAAGGGTTTTGACCCGACCTATTCCGATAAAACCGCCGGATTTGTCAACGACGCCTTTTTCTTCCAGTGTTTTGTAATCACCGGCGATGTAATATGCCATATTCAGCAGGTCTTCTTTTTCCTGAAGCTCACGCTCCTTTCTTTCTCGAATATAATCCATCTCGCTTTTTAGCTTGGCTATTTGAAAGTTTTTATTTTCCAGATCCAATCTCAAAACCTCAATCGAGGAATCCTTCTTGGCAATTTCCAGCGTCATTTGATCAACCATTTTGCGCATATTGGCATTTTGTCTGTGTGAGCCGGCCATTTTTTTCTTTAAGTCCTCCAGGGAATTTTTGTTTTCCTCCATTTTTTTTCGGATGACGTCCAAGTCGTCAATGATTTCATCTTTGGAATTGCGTAAACCTTCCTTTGACAAACTCAGGTTTTCAATGTTGCCCTCCTTATCTCGTATCTCCTGAAGATTTTGCTGAATGAGCGCCATGGTTTCGCTAAAATCATCCATGAGCATTTCCTGCTCGATTTTTTCGTTTTGTAATTTCTCCAAACTGAGTTTAAGTGCTTCGTTTTCTTCTTGATAATTCTCGCAGGAATACAAAATTAGCGAAGCGGCGATAAAGGTCAGGAATTTACGCATGGCGGATATTTTTAGTTGATCGATTTGACGACTCAAAGTGGTTATTAAACAGCACAAAGATAGAAATATTCTCATTAGAAAAGACATGAAATCATAAAGGTGTATTTTTTAGAATTTTTGCATGAGAATATTTGAAGAAAATCCATTTGAGAGTCTGCTCTAAAAAGTCCCTTTCTGCCAAAATCTTCCTTGTCGGTAGATTTTTGAATCCTCACTAACAGCTGGTTAGCTCCGACTCAAAAATCCCCTCCGCGTCGATTTTGATTGAAATCATCCTTTTTAGAGTGGACTCATTTGATAATTGTTGAATTTTTGTGGTTTTTTATTTCTCGGCAAAAACTGATGGTGGAGCTTATGCGCCCAATTCATAGCTTTGTGCCAAAATACGAATGGCTACTTACCAAGATATGGAACTTTTACGCTTTACGACAGCCGGTTCAGTTGACGATGGAAAATCTACGTTAATCGGACGTTTGCTCTTCGATAGTAAGTCTATTTTTCAGGAGCAACTGCAAGAAATTGAGCGGTCTAGTCAGCGAAAGGGACTGCAACATACGGAGTTGGCTTTGCTCACCGATGGCCTGCGAGATGAGCGCGAACAGGGCATTACCATCGATGTGGCCTATCGCTATTTCGCAACCCCCAAGCGAAAATTCATTATCGCGGACACACCCGGTCACGTTCAATATACCCGGAACATGGTGACCGGCGCCAGTACGGCAAATTTGGCCCTTATCCTCATCGATGTGCGCAAGGGCGTAATTGAACAAACCAAACGTCACGCTTTTCTCGCCGCTCTTTTGCAAATTCCGCATATTGTGGTTTGCGTAAATAAAATGGACTTGGTCGATTTTGACGAACAAGCCTTCGATAAGGTGGTGAAAGACTTCAAGGCTTTTTCCACCAAACTTCAGGTTACCGATATTCGATTTGTGCCCATTTCGGCACTTCTGGGCGATAATGTGGTCAACAGAAGTGAAAATATGAATTGGTATCAGGGAAGCACTTTGCTTAATACTTTGGAAACCATCCATATTGGCTCCGATGAAAATCATATTGATTGTCGGTTTCCCGTGCAAACTGTCATTCGTCCACACAACAACGAACACCACGACTACCGCGGTTATGCCGGTACCATTGCAGGTGGCGTTTTTAAACCTGGCGATGAGGTGGTGGCCCTTCCCTCCGGTTTTAAGAGCAAAATAAAATCCATTGAAACCTTTAACGGCGCCGTAGCTGAAGCTTTTGCCCCGATGTCGGTCAATATTTTACTAGAAGACGATTTGGATATCAGCCGTGGCGACATGATTGTTCGGCACAATAATAAACCCCAAATTACCCAAGATATATCGTGTATGTTGTGTTGGTTTCATCCTTCGCCACCAAAACCGCGAGCAAAATACATTATTCGTCATACCACCAACGAGGCCAGATGCCTAATTGTGGACACCGCGTACAAGTTGGATATTAATACACTTCACCGCAATGAAGAAGACAAAAACATTACTTTAAACGATATTGCCCGGGTAACGATTAGAACCACTAAGCCTTTATTTATAGACTCTTATAGACGAAACAGACATACAGGTAGTGTGATTTTAATAGATGAAAATACCAAGGAGACGGTTGCGGCAGGCATGGTAATTTAAATTCTTTGGAATTCTATTGCCTGACAATACGCACGGCTAAAACACAACAGCCCATCATTAGAATAAAGCCGGTTATGTATGGGCCGCCGTAGTGCAGGTCGTACAGAGCGCCGCCGATAAGTGGGCCAACCGTACGCGATAAAGACCCGACAGCCTGAAGGTTGCCAAGGGATTTGCCCTGCGATTTTCGATCGCTTAAATTGGCAACAAAACTGGAGATGGTGGGATTGAGAAATGCCGAACCTATTGATAAACAGGTAATGGCCAGTAGCTCAAGTGGGATGAAATAGGGTTTAGGTACAAATGGTAAAGCGAGTAATCCTACCCCGGTGAAAAGGGTGCCACTGATCAACAACACTTTTTCACCCAGCCATTTATTGAGTCTGCCAAGCAATGTGCCCTGAATTAAAGTGGCCATTAATCCGATGTAGGCAAAAACATAACCGATGTGTTTGGCGCTTAATTCAAAATGCTCATACCAAAGAAGCGTCGCCGTGATTTGCATCATGGAAAAAGCCAGTAGAAATACGAAGTTTAGCAGATACACCCACTGAATGCCTTGCGTTTTAAAACCGCGATAAACCGATGTAAATGGGTTGGTGAAAAGCGGTTTTTCCGGATCTTTTTCGGTCAGACTTTCATTTAACATAAAGTAGGCGAGGAAGAAGTTTATGCCGGACATAATTGCTGCGGAATACCCTACCCATTCTACACCTAAGCTGTCTTTTATAATTCCGCCCATCATAGGGCCAATGATGAATCCCAATCCAAAGGCAGCTCCGATAATGCCGAAATTTTTTACCCGGTTTTCGGAAGTGCTGATGTCGCTGATATACGCTTGGGCTGCAGAGATATTTGCCGCTCCTATGCCTGCGAGCACCCGCGACAAAAGAAGTAATAAAATGGTATTGGCCTGTGCAAAAATGAGATATGATCCTGCAATGATGACTATGGAAACCAATAATATGGGTCGGCGGCCAATCCGGTCACTGAGGTTGCCCCAGAAAGGTGCAAAAAGGAATTGAAATAGGGAGTATGACATGGCAATCAAGCCGACAATAAATCCATTGGCGCCCAGAGTGGTGGCGAATATGGGTAAAATGGGAATGATTAATCCAAATCCGATAAGGTCGAGCAAAATGGTGACAAAGAGCACCAATAGCGGACGGTTCTTCATGCCTTTTTCAGGTTAATATCCTAACGTCATTGGTTTTGCTATCAATCCTTATGCGCATACCTTCATGTGCTACTGTTGTGTTTGGAAACTGTTCCCGAGCCTCCTGTAAAAGCTTGTCGGTTTTTTTATACCGAGCTGAAAAATGTCCAATTAAAAGCTGGTCAACTTCGTTTTCAGCGGCGGCCATTCCGGCGTCTTTGGCTGTGCTGTGTAGGGTTTTAAATCCCAATTCTCGTTCCTTTTCGAGGTAGGTAGCTTCGTGATATAGCAGGTGGGCCTTGTGAATTGCATCCAATCGGGGCACTCGGGTAGTGTCTGTACAAAAAGCATAGGTGAGCGGCTTGTGTAGCGGCAATGTAAGTTCTTCATTGGAAAGTACCGTCCCGTCTTCCCGGATGACCTCCTTGCCCTTTTTTGCCCGAACGATTTCGGATACGCTGAGGTCATACGCGGAAATTTTTTCCGAATCGATATTTCGTTCCACTATTTTCTCCCTAAAAATAAATCCGTGAACGGGAACACTATGGTTGAGTTTTATGGCCTCCACCATGCATTTATTGCCATTTAGCAAAAGACCTTCAAAATCCGGGTCGATCAAATGCCAATGTAGTTTCATCCGCAGTCGGTATCCCAGCGTTTTTAATTGGTAATCAATGACCTTTTTCACCACCGGCGGCGCATAAATGTCCAAGGGTTGATCAACTTTCAGTACGCTTAAAGTACTGAGTAATCCAATGAGTCCGAAAAAATGATCGCCGTGTGCATGCGAAATAAAAATCTGCCTGATCCGACCGAAGCCGATGCCCTGTTTTCGCATTTGCATCTGGCAGCCTTCACCACAGTCGATGAGCATGAGTTCTCCACCAAAGTCGAGAAGTTGCGAACTGGGAAAACGATTTGAAGTAGGAACCGCAGAACTGGTGCCGAGAATATGTAAGGTTGCAA
Organism: Cryomorphaceae bacterium; assembly: GCA_020832345.1. Classification (GTDB taxonomy): domain Bacteria; phylum Bacteroidota; class Bacteroidia; order Flavobacteriales; family Schleiferiaceae; genus CSBr16-58. The sequence continues at coordinate 2,220 of JAFIEY010000241.1, read as the reverse complement.
TCATAAGTTGGCAAAATTACAGTCGAGCAACGGTTTTGGAGAAATAAAAGGTAGAAGCCAATTAAGCTTCTACCTTTATTATAATTTTTATTTTTGAGTCTGCTCTAAAAAGTCCCTTTCTGCCAAAATCTTCCTTTTTAGAGTGGACTCATTTTTTAGGTTATTTCTTTTTTTTCCAAGAATTAATGGCTTCCGTCAACATCTTCTCATACGTCACAGGTTGGTTTCTGCTCGCAGCATCTTTGCGGTGCATTTCCAGCGCTTTTTCTGCTGATTTTACAGCATCCTTGTTTTTGCCGTTTAGCATTTGAGCACGCCCCAGAAGGTAATAGCTGTACCAGTTGTCGTCTTTTAATTCTACTGATTTTTTCATCCACAACAATGCCTGAACATTGTCTATATCGTGATCCATGTAGTAGGAAGCACTTTTTCTCAAGACACTCCAATCATCCGGTTGGGCACTTACAGCAGCATTAATGTTTTCCAAAGCTTGTCCTGCGGCATCTACCTCAATGGAAATACATGCCATGCGGTTTTCCCACGACAAGCAAAGGTGTCCGCTTTCAATAGAGATATTGTCAAAACCAATGGTGAAGGTTTCTACTTTTTCGCTTAGTGTTTTGTTGGGTACTTCTACGCGGAGCACGTCTTGTGATTCCTGGTAATTCCCTGTGCCCCATAGTTCGGTTTCTTTATTGAGAACAATTACCCAATTTGTTTTATTGGGAATCGTGAATAAACTGTATGTACCTGCGGGAACGTTTTTACCCATCATTTTTACATCGGTAGAGAAGGTTATGGAAGTTGCTTTGTTGGCTCCCGTTCTCCAAAGTTGTCCGAAGGGTACCAGTTCTCCGAATACCACGCGATCGTTGGCGCTGGGTCGGTGGTAGTCGATTCGAATGTCAGTAAGACCAATACGTTGTTCTACAGAAGCTTTACTGCTTGGAGTTGGTAGTTCTTGTGCGTTGACCAGTCCTACGAAAAGACTGAGGGAAAAAAGGCTGATGATTTTTTTCATAATCGTGTTAGATGTTAGTTAGGTGAAAAAATGATAAACAAAAAAAAGGGTTTATGGTTTAGGCCACATTAAAAATTCGCTGTAAAATTGGGGTCAAACCACTGAAGAAAAACTCTACCGCGATGACCATTACGATGAGTCCCATCAAGCGCATCATGATATTGGTGCCGGTATCGCCCAGCAGGTTGGATATTTTTCCGGCGCCTACGAGGACAAACCAGCACACGAAGCAAACGATGAGCATTGCTACGATGAGGGTTCCGGTAAGCGCAATGGTATTGGCATCTTCCATCAAAACAATGGCGTTGGTGATGGCGCCGGGACCGCAAATCATTGGGATTGCGAGGGGTGTAACCGCAATATCGCCAACGTACTTACGCACTTGCTTTTCCTCTTCAATTTTAAATCTGCCCAAGCGTGCCTGAAGCATATCTTGTCCGAGCAAGAAAAACAAAATACCCCCAACCACGCGAAAGCTATCCACGGAAATTCCAAAAAAACTAAAGAGTAATTGTCCGCTAAAAGCAAAACCCAGCAGCGCTAAAAACGCCACCGTCATGGCCTTGGTGGCGGTTTTGATCTGATCTTTTCGGTCGAGCGTGGCCGTCATACCCAGAAAAACGGGCATAATACCCAGTGGATTCATAAGGGTGAAAAAGCTGGTAAGCGCAACGAGTAATAAATTAGATGCTTCCATATTGGGGATTGGCGGGACAAAAATTTTTGCGAAGATATTGTACAGGAATTACAAACGAAGGGGGAAATATTTTCTATTTACAACCACAGTTCATAATTAAAAATTACGAATCGGAGACGAAGTGGTAGTGTATTGACCGATGGTAGAAAATTATGAAATTAAATTTCGAGTCCACTCCAAAAGGATGATTTCAATCAAAATCGAGGGGATTTTTGAACCCGAAATATCGGTCTGTTAGTGAGGATTCAAAAATCCACCAACCAGGAAGATTTTGGCAGAAAGGGACTTCTTGGAGCAGACTCAATTTTGCTTTTTTCAATTTTATATAAATTACCTATCTTTGGAGCATAATTGCCCGGGTATGTACTACACAGCAGATGTCATCAAGGTTACGGATTATTATCCCTTTGGGTGGGGTATGCCCGGGAGAAGGTATAATCAGGGGGATTATCGGTATGGGTTTAACACCCAAGAGAAGGTTGACGAAGTTAAAGGTTCCGGG
>JAFIEY010000240.1 GCA_020832345.1 Cryomorphaceae bacterium | reverse complement strand
CCCGGAACCTTTAACTTCGTCAACCTTCTCTTGGGTGTTAAACCCATACCGATAATCCCCCTGATTATACCTTCTCCCGGGCATACCCCACCCAAAGGGATAATAATCCGTAACCTTGATGACATCTGCTGTGTAGTACATTCCCGGGCAATTATGCTCCAAAGATACATAATTTATATAAAACGTAGTACCCGCCTCTTTGGCAAATTCTAGGGTAACTTTATCCACACCGCTAAATGTAAAGCAATCCTCTATCTCGTTTCCTTCTATGACTTCATATTCTATGGTACCCGAAGACCCATATAAATGCACATTAAACTCCCCACTCATTTCTTCCCGGTAAACTCCAAAACAAATTCTATAAGCGCAGTTTACATCTAGTCCATCTATTGTTTTGCGCACCCATGGACCGTTACTCTCAGGATCAAAAACCTCCATACCCTCACCCCCTGGAGTGAGCTCACCTAAATCCTTCGTTTCCCATTCTCCATACTCCCCGTGCTCAAGATCATCATACCACAACTGTGACCTACTCCCGCCTTCATGCACCTGCAACTTACGGTCGGTAATTCTACACTAAGTGACATGCAACTATTTGTCATTATAATGTCCCATTGCAGATAATACCTCTACAATCACTGTATCTTCATTAATAGAATAAATCATACGGTCTTTGCGGTTGATTCTCCGCGACCATTTACCTGAAAATAAATGTTTTAACAATTCTGGTTTTCATGTTCCTGTATGAGGATGCTGCTCAAGTTCAATTAGTATTTTCTCAATTTTGTTAATTGTCGATTTGTTCCCAGACTTGAGGTGTTTTTCAATATCCTCAATTGCATTTTTTGTTACTATAACCCTAAACTTCCCCATACATCATTAGTGTCCAAAACTTTATACTCACCAGTTTTGACTTGCTCTTCTGACTCCTGTATTTTCTTTTCAAAATCTATTTGCCTATCCAACCCTTCGCTTTCTTGTATTTTTATTTTCTTCTCTTTAGCCCAAATCTTGAGCATCCCATCAATGCCTTACCAAATAAAGTCCGGTCGTTAAAGGTTAATTTGTACGTCTTCATTAGTTCTAAATGGTTATTCAGCGGTCAACTGTTTAAAAAACTTCCTTAATCCTGTGGAAGTCCTTCCTAACTATATGGGAAAACCCACTTTTGAATGTTTTCTAAAAGAGAATGTTATTCATATCATAGGTTTACGGTTATACTTTACAAAAGTACTAATTATATTCTGATGACGGAATATTTTTTTTTCAAATTGATGACCTTTTACCAAAGACTTCATTACTTGAGTCTGCTCCAAGAAGTCCCTTTCTACCAAAATCTTCATGGTTGGTGGATTTTTCAATCCTCACTAACAACTGGTTAGTTCCGGTTCAAAAATCCCCCCCCACATCGATATTAATTGAAATCATTCTTTTAGAGTGGACTCATAATTTAAACCCACAAAACACCTGTTTTTCCGGCAAATATGCCAAAACAGGAAAGGTTGGTTATGTGCGAGCGTGTTGCAAGTTGCATCTATGACTTCCCAATAACTTTGGCTACCTCCCGCCAGAATCAACCCGTGCAATTTTCACATTTTGATGTGGAGCTACCCGCTGCAATCTCTGGCGGGGAAGCTTACAATCCCAATGCTCCAGCCGGAAAGAATTATATCTGAAGAATTGAAAAATTAAAATGCATCAATTATAATTGAAAGATTTGTTATCTTTGCATAGAATTTAAATTGCAATTGAACAATGAAGGATTATATAAATAGACCATTGTATATAGAAAAGATCAAACCCTTCATAGGTAAATCGTTAATAAATGAAGATACTATCAATCGAGAATTTGGAAACTTGCTTGAAATACGTGATAATTATCCAAAATACGTTGTTACAATGGATGATATAACAGAAATATCAACATTTAAAGGCATTATACACATGCATATCAAAGATTTTTGTTTGAAAATGGTCAGCAAATAACATCCTTTTGAAATATCCATAAGGAGAATAAGCTATAATTTAAAACCAATAGCATCAAAGAGTTATCTAATTCTTTTTGGTCTCCCTGCATTTGTCGTGACTCTCTATGGTAGTGTAATAAAACGTACTACCCGCTTCTTTGGCAAATTCTAGGGTAATTTTATCCACACCGCCGAAGGTTTTTATCTTATTTTGTTATGTCAAAGCTGTTTAATCATTAGCATTTTTTTTGTGCAAAAAAGAAACCGGAGTATGATATGGTGAACGACTGAGTGTAAGACTGGGGGAAAATATTATTTTGTAGTTTCGGTCTTTATTTTATACCTTTAGGCCGAAATAAAAGGATTTAGACTCACCTATGTAATCCAATAAAAATCATGAAAAATTTCCTACCCCTTCCACTGCTATTGCTCAGTTTTTGTGTTTATGCCAATAATCCCGGTGTAGTTAATACCATTCCTGAGGTGCCAAAGGCCACGTGTTCATTCGAAGAAAATAAAGGGCAATTCAAAGACCAATTTTGGAATCCCCGCCCTGATGTGCTTTTTGGTGGAGAAACGAATGGACTTGTTTATCACCTATTTAAAGATGGTATCAGTTATCAAATTTATCAGGTTGAATCGTGGAAAGAGGACGACTTTTTTGACGAAATGGATTTAGAATTACCCGATCCTCAAATGATTCCCGATGTGGTAAACGTGCATAAAGTTGATGTCAGGTGGGTCAACGCCAATGCAAATTGTGAAATTGAAAAGGGGAAACCATTGCCCGGATACAACAACTATTACAATACGCCTGAAGAAGCAAGGCCCGCTTTATTTGTAAAAAAGTATGAGTCGGTTAGGTTTAAGAATATTTGGAACGATATTGATGTGCTTTTTTACAACAATAATGGAAATTTGGAAAGTGATTTTCTGCTTCAACGCGCTGAAGATTATAGGCAAATTCGTTTTGAGGTATCAGGCGCCGAACTCAGTCTCGACGCTGAGGGAAATTTGATCATGAAAACCCCCATTGGCGAAATTAGAGAAGGAGCGCTTAAAGTGTTTCAGGGAGAACAACAAATTGAGGCAAACTGGGTACTTGAAGGAAATACTGTAGGTTTTGAAGTATTTGGATATGCGGAGGGATTGCCTTTGCGTATTGATCCACCGGTAATTCTTTGGGGAACGTATTATGGAGGAAATGGTATTGACATAGGACACTCCTGCACTTCAGATAATGATGGAAATATTTATCTCGCTGGCAATAGTGGTTCTCAAACTTTAATTGCCATGAATGGTCATCAAAATTCCCATGGAGGAGGATCTACTGACGCATATTTGGTTAAGTTTGACCCCAACGGCAACCGATTGTGGAGCACCTACTATGGAGGAAGTTTGAGTGACAATGGTTTGACATGTTTTCCTGATACTGATGGCAATATTTTCCTTGGAGGAAATACCGCCTCCTTAACAAATATTTCCACATCCGGAGCACACCAAACCAACTATGGAGGTGGAACCAGAGACGGTTTTTTGGTAAAGTTCGATTCAACGGGAGTTAGACTATGGGGAACTTACTATGGAGGTGCCGGAAATGACTTTATTAATAGTGGAACTATTGATGTTTTTGGTCATGTATTTATTACTGGTTATTCTAATTCTCCGTCGAATATAGCAACAATAGGGGCGCATCAGAGTACAATTGGCGGCGGCAATGACGCTTTCCTTGTTATGTTTTCTGCTTCCGGCACCCGTTTGTGGGGTTCATATATTGGAGGAAGTAATACAGATAGGGGGCGTTCTTGTAAAACAGATATTGCCGGAAATATTTATATAACTGGACACACATCTTCTCAAAATAACATCGCGACCTCAGGAGCTTACCAGTCAAATCTTTACGGAGGAAGTCGCGATGCATTTTTGGTTAAATTTTCGCCAACAGGCAGCCGAATTTGGGGGACATATTTTGGAGGAGAAGGAGGAGAAACTGGCTATTCTTGTGCCGTGGATTTTCAGGGAAACGTCTATTTAACTGGTTCAGCGTCCTCTGAAAATAATATTTCAACGCCCATGGCGCACCAAACTTCTTTTGGGGGTGGAAATGCTGATGCCTTTCTCGCAAAGTTTAATTCAAATGGAACCCGTCTTTGGAGCACGTATTTTGGTGGGGATGAAGTAGATTATGGCTTTGCATGTGCTGTGGACAATATAGGAAATGTTTTTATTTCAGGACAAACTCAATCTACCAATAACATTAGCACCCCTAGCGCCCACCAGACAATTTTTGGTGGAGCTTTATTTGATGGATTTTTTGCAAAGTTCAGCACTAATGGTATTCGGTATTGGGGGTCATTTTATGGAGGAACTGCAATTGATTTTAGTAGATCATGTACTGTTGATCCAGTGGGGAATTTTATTTTAGCTGGTCAATCAAGTTCACAAAATGCCATAAGCACTCCCGGTTCATTTAGGCCAAACAATCCATCCAGTAGCATTACTGCTTTCCTAGCCAAATTTGATGGCGCTTGCTTGGATTCCATTACGCTCCATCCGATGGATAAAAATACCAAAATAGACAGCACGGTACAGTTGGTCGCCCACTCCTCAGATTCAGCCGCGTTTTATCAATGGCAAACGGATACCGGAAGCGGTTTTGAAGATGTAAAAGACACACTCCAATACAATGGCGCCACCACAAACACTCTGACCATCTCCAACATCACCATTTTCAACATCAATCAATCTTTTCGGTGTGTGATCAACACCATGAACTGTCTCGATACAACAAATACAGCTACTTTGAATGTTGACACAAGCAGTGTTGCTGTTGCTGTATTCGGAGCCGATAAATCCATTATCGTTTACCCCAATCCCGCCAGTCGGCACCTTATCATCCAGTGTGGAGAAAACCATGTAGGAGCATCACTAAAAATCCACGATGTATTGGGGAGAAATGTCTATTCCGGCACAATAACATCTCCATTGATGAATATTGACGTTGAGAAATATCCGCGTGGGATTTACTTTATTGACGTTAGTGGTGAAATGGGTAGGCGAACGTTTAAGGTGGTGTTGGAGTAGTGTAATAAAATGTACTACCCGACTCTTCACTAAATTCAGATGATTGCTGCTGATTATAATATCGAGACATCCATATCCATACTCGTTTACCCTAATTAATCATGCAAGAAGGAAGCGCAACATTCGATATTGGAACGGTATGGGTTTGTACATAGTGGTTCGTCAATACTCAGTAATATCATAATCATCACCATCCTCGTTTAAAGTTAAACGTTTTATCAATTTGCCTTTTTTATTAAAGATGAACAACTCTTTTCGCAAATAAAAGGAAGTTATTTGACTAGTTGTATCAGGATTTGGGTATATGTGCTTTAACGAAATTGCTGATACCTTTTGCTTGGGCAAACTAATTTCAATTGTGGTTGAGTCATTTAAATAAATAACCTGGCCAACCAATTCACCGTTTAAATTTTTAAAATCCCAAATACCTACTCTTTTGCCCTCAATTTTATATCCGTAATACCACCCTTCAATTCCTCTAATTCCTTTTTTTTTATCTATATCTATAATTAATAAGAAACCTCCTGGTTCTTGCCAAAAACCCACTCCTCTACCAAGGGAATCTCTATTACAACAATTTTTCCATTCATAGGTTTGTCCAAGTAAAGGAAAATATAATAGAAACAAGATTGTAGTATTAAAAATATGGTTTTTCATGATTATGGTTTTGGGGTTCGGGAAAAACGGCTATATTTACCACCAAAATTTGTTGGTTTATATGTTTCTTTGGATCCAACAGAAGATGGATTAGAACCATATAGAGGAGGTAAAGGTGTTTGCAGTTCAACTCCATTCAATAATGCTTCAGCAATTATTTCTACATTATTTAACTTTCTTATATAACCATAATGTGTGTAACCTCTTTCCTTTTGACTATTAATAATAAACGTAGGGCTCATGCTTTTTATATTATTCGCAACCCATTGTTTAGCTCTAACTTCATCATAAATATCGAGATTTTTAACCCCATTTTCAGGCCCTACAAATTCCATTTCTTTACCTTCCATTGCTTCCATTAAGTGGAAGGTTTCTTCGAAAATCCCACTTGCACCTAATTGTTCAGTCTGAGATGGATCCCAATAAATAGTATAGACTTCATATCCATCTTCATTCATGCCTTTGTATTCAATAGTTCCGCCATAATCCTTACCAGAAATTGTTGTAAAGTCAACTATAATATTATCGTTTTCTTTCCATTCATTATAAATTTCTCCAAATGCAGGTTCATAATTGGGATTCTTTTTCTTTTTCCCTTTTTTTTCTATATATTTTTCACCATACTTTTCCATTTCAGCACGTGCTTGCGGCGTCGTACCTCTAACTGAATCTCCTGCATGATCACTAAATAAAATAGGATTCCCTCTCATAATATCATAAGGGCTAAAACCCGGATGAGCTTTCGGATCCATATTCCACCTCTGCACTGCCCTCGGATCATACTCCCAAAATTCCGCAGTATAATGGTTCCCGGAACCTTTAACTTCGTCAACCTTCTCTTGGGTGTTAAACCCATACCGATAATCCCCCTGATTATACCTTCTCCCGGGCATACCCCACCCAAAGGGATAATAATCCGTAACCTTGATGACATCTGCTGTGTAGTAC
>JAFIEY010000224.1 GCA_020832345.1 Cryomorphaceae bacterium | reverse complement strand
GAGGTCGGGGGTTGGTTTCGGGAACTGGGTTGGGTGCGGGGTGGATGGTGGACGTAATTTGAAGGGTTTAATCGTTTATGCGTTTAATCGTTTAATCGTTGTTTTTCGGGAATAGGGGTTGGGTGGGGTTTGGATGGTGGATGTTATTTGCGGGGTCGGAAGTCGGAGGTCGGGGGTTGGTTTCGGGAACTGGGTTGGGTGCGGATTGGATTGTGGAGGTAATTTGAAGGGTTTAATCGTTTATGCGTTTAATCGTTGTTTTTCGGGAATGATGTGGGGCGCGGTTTGGATTGTGGATGTTATTTACGGGGTCGGAAGTCGGAGGTCGGAGGTCGGGGGTTGGTTTCGGGAATGGGGTTGGGTGCGGTTTGGATGGTGGATGTTATTTGGGAGGTTTAAATGTTGAGTCAGCTCTAAAAAGTCCCTTTCTGCCAAAATCTTCCTTGTCGGTAGATTATCGAATTTTCACTAACAATTAGTTGGCTCCGGTTCAAAAATCCCCTCCGCGTCGATTTTGATTGAAATTATCCTTTTTAGAGTGGACTCAGTCTTTTAACCTTAAAATTAAGTAGCTCTTCTAATATAAATAATCTCAGAGCTAAGGTCGTTGTGTCATAAAACGAAATGATTGGGTCTGGCGTACCACCGATTGCGACAACATAACCACCCTTAAAGTAGAACAATTTAAAAATCCAAAATGCTAATTCAATAACAATGAATGTTATTTTTAAATTTCTGGGTTTAAAAAGAAAGGATATTAGTATAAAAATAATAGAAATAGTAGAGAATAGTATGTTTTTTAAACTGAAAATTGCCTCCTCTCTGATGACACAACCCCAACTATCAGTATAATCCAATTGTGCAAAAAATCCTAATATCAATAATCCCAATAATGCTAGGTAATTATAAGGTTGCATTACGATCTTATGAGACCAGATAGAAATCCAGTCAATACGCTTGGAAGCAAAATAAACAATCAGTATTAATATCGTAAATAGTATCATGATGTGGTTTTCATTTTTCTATAACAATCCAAATCCGTACAACCGAAAGGATTGAAAATATTATTGATTTTGATTTTAATAAGCAGGTAGGGTAGAGGCTTGGAAAAATGCGTCCCCAATATTTGGTGCTGGATTCGGGAAGTATTCATTTTTTTAAATATGCGTTTTCATCTATTTCAAATTGGGAAACAAGCTCGTCAATTGAAGCACAAGGTTTTCCAATTCCGTCTATCATCTTATTTAATATTTGTTCTAGACTGAAATTCTGCGTTACCAAGTCACTAAAGCCACTCGATTTGGTTTCGTTGTCAGGAATGAAAATATTGAATTTACTTGGAAAGACATGATTCATTTTTTCCATCAATGCGAAAATTCTTGTCTGGATCAAATCGTTTTCAAGGAAATGATTCCATCGTAAATTAAAGTCCAAATGGTAACTATTACGTCCGAATCTCATTATAATGGCCCAGGGTCCCTTGAAACAAATGCAATTGTCTTTTTGAACGACCTCTTTTAAAGAACTTAGCCCCATAAAATTAAATTTCCAAGAATTTTTCCTCCACTCTCTGTATGACTCATCTTTAGTCACGGACCAGAAATATTCGCTTAAATCAGAATCGCGATATTCGAAGTTCATTTTTTCCAGAATTACATCCTTTAAAGACTGAAGATCATTGCTGAATTCGTGATTTGATATTATTGTAAGGTCTAGTCCCATAAATTCAGATTTTGGTTCATTAGTTAATTTATTTTTAAGTCAGCTCCAAAAAGTCCCTTTCTGCCAAAATCTTCCTTGTCGGTAGATTTTGAATCCTCAATAACAACTAGTTAGCTCCGGTTTAAAAACCCTCTCGATTTTGATTGAAATCAGTCTATTTGGAGTGGACTCATTCTTTACAATATTTTTCTATTATTTCATGTGCATCAGAGTCTCCAAATTCCTGTGATTTTTTCAAATCAATACACGCTTCAATATGCATCCCATAAGCCAAATATATCATTCCTCTCCAATAATAACTTTCTGGCAATTCGAAGTTCTTGTGGATGCAAAAATTAAAATCGTCAAATGCAGTTCTCAAACTGTCAATATAATACCTTGCAATTCCCCGCTCAAATCTAATTACTTCCATAGCAACATCAAATTCGAAATCTGTCATCTCAATGAATGAATTTTCAACTTTATCCAAATAAATCAATTCACCTCCTTTGGTTTTAATTGCTTTTTCAAAGTCCTCAATTGCTCCTTGAAAATCCTCAAGTCTTTTCTTGTTTTTCCCACGGTTTAAATAGGCTAGGGTATTGTCAGGATCAAACGCAATTATTATCGAATAATCTTCAATAGCACCTTGAAAATCCCCCAGCATTGACTTGTCAACACCCCTGTTAATCAAAGCGTAAATATTATTTGGGTCTTTCTCTATGGCTTTATCCAAAAGTGCAATAGCCTCTTCATATTTTCCAACTTTTTCAAGTTTTTGAGCTTCCTCATTATAATACCCTGAAGACTTAAATTCGCATGAAATTAAGGTGAATATAATTAATATGTTTGTGATTGTTTTCATGGTTGCTTGAAAAAATGACGGAAGATAGGTATTACTTTTTTGTTGTTTTTTATTGGTCAGCTGTAAATAAAACAAAGCGTTTTTCTGATGCTGCTTTTTTCCAAAATTCCAAAGAATTTTTAAACCATGTCCAAGTATATTCAAAATCTTCTTCGCTCAAAAACGCTGCATAAACTTCATCGTCCGATGGAATTTGATTGTAACCATTTCTTAAATCTTTTTTTGAGATTCCTTCGATCGCTTCGGCTATTTTTATAACCTGCTTCGGTGTTTTTAAAGACATTATGTAATCATCTTTTTGATAAATCTTTTGTCCACCCAAAATGACATGGTTAAGTGGAAATGTTCCATTTTCCCACTCAAATTTTCCGTCTGTTAAACTTCTATGTAATCCGTCCCATGCATTGTCCAACTCTGCAAATCTTTCAGGTTCATTTACCATCATTGCTTCTTCAATATCTTCTTGCAAAAATTCTAACCTATCTTCGTCAGACTTAAAAGATATTAATTTTAAAACGGTTTTTTCGTCAAGCGAAAAAAGTACGCCTAAACACGCCATAGTTACACTTTTTTTGGTTTTTATCAAGTTTTAAATAGCCCAAATTTCCATGCAAAATCTATACTTATTACATGTTCATATTCAATATATTTTGTTAGATTTGGTCTAAAAAAAGAAGGTCTATACACAATTCCAATGTGAAAAATTTCACCTATCTGATAGTACGCTGGAAATACTAATCCAATTGAATGATGACTTCTCTTAATTGGTTCCCTAGTTGCTGGTGGTGGGTCAAAATTGTCATAATATTGATAGTCCCAAATGTTTCTTGCGTAAGATAGTCCATACCCAAAAGTAAAATGTCCAAGCCTGTGATTGTTCGAAAGTGTTGTGAATATCGAACTCATGAGTTCATATTCTCCAATTATAGTGACAGCCGCCGGTATAGGAAAAAAAAAGTCTGAAACTCCAGAAATGCTTGCATTTATGAATTGGTTTTTTGAATGGTAGTAATCTAATCCAAAGGTTAAGCCCCAAAACCCAATGCTTGATTTACTACTTTCATTTTCCGGATTAAGTAGAAAAATATTAATATGTGGAATAGACAAATGAAAATCAATATTTCCTTTTCTTCTCCATGGTAAATAAGTATAGTATTGCCTATTTGTGTCAGTCATATCTAAATAGACCCTTTTTGGGTACGTATAACGTTTTGCTTTGTTTTTATCAAAGAGAAATCCTGTCCATAAGTGCCAATTTGGGTAAATGTTTAACCAATAGGCAAAAGAATTCCTTGGTTTTATTTTAATGGTTTTGGTAAGGTTGTCTTTATAAATAGTTGCAATAAGTGGTTCTTTACTTCTGTTAACTGAAATTTTCTTCTCTGTTGAATTATTAATTACTGTGTCTTCGTTAATTATTAAACTAATTGGTTCATTTGAAATAATTTTTACACTTGTCTGCTTGGAATTAAGCATTGTTGCACAAGAGGGCAACAAAACTGAAATTGACAATAAATAAAGTGTTTGTCTCATTAGTACAAAATTGTTTTTCAGCGGTCTAATTGAATATCCAAATTGACCATTCCTCACTGTGAGACTTTCGTTTTCATGGATGTTTCATCCGGTCAAAATTACACATTTATTGTTAATTTTCAAAAGATATTACACGCAAATTCTTATCGGGACAGGTTGTGTAAGAACGCTATTCTCATGGGGTTTCAAATAAGGTGCAATTGGGATGTTATTCAATCTCAATTTAGCGTTAATTACAAAGCCTTTTTCCCCGCTTCCCGCCCCCAAAGCAACCATATTTATCCATTTCACGCGGTGTTGTTGTTAGAAATAAAACACAATAGGGGCGTGGGCGGGAAGTAAATTTTGAGTCTGCTCTAAAAAGTCACTTTCTGCCAAAATCTTCCTTGTCGATAGACTTTTGAATCCTCACTTGCTCCGGTTCAAAAACTCCCTAGATTTTGATTGAAATCATCCTTTTTAGAGTGGACTCAACCTTTACTCATAAGGTATTTTCCGTTTGGACTTGTCTCAAGTCTTGAATGAAAATAATCCGATGGATTTCTGTCTTGGATATCTGTTACAATTTGTCCATTTTCAACATCTTCGAAATCCAACCTACAATATTTCAATGGGCAATGAACAAAAAATGTTCGGTTTTCAATTGTTACAATTGCTGCTGGATATTCGTAAACTTCTGCAAAATAGTAAGAACGATTTATTTCTCTTAAAATATCTCCGTTTTTAAGTAGTAATCCTTTTGTCCCAAGTTTTTGATAAATAAATGCATACTGACCGTCAGATGATGTAATAGCCGTATCACCAAATCCAAAAGTATATTTATATAATTCATTTACTTGTCCGTCAAGAGTATATTTCTTACCAGCAGAAGCATAATCAACAATAGCATTGTCAACCCAACACATCGTTTGTAAATAATTTGTTTTTATACTTTGTCGTTTCATTTAAGTCGTTTGTTAATATAGTAGGTAACGTTTTTTGTGTATCAGAAGTAGTGGATTTAAAAACACTTCACTTTCAGTTTTGCACTGATCCCGATAATTTTTGGGACACTGACCTTTGATATAGCAATGAACCCGCTATTTCTTATACACGCTGTTCAAGCGATTTGTGCATCTGTAACCTCCTCATGTTTCAGCCTCATTGAGCTATTAAATGATTTCTCTTTGTGTTATACATAAGCAAGTACCCTCTTTTGTTGGCCTCAGTTAAGAATGAACGGCTGATTAATGTTTTCACAAAAAGTTGATTTTCTAAAAACGGTTTTAATAGTTTCTGAACTCGACTTTCTGCAACTCCAATTCTCAATGCAAATTCTGTGAAATCGCTCTTGGAAGGATGTCCCGTTTTTTTGTATTGCTGACTTCTATAATCGTCTGCAAACAGTCCTTTATCCAAGGCAAAATCCGTATCGTCCACATGCAGCTTTGTATTCACTAAATCATAAGCAGGACTTAGCAGATAATCTCCACTGGGTGATTCTAGCAAAGAAAAGTTCTTTAAATGAGCATCTCCGTTTGAAAACAGAAAATTGAAAACAACTAAAGAAAAATACTTTTCTATTTCTACCCGCCATGCCGGAACAAATTTTTGTATCAACTGACCTGCCTCTTCATAGCTGTATTCATATTTGAAATTTGGACCTGCATTGTCTTTTGTTTTTCCTGCCAGCGTTGCAAAATCTTCTTTGCCCCATTTATGTCCGTTTTCTTTTACGTCAAATCGTTTGGTGATATAGGAAGGCGAACTATTCTTAAAAAAAATCAAAGCGTTTTCTGCTGTATTCAATCCATACACTTGTTTGGCTATTTGCATAGTCAGGTGTTCATTTGCAGGAACCTGATCAACCTTTTTCAAATCTCTTGGTATCGGCTTGAGTATATATGTTCCCTGTTCTCCTTCCTTTGTTAATCGCAATACATTTTTCTCCAAAAGAAAGCTCAATTTTTCCTGCACACCCGATATGGATATGCGTTTGCGATTTTCCATAAATTGTTCCGCAACTTCTTCGCTTTGCTGGGGCTGTTCATAAGGCAGAACATGGTTTACCTTTTTACCGCTAAACAAATTCCGCAAACAGCTTGGTCTGTAAGTAGAAAAACCTTCAGCTAACGTTCCCGGACAATATTTTAATTCATCTAAATTCATCTAGCCACTATTGGTTTCACCGTAATTGCCCCAATTGTATCATATTGTGCTGTTGCCGCCAGCAAACCGAAATTATCATCTTCGTCTATTCTCAATTGTGTGCTTTGTAACTTTCTGTTCACTCCTTCACTTAGCATATTGAAGAAATAGGGAAATAAAAAACTGCTTCTATATTCCTGCTGTGTTTTAGGTAATGTTAAACTTACTGGAGGCATATTGGAATCATTAAAATAATTGTCATCATATCTGAAAACATATTGCTTACGATTTTCTTCTGTCAGCGTTCCCGCTAAAATTCCATTGCGATATATTTCCATTGTTCTCATTTACTCAATGCTTCTTTTTTACTTCAAGTGTTAGTTCCATTCCCAAGACTTCAGCCAATTTGTTTAGCACATCTAAAGAAGGATTGCCTTGTCCCCGTTCTATTTTATACAGCGTGTTGGTGCTGACATTTGCCAGTTCAGCCAAGTGTGGTTGAGTTATACTTAACTCCTTTCGTCTGTTTTTTATGGTTTCACCAATAGTCTTAGCTAACATTATAATGTGATTTCAGGGTCAAAGATAGGACATATTTTTTAAGAACGCAATATAAATCACCTTATACTGTGATTTATGCTTCTGTGCATTTTTAAACCCAAGAAGAAATTGGTAAAATCACATTATAATGTGGTTTCGAGTTTATATATCGTCCAGTCTTGGAAATTAGGTTGTTTCAATAGCATAACCGCTAACGTCAGCCCGTATTAAAACCCCAAAAGCTTTTTTTTTGGAAGGCTATAAAACGCTTATTAGCGAAGGTGTTTTTCGGTTTGGCATTTTAGATTTTAGCCTGCTCCAAAAAGTCCTTTTCTGCCAAAATCTTCCTTGTCGGCAGACTTTTGAATCTTCACTAACAGCTGGTTAGCTCCGGCTCAAAAACTCCCTAGATTTTGATTGAAATCATCCTTTTTAGAGTGGACTCATTCTTTGTTTCACTTTTATTTTGTCTATTTGTTCTCAAAATTACGATTTTTATGTGTTCAATCGGTAGGTTTGTTTGTTGATGTTGTCTTTTAGCCATGCCCAACTTAAAGCGATTTATCTTAAGTTTTCCATGCAAATATACCCTTTAGGGAATAAATCCACGTTTGGTTACAGAATATGATTAAATGATCGAGGAAAACTATAGATAAATCGGAGTTGTACTAAGCCTTCGGACGGCATAATGAGTAAAGTATTCTCGTGGGCTATTCCTTTTTTCTAGCGCAATGCTTTTGGTTGTAGGTAAACATG
>JAFIEY010000216.1 GCA_020832345.1 Cryomorphaceae bacterium | reverse complement strand
GACCACTCTCAATAAGCTCAACTTGTTGTTTTTTGAACTCCATTGAGAAACGACGTCTTCTTCTTTCTCCTCTTGTCATAATTTGGTGAAATTACGAAAGTTTTTAACAAAATAGAGGGCAACCTATATTATGAGACAACATCATTCCCAAAAACGCTCGGTTTCTCGAAACCTCCACGAAAACCGAAATTAGTTCGGACTTAATTTCCTAATTAAAATATCAATTTCTTGGTGGTGCGTTAGGGTCAGAAGATGCCCGGCAGCTTCAACGGAGTGATCCTGTTTTACATTTTTTATGGGTAAAATTTTATCCTTGGTTCCGTGAATGTGGACGTAGTTTTCAGGCAGGGTGGTGTTTTTCCATTTCACGACTTGATCAACGGCCCAAACCAAAAAAGCCGGATCGGCATCGAAAAATATCTGCTTTAAAATGGATTTATCCTTTTTGTCTCGAACGCTAAAAAACCAATAGGTAATCCAATTACAGGATTTGAAAAATCTGATCGGAACGCATTTGTGCAGTCGCAATCGACCGGCAAGTCGAATATACCAAGGGATTTCATTTTTGGTTTTTACCGTAGCGATGAGGATGATTTTTTTGGTTTTGATTTGTTTGGCAATTTCAATGGCCATCATACCACCGAAAGATAATCCCGCAATAATAGGGTTTTCTTCCGGTATTTGTTGGCGAAGTCGTCCTGCATATTCTTCGATGGTTTCGGTGGGCTTAGGCGTTTCCCAACGAATAAAAACGGGATTAAACCCCGGCATTTTAAGTCGCTGAAAAACGCGCTCGTCAGCACCGAGACCACTAATTACGTAAATTGTGTCCATTGGTTTGTCATGTTTTTTCAGCGTTCAAAATCGGAGATTCAAAGGTATAATTGTATGACCATTTTGGGACTAAACTTTTTCGCTTTTTGAAAATTAAACAAACAATCCATTGTGCATTATTTGTTTTTCCTTCACGTTAGCACGCCTTTTGATATTGTACATTTATCCGTTAATAAGAAAGACTATTTATGATTCGATATGTTGCCGGAATATGGCTGGCTATGATTTTGGTTTTCCCGGTAAAAGCTCAAACGACGCGTCCGGCAGTTTTTTACGGCGCCAATGGTCAGTGGGCTGATAGTTTGTTGGCTTCCATGTCGATGGATGAAAAAATTGGGCAGTTGTTTATGGTGGCGGCGTATTCCAATAAGGGTTTGGATCATGAAAAAAGCATTCTCAATTTAATTAAAAAGCATCACATCGGTGGATTGATTTTTATGCAAGGTGGCCCATACCGTCAGGCTCGATTGACCAATGCATTCCAAAATGCGTCGAAATTCCCACTGCTCATTGCCATGGATGCAGAGTGGGGACTTTCTATGCGGTTGGACAGCACATTTGCTTTTCCCTGGAATTTGACTTTAGGTGCCATTACCGACAACGATTTGATATATGAGATTGGACGCGAAATGGGGCGTCATTGCCGTCGGTTGGGTGTTCATGTGAGTTTTGCGCCGGTGGTCGATATCAATACCAATCCGGAAAACCCCATCATTAACGCCAGAAGTTTTGGAGAGGATCCGGAAAATGTTGCGTCCAAAGGTTTGGCTTTAATGCGCGGACTTCAGGATGAACATGTTCTCGCTTGCGCAAAACACTTTCCCGGTCATGGCGACACCGATACCGACAGTCACCTTACGTTGCCCAGGGTAGGGGGAGATCGCATGCGACTAGATTCCGTTGAGTTGTATCCTTATGATCGACTTATTCGCAATGGACTCGGAAGTTTAATGAGCGCCCACCTTTCCGTCCCCGCATTGGAACCCGACCACATCCCGACCTCGGTTTCCGAAAAAGTGTTGCGTAATTTATTGCGAGAGCAGTACGGTTTTAGTGGTCTTATTTTTACTGATGCACTCAATATGAAGGGCATCACAAAATTATTTCCCCCGGGAGAAGCAGATTTACGTGCTTTTATGGCCGGAAACGATGTGCTGCTCTTTGCCGAAGATGTGCCACGCGCCATTCAAATGTTCAAAAAAGCGCTAAAGGACGGAAGCATTACTGAAGCACAAATCAATCAGTCGGTGAGACGAATACTGATGACAAAGGAATGGGTTGGACTTAAATCTAAAAAACCGGTGCCCACCAAATGTTTGGCTGATGATCTTTTTGATGTCAAGGGTCGGTTATTGAAAAGAAAAGCCTATGAATCTGCATTAACCCTATTAAAAAACGTTAATAAAACTTTGCCCATACAGCACCTTAGTGATAAGAAAATTGCCTTGGTTACGGCGGGAAATGATCAGAACATGTATTTTCATCGCGGGCTAAAGCACTACCAGCCTGTGGATTATTTTTCACTGAACGAAAACAATGCAGATGAAATTTTAAAGCAATTGACCGGTTATGATAAAGTAATTTTAGCACTTTATACGTCAAATGTAAATCCCTGGAAATCTTTTAAATATAGTGCATATATTAAAAAATTTGCGGGTAATCTGGGGCTTCAAAACACCTATGTGCTTACCGTGTTTGGCAACCCTTACGGTTTGCGAGATTTTCCACAGGCCAAAAGTGCATCGGCGGTTTTGATGGGTTACCAAAATGACGTCGATGCAGCTGAGGTTGCTGCACAAATCATTTACGGCGCCAAGGTGGCTAAAGGAAAACTACCCGTCAGCTGTGGCGCTGATTGGCCGGTTAATCTTGGACTAAGTTCGCTTTCCAATGGTCGGTTGCAATATGGTTTACCCGAGGAAGTTGGTTTGGACAGTAAGAAGTTGGCCAAAATTGATAAACTGGTCAAAGACGCCATTGCCGATAAGGCCATGCCGGGCGCCCAGGTGCTGGTGGCAAAAAATGGAGTTGTGGTTTACGAAAAGGCATTTGGCCACCATACCTACGAAAAAAAAAAGCCCGTGGATGTTTTCGACCTTTACGATATTGCCAGTATTACAAAAATTGCCTCCACCGTGCCAGCCCTTATGTATCTGGCCGATCGGGGAATGTTTAACCTCGACGGCAAACTCGGGGATCATTTAGATTTGGTAAAAGGAAGCAACAAAGAAGACCTTTCCATTCGAGATATTTTATCTCATCAATCCGGTTTACATTCTTGGATTCCGTTTTACATCAAGACTTTAGAAGAGGGGAAGTGGAAGAGTTCGTATTATCATAAGGAGCGAACGTACAAGTTTAACCGCCAGGTAGCAGAAGAAATGTTTACCCCGGTGGGGGTTCGCGACAGTATTCTCGAAATGATAAATGGTTCAAAAATAAAACCTGAGCAAGGCTATAAATACAGTGATTTGGGTTATTATTATTTTCAATTGATCGTAGAAAATGCCATGCGAATGACATTGGATCAGTTTGTGGAATCGTATTTTTTCAAGCCTATTGGTGCGCACCGACTTCGTTACCACCCACTTAAACACTTTGATTTGGACGAAATAGTGCCCACTGAAAAGGACACCGTTTTCCGAAAACAATTGCTTCACGGACATGTACACGATCAGGGTGCGGCAATGATGGGTGGGGTCGCTGGGCATGCCGGATTATTCAGCAATGCCAATGATCTGGCCAAACTCATGCAAATGTATCTCAACCGGGGTACTTATGGCGGCCATGCGTTTATAGATTCACTGACATTATTAGAATTTACCCGTTGCCAGTTTTGTGAGGAAAACGAAAACCGCAGAGGGGCGGGTTTTGATAAACCGCAACTTAAAGGTTCTGGACCCACTTGCGGCTGTTTGTCTATGGACAGCTACGGGCATTCCGGATTTACAGGAACGTTGGCTTGGGTCGATCCGGACGAAGAAATCGTCTATATATTCCTTTCCAACCGCGTGCATCCCGATGCAGAAAATACCAAATTGCTCAAGCGATCTACCCGAACTTTAATTCAGGAGTTGATTTATGAGGCTATAATGGATAAGGAAAATTGAACCATTCAAAAAGGAGTCCACTCTAAAAAGGATGATTTCAATTAAAATCAAAGATATTTTTGAACCTGAGCTAACCAGCTGTTAGTGAAAATTAAAAAATCTACCGACAAGGAATATTTTGGCAGAAAGGGACTTTTTAGAGCGGACTCAAAAAGATAATTATCTGCTCTAACAATGCCCCATCAATTTATTCTATGGTTAACCTCATAACTCCGATTTCTTTCCTTAATTTGCACCATTAAAATTTAAACAGAAAAATCATGGCCGTAGAATTGACAGACCAAAATTTTGAAGACTTGGTAATCAACAGTGATAAGCCCGTGTTGGTTGACTTTTGGGCAGCTTGGTGCGGACCTTGTCGTATGGTTGGCCCCATTGTAGAAGAGTTGTCCAACGACTTTGATGGCAAAGCCGTAGTAGGCAAAGTTGATGTTGACGCCAACGGAGATATTGCCCAGAAATACGGAATTCGCAATATTCCAACCTTATTGTTCTTCAAAAATGGGGAAGTAGTAGATAAACAAGTAGGGGTTGTCCCCAAACCCGCATTGGCAGAAAAACTGAATGCGTTGATGTAGTCTTGTCCCTGATTTAAGATGCTTACTTCGGGAAAAATACGAAGCGCTCAGAATACCAACACGTAGTTCTGGGCGCTTTTTTATTTTTTGTCAGTTAAAATGGAAATTAAGAATGCACACTTCCCGGGTGTTTGTTTTTACTTTTGTAAAATCTTTTAAATTATAATGGAATACGTTCTCCCCAACGAATATGTTTTTGGCAGCTTAGAGTGGTTGTCTAAGCAAATGATGGACGGTTTTATCACCGGTCAACACAAGAGTCCCTACCACGGATTTTCGGTAGAGTTTTCAGAGCACAAAATGTACAATCCGGGAGAGAGTACCCGACATATTGATTGGAAGCTATACGGAAAAACAGACCGGCTTTACACCAAAAGGTATGAGGAGGAGACCAATTTGAAATGCCGAATATTAATCGATACCAGTGGGTCGATGTTTTTTCCGCGCAAGGAAGAGGTTTCCCCGGTGCGACCCAATAAGATTCAATTTTCCCTTTTTTCCGCCGCCATGTTGTTGCAGTTGTTCCGCAAGCAACGCGACGCTTTTGGATTGTCCTTGTTTGATGAGACCTTCCATTTTGAAAGTGATATGGCGAGTACCCGCACACACCACCGTTTTTTGATGAACACCATGGAGACATGGCTGCAGCAATCGGTTACACTGCGTCCGAAGGCTCGGATAGCCGAAGGATTGCACCGTGTGGCAGATACCCAAAGCAAGCGATCTCTGATAATCATATTCAGCGATTTTTATTGCGCCGATGAAGAAGAGGAACGCCAATTATTTGAAGCCTTTCAGCACATCGCCTACAACAAACACGATTTGGTCATGGTGCAAGTGCGAGACCACAAAACGGAGGGCATGCTTGAATTGGGCACCCAACCACTAAAAATTGTCGGAATGGAAGGGGAGGGAGAGTTAAAAATCACACCTGAGGAGGTGAAATCTGCTTACCTAGAACGGTCAGAAACCTTCCAAAAGAACTTTTCTTCACATTGTTTACAATACGGAATAGACCTAGTAGATGCTGATATTCAAAACGATTACCTTAAGGTACTACAATCCCTTTTGGTCAAGCGACAAAAAATTCGTTGAAATAGAAAAAAATTGTTTTGAGAAATAAAAAACCGCTATATATTTGCAGCCCCAAACGAGGGAGACAAACTTTAAAAACATTGGTCCGGTAGTTCAGTTGGTTAGAATACCTGCCTGTCACGCAGGGGGTCGCGAGTTCGAGTCTCGTCCGGACCGCAATAAAAGTCGCAATTCCTTTATAAACAAGGGTTTGCGGCTTTTTTGTTTTGGTGGATAAGTAAACGGGCTTTCTACTGGTACATCAATCCCGTTTTTTAGGAAGCGGTGTCTGTACATTTCATACAATTCTAAATTTTGACCAATTGACGAATTGCTGGATCACATATTGACCAAACTCATAAAGTCAAAATTGAGTCTGCTCCAAAAAGTCCCTTTCTGCCAAAATCTTCCTTGTTGGTGGATTTTTTAATCCTCTCTAAAAGCTAGTTATCTCCTGTTCAAGAATCCCCTCGATTTTGATTGAAACCATCCTTTTTGTAGTGGACTCAGGAAATTGTATTTTGTATTAAAACTCGTCTAATGATTCTTGTGCTTTCGCTTCCATACTTGACTTTCGAGCATTTTGGAATCTACCTCCCACGAATTGGTGTCTATTTTAGCTTGGCGATCTCTTTCTATGATGAGAAAATCAAAATCTTCATTAATGATGCCACCCAAACGTATATCTGTGGTTGCTTGACTTACAGGAAAGTACCAGTAAAATGATTCATCCTCAATAAATACTTTTTTTCCATCGAAAAAATCCATTTCTGTTTCTTGTAAAGACTCATTCCAGTTATTGACATCATAATAATACAGTAGAAATGGAAACCGATCTAAATTTTCATAAGTAAAAAATGCGGAAATCGACAAAAGCATACATACCCAAACGATGATAAATTTCTTAGCATAAATTTCAATTAATCCACTGAGATAAATCAATGAAATAAACCAAAACAATAGGCAATGAATTACCATGTTTCTATAAAAAGGAATTTTTTTCATGAAAATCATAATCAAAATAAAGCTTAATGCGGCACTGATGATGTACCATAAGATTTTACTGGTTGGATGTTTTCTATATAAAACACCTATTGCTATAGGGATTAAAAATATAATTAAGCCCAAAAAAGGATATTCGCCTGATACAAACCATTCATTAAATAATCCTTTGAAATAATCACTATTCCAAATATTACTTAGAAACTTTCCGTACGAGACATCCTCCGAAACAACGTATTTGTTTTTTAATATTGATCGCCATCCTGAAAATACAACGACAGGTAGATAAACCACCAAAACAGACCATATAATTTGGAATATTGCTTTAATGTAAGCGTAATCTAATTTTTTATCTATGAGCATTTTTATAATAAATGGTGAGCTTATTCCTATCCAAAAATATAGGAATGATGGTAGAGTCCAGAATCCTAATACTGATGATATGACAAAATATATTAAATGGATATGCCGTCTATTTATTTGATATTGATAAATATTAAATAAAGCTATAAATCCTAATAGCATCTGCAATCCATACCCTCTTGCTTGCGTGCTGAAACCCATAACTGGGAATAATGTCAATAAAACTATTACAATACTAATTCTTACTATTGGATTTTTTATATAAATGTATGAAAATCTAAATATTTTAATCATTAATACAGATATTGCTATACCTGAAATAATTCGCCCAGAGAGCACTAAATTTGAAGTGCTAAATGATAGCAAATTATTAATGATGTTGAAAAAAATGTGGTTATTGGGTAGTGGATAATGACTTGCCGTCTGAAGGATAGGATATGAGGAGAAATGTACAGCCGAAAAAATTTCATCAGTAGAGTACGCTGCTCTTTCCTGCCAAAACCACCACGATAAAATGCTGATTATTAAAATGAATAATTCGTATTTATTGGTTTTATAAATGTTGAAATATGTGGTTTTACTCTTTTCATTAGGTTGTTTATTGCTCATAAAAAGCATAAAAATTAAACCTAGAATAAAGAGACTCCAACTATACTTTTGGCCAAACGAATAAGTCTCTATTGTAAAAAACGCAGAAGTCCATTCATCGTTTTTGTAAAAATGTGGATACGTATTCTGATACCATTGGACGATTTCTTCATACGAAAAATATGAAAATGCTAACGCGCTAAAAAAAGTAATGAACAAAAGTATATAGCCAAAGCCGAAGTATTTAAACCCTTGATTTATTTTTATCATAAGACAAAGTTACTATAAAACATGGTATTTTACATAAGCGCATCTTTATTCATCATAACCATAACAACGACATTTGCGATTGCACTAATCACAGTTATTATAATCAAGAAATGTTTAATGTGAAGATGAATATAGGACTTGTTGCAAACAGCTTAGACTTCATTGAGTCCAAAGGCCGGACAAACACGAAATACGCTTGAAAAATATAGAAGATTGACTTATTAAAGACTATTGATTTAGGAGTTTTCGTAAAGACACTAAATACACTTAAAGTAATCGAAAGGCTCCAAACAATCGATACATTTATAAAGTGCCTTACAGGCGGTAGAACCGAATTGGCTTACCAGTTGTGTGTCCATGGATCTACAATGCGGACAACGAACGTCAGGACTTTTTCCAAATAGGGTGCGCTTATCCGCTGATCCTTTTACGGGTGCTGCAATGCCGTATTCTTCCAGGCGGCGCTTTCCCTCCTCAGACATCCAGTCGGTGGTCCAAGGTGGATCGAGAACGGTTTTGACTTTCGCTTTAAAACCAGCCTCTTCCAACGCCTTAATGATATCAGCTTCGATGGTGTCCATGGCCGGACAGCCACTATAGGTTGGGGTGATGACCACTGTCACCGTGTTTGTGTCATCGATGAAAAAATCCCGAACGATACCCAAATCCTCAATGGAGAGGACGGGTATCTCGGGATCTTTTACTTCATGCAATATGGTTCGGATTTTTTCTTTCATCATATTGCAATAACAAAATTATTGTTCTAAGGTTTGATTGAAAGGTCAACGGTCATACCCAAGGCTGCTTCAGCTGCGAAAGGCATTTCACCATTAAATTCCATGTAAACAGCTACACCTACTTTTCCTTTACTGCAAATGGCAGATACAACGTTCTCAAGAATTTCTTCCTCATCAATTTTTAAGGTAAAAGTACCTTCGCCGTCGTTATAACTCCAACGATCGAGTTCGCTAAAGTTTGTACTTTCGGTATTGATGGTTCCAATCAGTCCACCGTCGAAAAGTCCTTCTGGTAATTCTGATCCGGAAATCGCATCATCTGGGAAGCTGTTTTCGTCGAAATGGTCGGCCTGAAAGAAAATTACTTTTCCGCCAACGGTTGGCGTGTGGGTTGTGGTAATTGCATTAACCCCGCCAATTTTAAAGTAAAGTTCCTTTATGGAAATTTCGGTTGCTTTGGAGATGTCCCCGCCCAATTCTTTGGGAGCCTCTTCACCGCCCTCAAGGTCGATGATTCGGTAATAGCCCATGTAGGCAGTTTGACTCATCCCTGGATTGGCTGAATCGGGTAGGTCGATGGACATAGACTCTTCAAAAGTCGGTTCGGCTGAGATGTTCAACATATCGCCAAGTTCGTCGCAAGACGTCATGCTGAAGATTAAAGCTAATGCGCTTAGTGAGGTGATTACTTTTTTCATGATGTTATAAATCATTGATTTGGCGTCAAAGGTATAACATATCTAAATAAAAACCTAATTGTGAAATGGGTTTTACCATTGCATTCCCGGATAAGCCCTTTGCATGAATTGCAATTCAGCTAGAATAAAACCTAAATATTCGCTGTGTTCACCAACTTTACCCCCTTTTTGCATGAAACTACTTTCCGGCATTTTTAGGGTTGCAATGTCTAAAATTTGTGTAACTTTTCGCTTCCACTGGGCAGCTATTTGGTTTAAATCGGGTGCTATACCGGCTTCGGTCATGGCCAAATCTATTTCGTCTGGGGTAAACATTTCTCCGGTAAATTCCCAAAGATCATCAACTGCGGCTTGTACCCGCTCGTGGCTTTCGCTGGTGCCGTCTCCAAATCGGATGACCCATTCGGCACTGAACTGGGCGTGGTATGCTATTTCCTTGAAGCTTTTGCGGGCAATTTCACCCAAACGCTGGTCAGTACTTGTGCAAAGCGCCTCATATAGGAAGTAGTTATAGGTGTCGTAAAAAAACTGTCTCACGATGGTTTTGCCCCAATCCCCATTTTCCTGTTCGACCATAAGCACGTTATAAAAATCGAAAACATCGCGTTTCATGGCGATATCGTCTTCGGTGCTTCCGTCATTTTTTAATTCGGCGGCATACTGATACAACATTCTACTTTGGCCTATGAGGTCTAATGCCACATTGGTTAGGGCGATATCTTGTTCCAGGATTGGGCCGTGACCACACCATTCGCCTAATCTTTGCCCTAAAATCAAGGCATTATCCGCCAATCGCAATACGTATTTTTCTTTTGCTTCCACTTTGGTGATTTTTTATTATGTATTCAAATAGAGATTATTGGTGGTACATCTCTACATGTGCCCAATTTCATCCGGGATATGATAAAAAGTTGGGTGACGATAGACTTTGTCATCCGCGGGGGCAAATAACTGTTCCTTTTCGTCGGGTTTTGAGGCGGTAATTTGGTCGGAGGGTACGACCCAAATGCTGATACCTTCAGATCGACGGGTGTAAACATCACGGGCATTTTTAATGGCGATTTCCGCATCGGGGGCGTGCAAGCTACCGACGTGTTTGTGACTGATTCCGTTTTTGCTGCGGATAAAAATTTCCCAAATTTTCCAATTGTCTTTGTTATTGCTCATACTTCTTGTTGGTTTGGTCTTAAGTTTTAAGGTAATAAACGCCCCGATGAATTGGTAGCATCGGGGACGTGGTTTTTTCTTTGATGGACATCGTGTAGTCTAGGCTGCAGAGCTTTCTTCCTTTCGGCGCTTAGCTTGTTTTTCTGCATAAGCATTGGCAGCTTCGCGCACCCAACGGCCATTATCGTGGGCAACATTGCGGGCGTGCAATCGCTGTTTGTTGCATTTTCCGTTTCCGGCAATTACATCGTAAAACTCCTGCCAATCTATTTCGCCGAAGTCGTAATGTCCGCGTTCCTCGTTCCATTTCAAATCCGGATCGGGCACAGTAAGTCCGATAAATTCAGCTTGAGGTACGGTTTTATCGATAAATTCTTGACGGAGTTCGTCGTTGCTTTTTCTTTTTATGCGCCACTTCATGGATAGGGCGGAGTTTGGTGAGTTTTCATCCGTAGGGCCAAACATCATTAGGGAAGGCCACCACCATCGATTAAGTGCATCTTGTGCCATTTTCTTTTGAGCTGGCGTTCCTGCAGCCAAAGCCATCATGATTTCGTATCCTTGTCGTTGATGAAAGCTCTCTTCTTTACAAATGCGAACCATTGCGCGGGCATAAGGTCCGTAAGAAGTTCTACAAAGCATTACTTGATTGGCGATTGCAGCTCCGTCAACCAACCAACCGATGGCTCCGATATCGGCCCAGGTAGGGGTTGGGTAATTAAAAATGCTCGAGTATTTTGCCTTTCCGCTCAAAAGATCTTCGATTAAATCCTGTCGATCGGCGCCCATGGTTTCCGCAGCAGAGTATAAATAAAGTCCATGGCCGGCTTCGTCCTGAACTTTGGCCAACAGGGCAACTTTCCGGCGCAACGAAGGCGCACGGGTAATCCAATTGGCCTCGGGCAACATGCCTACGACCTCAGAATGTGCGTGTTGACTGATTTGACGGATGAGGGTCTTTCGGTATTTTTCCGGCATCCAATCCTTTGGCTCAACCTTGTTTTCAGCAGCCACATAGCGCTCAAAACGCGCTTCCATATCCAACATTTCTTCCTTGCTCATACGTTAATTTTTTACATTACAAAATAAATACACAAATGGTTATAATCAAAATTAAAACAACTGTTTTGGCGGGTTGTTCAATCGGTCATGAAATTTGAAAATTCATCGGGACAGGAGTTTTGAACTGTTTTTCTTTTTAGCTTGGATTTAAGGGCTTATGCATTGTAGTTTTGTCCCTGATTTTTGTGTTTTGCAAAATTTGCAACGCACATCATAATTATTTATTCTTTAACCAGTCTGCGGGCGTTTTTCCCCAAAGACCCAAAGCATTTCTATTATATGAAAATTTCTGTTATTGGCGCCGGTAATGTAGGTGCTACTTGTGCTGAATATTGTGCCCACCACGAATTGGCCGAGCAGGTTGTTTTACTCGACATCAAAGATGGCTTCGCCGAAGGAAAAGCACTCGATTTGTGGCAAACTGCCCCAATCAACAATTATGATTCCCGTTTAATAGGTTCAACCAACGATTACGCTGCTACCAAAAACTCCGATGTGGTGGTTATTACCTCTGGGCTTCCGCGTAAACCAGGCATGTCACGCGATGATCTTATCGCCACCAATGCCGGTATTGTGAAAAGTGTAACGGAAAATGCCATCAAACATAGCCCCAATGCAATTTTCATCATCGTATCAAATCCTTTGGATGTGATGACTTATTGTGCATTTCTAACGGCAAAGGTCGATTCCCGCAAGGTATTCGGAATGGCCGGAATTTTGGATACTGCGCGTTATAAAGCATTTCTAGCCACCGAACTCGATTGCTCTCCAAAAGATATTCAGGCTGTGTTGATGGGTGGACATGGTGATACCATGGTTCCACTTCCTCGTTATACAACCGTTAGTGGAATTCCGGTTACCGAACTCATCGATGCAGATAAACTCGATGCCATTATAGAACGCACCAAAGTAGGCGGTGGAGAAATTGTTAAACTTCTCGGAACCTCTGCATGGTATGCACCCGGTGCGGCTGCGGCGCAAATGGTTGAGGCCATTGTACGCAATCAGCGCCGGATTTTCCCGGTTTGCACGTGGTTACAAGGTGAATACGGAATCAAAGATCTATATCTTGGTGTTCCGGTTAAACTCGGTAAAAATGGTATTGAAGAAATCATTGAACTCGATCTTAACGAGGCCGAAAAGCAACTTTTACGCGATTCCGAAAAAGCGGTTCGCGAAGTCAAAGATGTGTTGGACAACATGAATTTGTTTTAATCGTTATCCAATTTATTGAAAAAAAAAATGCGCTCCAAAAGAGCGCATTTTTTTGTTTTGCGTTTTATTAAAACTCCCTATTCGGGTCGAATTGTTCAAGGTAATCCGCGAGCTTACGGACAAACATGCCGCCTAAAGCTCCGTCCACCACACGGTGATCGTAGGAGTGAGAAAGGAACATCATGTGTCTGATCGCAATGACATCACCCTGCGGCGTTTCAATCACGACGGGTTTTTTCTTAATGGCACCAACGGCCATAACGGCCACTTGTGGCTGCGGAATAATTGGGGTTCCCATCAGGTTTCCGAAGCTACCAACGTTTGAGATGGTATAAGTTCCGTTTTGGATATCATCGGAACCGAGTTTGTTGTTGCGTGCGCGTTCTGCTAGGTCGTTTACCCGTTTGGTGATGCCGACCAGATTGAGTTGATCTGCATTTTTGATAACCGGAACTATAAGGTTACCACTTGGCAGGGCTGTGGCCATACCAATATTAATATCTTTGCGCTTGATGATATTGTGACCGTCCACAGAGATGTTGATCATGGGGAAATCGCGAATCGTTTTGGCAATGGCCTCAATAAAAATCGGCGTAAAGGTGAGTTTTTCCCCTTCGCGCTTTAGGAATTCGTTTTTAACTTTATTGCGCCACATCACGATATTGGTTACATCGGCTTCCACAAATGAAGTTACATGTGGGGAAGTGTGTTTGGATAATACCATATTATCGGCAATAATCCGACGCATGCGATCCATTTCGATGATTTCATCTCCCGGACGAGCTGTCACTGGAGGTAAAGACTTGGCCGCCGGTGCGGGCGAAGCGGGCGCAGCAGCACGAGATGAGGCAGGAACTTGTTCGGCGGGTTTGGCCGCAGGCGCGGTGGTCGGTTTGACCGGTGCTTCTTTGCGATTTTTAAGATAATTCAAAATATCGTTTTTCGTCACGCGACCTTCCGTGCCGTGTCCCTCGATACCGTCGAGTTCACTAAGAGAAATACCTTCTTCCTGCGCAATACTCCGAACCAATGGAGAATAGAATCTTCCGGCATCCGAGCGGGCGGGGATTTTCTCGTCGGAAGTAGTCTGCACAGCCTTTTCAACCATGGCAGCAGCTTCGGCCACTGGTGCATTCGCTGCGGGTTTGTCAACTGCAACCTGAGCGCCATTGGAGGATACCGCCTCTGTTTCAATGATTGCGATTGTGGCGCCAACTTGCACCACATCGTCCACATTGAACAATTTTTTCACAAGCACACCTTCAACAGGTGCGGGAACTTCAGAATCTACTTTATCGGTGGCAATTTCCAGCACGCTTTCCTCCATATCAATGGTTTCGCCTTCTTCCTTGAGCCATTTCGTAATGGTAGCCTCAGCCACACTTTCACCCATCTTGGGCATTATGAGTTCAAACTCAGCCATATCGTGTATAGTGTTATTTTCAATTTGCCCGCAAAAGTACTACATACGCGGCAAATACCGCCTTTTTCTAATGCGGATTAATGTATTTATTGAATGGGTTTGCGAATGCCCGTCCCGACAATGGGGGCAGAATCCATTTTAGCATTTTCAAATTTGTGAGATGTTCTTTCTCATTTGGGTTTCGATAGAAAATTGAATCTGCTCCAAAAGGTCCCTTTCTGCCAAAATCTTCCTTGTCGGTGAATTTCTGAATCCTCACTTGCTCCGGTTCAAAAATCCCCTCGATTTTGATTGAAATCATGAGTCCACTCCAAAAAGTCCCTTTCTGCCAAAATCTTCCTTGTCAGTAGTTTTTCAAATCCTCACTAACAATTAGTTAGCTCCGGTTTAAAAACCCCTTCCGCGTCGATTTTGATTGAAATCATCCTTTTTGGAGTGGACTCAATCATCCTTTTTAGAGTGGGCTCATCGTTTATGCGTTTAATCGTTGTTTTTCGGGAATCTGGGTTGGGTGCGGTTTGGATTGTGGACGTAATTTGGAGGTTTAGTCGTTTAGTCGTTGTTTTTTGGGAATGGGGTTGGGTGCGGTTTAGATGGTGGGCGTTATTTGCGGGGTCGGAAGTCGGAGGTC
>JAFIEY010000203.1 GCA_020832345.1 Cryomorphaceae bacterium | reverse complement strand
AAATCTAAAACTTGTCGAATGACTGGTTTTTTGTTATTTTTGTTTCGCCTGAAGAGTCCCATAATTTTAAAGTTTTTTGTCGAACTCAAAAATAAGGGATTCTGAGGGCTTTTAAAAAATCAACTTTCGGATGCTAGTGATGCCGGATGACAAAAATCCGTTTCCAACAATCAATTTATCGGCATTATCTTTGAACCTTGGAACGCCGTTGTAAGTTATCCGCTTACGCCCCAGCGAAAATTGAAAAATATACAGAATGCAAAAAGTACTTTTTTATTTGAAATATCCGGTTTTGCTAGCCGGTATCGTCTCACTGGCCTTTACACTACAGTCAGATAGAGATTTGTCCATTTCCGACAAACAGCTTAAGAAGGAGAACATTATCAGTGAAATAATTTACAAAACACTGATTACAAATCACTTTTCACCTCCTACCATCAACAGCGAATTTGCCGCAGAGGTTTTTGACGAGTATTTTGAATCCACGGATTACAACAAGCGTATTCTATTGCAATCAGATATTGATCAACTGCGAAGTAAATACGGCGATAATCTTGAGGAGTTTATCAAAAATGCCGACCTCCGCCTATTTAACGAATCTTACGACATCATCATGATGCGCTTGGACGAGCTACCATATATCTATGAGGAAATCCTCGACAAGCCGTTTGACTATTCTAAAAAAGAATTTTACCAAACAGATGATGAAAAGCGAATCTGGCCAAAAGATAAAAAAGAAAGAAAAGAGCACTGGCGCAAATTCTTAAAATACAAAGTGCTTACTAGAGTTTACGAAGCTGAACGCCGCCAAAATGACGCCCTCGAACGGGAAGCCAAGGGAGAATCAAGTACTGATGAACCCGTAGAAGTAAAAGATTTTGCCAAACTGGAAAGCGAAGCCCGAACCAAAGAACTATCCTTCCAAAAAGAATGGCTAAACAACTATAAAGAACTTGACCGCATCGACTGGTTTGCCATCTACATCAACAGCATCGCCAACAACTTTGACCCCCATACCGAATATTATCCACCACAGCAGCGGGAGGAATTTGAAGTGGAAATGTCGGGGCAGTTTGAAGGTATCGGTGCCCAATTAATGACCAAAGGCGACTACATTACCATTGATAAAATCGTTACCGGTAGTGCTTCGTGGCGACAAGGTGATTTGGAAGTAGGTGATAAAATACTAGCGGTTGCCGAAGAGGGTGAAACACCGATTGATGTTGTTGGCATGAGCATTCAGAAGGCGGTGAAACTCATCCGGGGTAAAAAAGGCACCACCGTAATTCTCACAGTACTAAAACTCGACGGAAGCCGTCAGGATATTCCCATCGTTCGCGATGTAGTCGAAATTGAAGCCACTTTTGCACGCGGCGCCGTAATCGAACAAGAAGGTAAAAAAATGGGTTACATCAGGCTTCCCAAATTCTATGTTGATTTTACCCCAAATAAAAAAGATGCACGCAATTGTGCTGACGATGTAAAGGCCGAAATTGAAATGCTAAAAAATGAAGGCGTTGAAGGTATCATTTTGGACTTGCGCAGCAATGGAGGCGGCACTCTGGAAGGTGTAGTGGACATTGCCGGTTTCTTTATCGAAGCTGGGCCCATCGTACAAGTTCAAGCCAGCGGGTTTAAGCCTAAAGTTTTGCGTGACCGCGATAAAAACATCGAATTTGACGGTCCTTTGGTGGTGATGACCAATAGTTTTAGCGCCTCTGCAAGTGAAATTTTTGCTGCGGCCATTCAAGATCATAAGCGCGGCATCATCCTCGGTAGCCATTCTACTTTTGGCAAAGGAACCGTGCAAAACATGGCCGATCTCGACCGCTTTGTTGCCTTTGGGTACAACGAGCACAAACCGCTGGGTGCTCTCAAGCTTACCATCCAAAAATTCTATAGAATTAACGGAGGCACACCACAGCTCCGGGGCGTACAGTCGGATATTGTTATGCCCGACCAATTTCACTACATGGATTTTGGCGAAAAAGATCGAAAAAACGCCATGGCATATTCGGAAATTGAACCCACCAAATACACCCCTTGGAATCGAGACGATAAGGTATTTAATAACCTGGTCAAAGAAAGCCAAAAGCGCATCAATAAAAACGATGAATTCAAACGCATCGACCAGTATGCTAAATGGTTATCTGAGCAACGTGACGACACAGAAGTGAATCTTCAGTACCAGGCGTATGCAAAAAAGCAAGAAGAATACCGCGAGAAAAGCAGTAGTTTTAAAGATATTTTTAAAACCGAAAACCCATTAAATGCTTTTATGCCAAAACAACGAAGGGAAATGCTCAACGAGCAGGATATTGAGGATTGGGAAAAATGGTTGAAAAATGTCGGGGAAGATCTTCAGATTACCGAAGCCTTCCGCGTACTTTCTCATTAAACTAATCATCATCAGGTGAAACGCATATTGCAAACATACAGTTTGGGTATTGTAGCGATTGGCGTAATTTTCACCTTCGCGTTTATGGCCGTATTTGCCTATGGGGTAAGTCCGGACAACAGCCCGTATGCCAATCAGATGCACATTCAGTTGGCCACCCAACCCCCGGGTACACAAATTTCTGTTTTGCACAAAAAGCTTGCATCACCTTCGGAAAAAACCGGCTTGCTCCAGGGATTGCAATCAGGGTTTTCTTTAGAATACGAAGAAATTCCCGTGACGATAGCAGAAAAGGATTCAGGCATCATCCGGTATGAAGTCATAGGCAGCACACTTTCAAAAAGCATTTCTGCCAATGACGTTATTTACGACAAGTCGGGAAACTACCTGCATTCCCGTGTATTTCATTTGGGCACCGATCGGTATGGTAGAGATTTGTTAAGTCGATTAATTGTCGCATCGAGAGTTTCTTTTGTCATCGGTTTTATCGCGGTTGGCATCAGTTTACTCATTGGATTGCCACTCGGTTTACTGGCCGGATTTTACGGTGGCTGGATAGATAGAATCGTCATGTGGCTGGTCAATGTGGTATGGTCAATACCCGGATTGTTATTGGTAATTGCTTTAACCCTCGCCTTGGGCAAAGGCATTTTTCAGGTATTTATTGCCATTGGCCTCACCATGTGGGTAGAAGTTGCCCGCATCGTTCGCGGTCAGGTAAAAAGTCTTCGCGAGCGTCCTTACGTAGAAGTTGCCAAAATGATGGGGTTTTCTTCCGGAAAAATCATTTGGGGACAAATACTTCCGGGTGTTTTACATCCGGTCATCGTTGTTTCAGCGGCAAATTTTGCCACGGCCATTTTGTTGGAAAGCGGATTGAGTTTTCTCGGATATGGTGCTCAGCCGCCACTTCCCACCTGGGGTGGCATGGTAAAAGATCATTGGCCATACCTTTTGATGGGAAAAGCATATCTCGTTTTGTGGCCGGGACTGTGTATTTTACTTTTGGTGCTCTCTTTTATGATGCTTGGAAACAGCATGCGAGATTTCACTGATCCACGAAAAAAATCATTATAACAAGAATATGAAATTCAAACATTTTTTAATTTATCCCCTTTTATTTGCGGGAATTTCTTTGTCAGCTCAAGATGGTTCAGCTGCTTCGTACTGCGTTCCTGTTGACACTTTCGGTATAAAAGAAATCTCGGAACATTTGCGATATTTATCCGGAACTGATTTAAAAGGAAGAGAGGCAGGGTCTGGCAATGAGGAGGTGGCCGGAAATTACATCATCGAACAATTTGACAACTTGGGATTAGAGCCTTTTGGTGAAAATGGTGAGTGGTGGCAGCGCTTTACATTTAACGGCCCGGTTGAAGTGTCACCATCTTCCCATTTAAAAATGAAAAAATTTGAACCCAGATTGGGCAAAGTTTTTTATCCGACCAAATACAGTAATAATGGTAAAATAAAAATGCGAACCCGTTATGTTCGTCATGGTATTGAAGCACCGGAAAACGACCACAACGATTTTACAGGCAGGCGCAAACGCCTCAAACGCCGCATTGCTGTGATTGATTTGTCTTATCCCGGTGCACCCAATCCGTACCATCCCATGGCGAACTATTCAGACATCAAAAAGCGGGTGGAAACTGCCATTTCCCACGGAGCTAAAGGAGTAATTCTCGTCAACCCAAGTCTGAAAGGCCCTGAACCTGCAAATGGGTACGACAAACTAGACACCTTAGGTGTACCCGTTATCATGCTGCGAAATCCTAAAATGATTCCCAAACTCAAAAAATGGTGGGGCAAAAAAGTTGAAATTGAAATCGAGCAAGAGGAGCGCCTTTTAATGACCAATAACATACTAGGATTGATTGACAATCAGGCGTCATTTACGGTTATTATTGCCGCTCATTACGACCACATTGGGCAAGGGCATTACCTGTCACAAGCCCCCGGAATAAAGCAACTCCATCCGGGTGCAGACGGCAATTCCAGTGGCGTAGTCGCAGCATTGGAACTTGCCAGGCAACTTAAAAACGACCCCAAAGCCAAAAGATTCAATTACTTGTTCTTGATGCTATCGGCTTCGGAAACAGGGAATTATGGCGCGGAAAAATTTGTATCATCGCTCAGCAGTTTTGATCGGGAAATTGCCTTTGCCATAAATCTCGATATGGTGGGACGCCTCGACGATCGCAGAAAATTATTCATCGAAGGCATCGGATCTTTTGCCGAAAGTGATCTGCTTTTAAAAGATGTCGATTGTTTTGGTATCGACATCACCACAAATTTAGAAGACGGACGCCCTGGAGATCACAGCACGCTTCACACCGGAAAAATTCCCGCCATTCGCTTTACCACAGGCATGCATGAACAGTATCGAACACCAAGGGATGAACCCGGAAAAATACAAATTGAAGGCATCGCCGAAGTGGTCGCCATGGTAAGAACGTATCTTCAGTTTATTGACCCTTTCTCACAAGTTGTTTTTAATGAAGAACACAGCTCTGCCAATCCGCCTTCCCAATTTCAACGTGCAAATTTGGGTATTATCCCAAATTACGACCACCGCAAACCCGGACTTAAAATACTGATGGTGGAGCCGGACGGAACTGCACAAAAAGCGGGATTAATGAATGGAGATATCATAACTACAATTGATAATTACCCAATAGAAGACATATTCCACTTTATGGATTTCATGAATGTATTGAAACCACACTCAAAAGTTTCAATCAACTACCAACGCGATGGTCGAACCGGTCGAGCTGTGTTGACAATTCCGTAAAAAAACTGATTTGGGCACAAATCCATTTCGTTGTATCTTTGGAAACCCGAATGACGGGATAATTTATTTTTTTAACCATACCCAATATGAAAACTTTCATTCTCTCCCTATTCCTCGTAGCCGGCGTGTCGCTATCTGCACAGATGCCAACTGATCCACCGGCAAAAAAAGGCGACAAAACCGAAAAGACTTGTTGTGCAAAAGACGATAAAAAAGAAGGTTGCACCAAGGCCGAAGAGAAAAAAGCTTGTTGCAGTTCTAAAAAGAAAAAAAAGGACAAATAGTCTTTTCTTGGTTGTAAAACCATAATGCAAATCACGAATGAGTGAACCCAAAACCATTGCCGTTATCGGTGGCGGCAGTATGGCGACTGCTTTGGTTAAAATATTTACCGAAAACGACAACCACGTCAATTGGTGGTTGCGCAGTGCCGAATCTGTTGAGCACATTATTGAGCACAAAAATAATCCGCGATACTTAAGCTCGGTTGAACTAAAAACCAATCAGCTCACGGTTTCAACCGATATCAATGAAATCGTAGCACCCGCGGATTTTGTCGTTTTGGTTGTCCCCTCAGCCTTTTTAAAAGATTCACTAATCAACCTGACCATTCCGCTCAAGGAAAAGGTCGTTTTCTCATCCATTAAAGGTATTGTCCCCGGAGACAATCTGATTGTGGGTGAATACCTTCATCAACGTCATGAAGTTCCCTTCGAACAAATTGGCGTAATCGCCGGGCCCTGCCACGCAGAAGAAGTGGCCCTAGAACGACTTTCATATCTAACCCTTGCTTGTGCAGACATGAGCAATGCTCGTGCACTTTCCGATGCCATGGAAGCCGATTACATCATCACTAGGCTCTCCGATGATATTTACGGCACAGAATACGCTGCTGTACTAAAAAACATCTATGCTTTAGCGGCGGGAATTTTTCACGGACTCGGCTATGGTGATAATTTTCAGGCCGTTTTGGTTTCAAATTGCGTACGTGAAATGAAGAAATTTATTCGCGCAGTTCACCCCATTAAAAGAGACATCAACTCCACGGCGTATTTGGGCGATTTATTGGTTACGGCCTATTCGCAGTTTTCTAGGAATCGGACCTTCGGAAATATGATTGGCAAAGGGTACACCATCCGATCGGCCATGTTGGAGATGAATATGGTGGCCGAGGGCTATTACGCAGCTGGACGGATAAAAAACATCAAAAAAGCTTATGATGTAAAACTGCCCATTTGCGAAGCGGTTTACAAAATTCTCTATCAGGAGAAATCTCCGAAAAAAGTAATGCGGAAACTCGCCCAAAAACTCAAATAGCTATACGAAAAATAAAAAAGGCGCGATGGGGAAACCCACCACGCCTTTTCATCAAACCAATTAACCAAACCGTATTCATAACCGTAAAAAAATGGTGATTGTTTACAGGGTTTGGTTTTTTTTTATTTTTTAACACCTCGTTGAATAATTCCGTCAAGGTAAACACTAATTGGTTTTTGTTGTTAATTTCTAACGCTGTATCTTCGACGCACTTTTTTGCTAACAAAACCCGAACGCATATAGTAAGAACTTTTACTCCAGGCATCATGCACCAAAACAATAATCTTGGCACCATTATTCATCCGGTATTCCAAACCGGAATGGGAAAACGCATCCAAAATGTAAGCGCTTACGTTAAAGATTGGAAAAACAGACATCCTAAAGGGAAAGTTTTTGTAGGTTGCGACAGCAAAGTTCGCGGCAATCTGGTCAAGTACGCCATTGTTATTTGCCTTTGGGACGTTGGACGGGGTGTGAGTGAACTTTACCGCAAAACCGAACGCCCCTACGAAGGTGACCGCTTTTCCCGGCTTTGGCACGAAGTAATGCTCGCTGCAGAAACCGCCTCTGCATTGCAATCTGTCATCCCGGAAATTACCGTGCACGTGGACATCAATTCGGACGAGCGCTTTGCTTCAAATCGACTTTACGATGCCAGCATTGGGCTCATTACCTCCATGGGATTTAATGCTGCGGGAAAACCTAATGCTTGGGCTGCTACCTGCGGCGCCAATCGGCATTGCCAGTAATTTACCTACAAATAATCAATTCAGGATAAGAGCCTTTATTTAGACTGCCTATTCCTCCCGTCGATCATATATATATTGTAAAATCCCCTTTTCAATATCATCTAGGGCAATTCCGCGGCGCTCCATGACCAATTCTGCAGTCTCAAAAGCCTTGTTGATTTTGTAATCGGTGAATCCCGCAGCTCCACCCCAACTAAATGAAGGGATATAGGTTCTGGGAAAACCCGCCCCAAAAATATTGGCACTCACACCAACAACAGTCCCGGTATTAAACATGGTGTTAATTCCGCATTTGCTGTGATCGCCCATAATCAAACCGCTGAACTGGAGACCGGTTTTGACAAAGGTCTTTTTTTCCATCGACCATACCTTAACCTCCGAATAATTATTTTTTAAATTGGAATTGTTGCTGTCTGCGCCAATATTACACCATTCTCCCAAAACAGAATTACCCAAAAACCCCTCATGCCCCTTATTGGAAAGTCCCTGTATCACAGAATTGTTGACTTCTCCTCCAACTTTACAATCAGGGCCAATGGTGGTGGGACCGTATATTTTAGTTCCCAATTTCAATTGTGAACGCTCGCCGAGATAAAGGCCACCTCTTACGGTAGCACCTTCCATTATCACACTTTTTTTATCGAGATAAATAGGCCCTGTAGTGGTATTAAACACAGCACACTCAGCTTCAACGCCTTCCTCTACAAAAATTTGATCGCCTATGACCGTGTTGGTGGGTGAAAGAGAAGCCGATTTTCTCCCTCGGGTAAGTTCGGCAAAATCATAAGCCATCGCTTCTCCATTTTGAGAAAAAATATCCCATGGATGGGTAATCCGATTTACTTTCAGTTCGCAATTTTCAGTTACACCAGCGGGAAGTCGTTCACCGCGAAAAGCAATCCACTCTCCATTTTGTCCCAGACCACTATTTAAATCCAAAGCCTTTATCGCATCAATTAATTCTGCATTGGGCATAAAAGATGGATTGAGATGCAAAACCGAAGCGCCGGCAGCTGGCAAAGTAAATTTTTTGCTCAAATATTCTCGCGTGGAAAATCCGAATGCTGCTTCGGGGAAAACAGCAGTCCACTTTTCATAAAGCTTTCGAATGCCACAGCGCAACTCACCCGGAGGTTTGGTCAACGTCAATGGTTTTAAGGTGGCGGCTTCACTTCCCTCAAAAAAAATAATGGTATCGAACATGGCTTATTTGTTTGCGGCTAAAATAAAATCAACCGCGCACAAAACACACAATAATTCATAAAAAAGAAGCGTCCAATATTTACTTCTCTTCGCTGATGATTTTTTTAAAAACATCCGTCGGTGATGATTCTTCCTTATTGAAAAAATGAAGATGCCAATCGGCTACCCCTTTGGTCATAGATTCTAAATACTGTAACCCTACCTTACTCATTTTATGATAATTCTGGGGCATAATAAAATGTACAGGGATTTTCAGCAAGCTAAGGTATTCAAGCGCATTTTGATTTTCCATTTCGAACCAAAAAGTTTCCGGCTGTCCGTCGAAGTCGCCAACTCCAGAAAAATTTTGACTTTCGACTACGCTTTTAAGCATCTCAAAAGCTTCAACTCGCCCAAAGGATGGGTCATTCGGTTTCCATGAATCGTCGGTTGAAAGTGTATCGTGATCGAGCAATACTGAAGTTAAGTTTTGTAAGGGCGGCAATATGCCCATTTCAAAAACGAATAGCTGATCCGGTTTTAGCGTAAGAGAAACTTCCAAGGCAAATGGAAATCCGTATTCTATCGCCAAATAATGTATTTCCTTTAACGAATCGGGTTCCACCACATCCACGAGTAAAGCCAAATAGTCATATAATCGAGTTTGTATATTTACTGAAAGTTTCCTTTGCATGGGATTATCGGGAAAGGGATACTCCAACATATAAACATCAAAGCCTTGCTTTTTCCATGCCTTGCCATATTCTAAATATGATTCCGTGTCGAACTCAGATTGGGGTTGAAAAATGATAAGGGCTTTTTGTTGGGTCTTTTTCTTTTTCTGAACATACACCAAAAGGGTGTCGGTTACGCTGTTTTCATGAACCAGGGGCAAAGTGTATTCTTTATGTGAGGCGCAGGCTATAAAGAGAAAAGTGAGGCATATTATCGCTATTTTGCTTGTAATTTGCTTCATGATTTGTTCTTTTTTGATTCGGATTTTTTGGAATTTCCATCCTGAGAATTTGGCTTCTTTCGCTTTACAACGGGAATTATTTGACTTCGTTGCACAGTGGAAGACATGAGCCCCATTTTAACCTTGTATTTGTCCTTTTTTATTTCCTCAACTACGCCTTCCAAATTACTTTCAAAAATTTTTACCTTGTCTCCTACTTCAATGGGCATTTTTAATAAGCGTTGAAGCCTCTTGTTTTCTTTAGATTTTTCAGCAGAATCTTTCTCTTCCTCCATGGCTTCACTTTTCGAACTGCGCTCTTTCATCATTTTCCAAAACCTACCGCCAATACTTCGCTTATTTTCCGGTGTGGGATTTTTAATCCAGGCATCGCTGAGTTGTTTAAAGCGTTTCCCCCAAATAAGCACGTCGCTCATGTCTTGATTTATACGCCGTTGCTTTTCGACTTTTTCTTCTAATTTTTTGATGGTTACATTTTGCTTACGCTGATTGTCCTGCATTTGTTGCACCCGACTTTGAAGGTTTTCTGTAGCAGATTGCAGGGCTTGCTTTTCATCCTGAAGTTCGACGAGTAGGTGATTAATTGAAGCCACGGATTCGTTTACCCCACGCTTGGCAAGCACAATTAATTCCGGAGAAATCCCCACACTTTCTGCCACTTCAAAAGTATAAGAACTTCCCGGACTTCCGAGGTTAAGTGTATATAGGGGACGGAAAGTGCTTCTGTGAAAAGCCATTGCAGCATTCACCGTGCCGGGCAACTCTGCGGCCAATGCTTTAATGTTGTTGAAGTGCGTGGTGACAATTCCGGTGCAGTGTGCGTCGTGAAGTTTTCGCAGACAAACGGCGGCCAAACTACTTCCCAAATCGGGGTCGGAACCACTGCCAAACTCATCGATAAGTAAAAGTGTTTTTTCATTAGCTTCCGCCAAAAAGCGGGTCATCTTTTTCAACCTTGAACTGTATGTGGAAAGTTCATTTTCTATGGATTGATGATCGCCAATATCGCCCATGATGCGTAAAAAGACACACCAGGAAGATTCCGGATGCACGGGTATTGGGATTCCGCATTGCAACATATACGACAAAAGGCCAATCGTTTTTAGGGCGATGGACTTTCCCCCCGCATTGGGACCACTAATGACGACCAATCGTTTTTCGGGCGACAATTCAAGATTCAGTGGAACGGTAGATTTCCCAAGTTTTCGGTTATGTGCTCGAAGAATCGGGTGGTATCCATCCTTACAAGTAATATGTTGATTATTTGGATCAATGTTTGGAATTAGGGCTTCAGAATCCACCGCCCACTGCGCTTTTGCCCGCAACAAATCCATGGCAATAAGCTGGGTGTCAAATTGCCGTAATGGTGTCAAATATCCTTGTAAAAACCGGCATAGCACCTGAAGGATTTTCCTAATTTCCCTTCGTTCATCATCGATGAGTTGGGCTATGGAATTGTTTATTTCTATGGTAGCTGCCGGTTCGACAAACATTACCGATTGTTTGGCCGAAGAACCGTGAAATATGCCTTTTATTCTGTTTTTATAGGTAGGCAAAATGGCCAATACTCTTCGATTCTCTTTTACGGTTTCCCTAAAATCGGCCAGCATGTTTTCGGCTTCCAAACTTCGGGCGACTTTGTAAAACAACCGATCGGCCTGTTTTCTTTGCGTTGCCAATTCCCTACGTATGGTCGCTAAAGTTTTTGAAGCATTGGAACGAACCTCCGCACGTTCATCAATTATTTGGTCAATTTCTTTAACAATGAGGGGTTCGGGTTGATGCGCCGCAAATTCCCCGTAAATGCGCGGACATATTTCCCGTCTTTGAAAAAAATACCGAAAAGCATTCTCATACGTCTCAGCCAACCCTCGAACTTGTTGGATTTGCTTCTCGTCGAGGACTACGTTCTGAATTTCCAACAAATGAAGGATTTTTTTCATGGAACCGGTAGCGACTGACGGAGCTGTTTCTCCCCTTTCTAATAACTGCAAAAGTTCATCCGTACGTTTCAATTCAATTGAAAGCGTTGGCCAATCAGCTTCGGGTCGCAGCTCACCAATCAGCGCCTTGGCCTCCTCAGTTGCACAATATGGTCGGAGTTGTTCCTGCACAGCAGAAAATTCAAGTTCTTGTTGAAAAAGGCTCGGATAAATGTCAACCTGTTGTGCTGCCATGGAAGATTGCGAATCTATTGTGGATTCTTCTTTTTTAATTCTTTTAATTGGTATAAATCATGACGTCTATCTAGCATGGTTCGCACACTTCCGCCGGAATGCAATTCTTTTAAACTGTCCATATCCACATCCACAATAAGGGTCATCTCCGTATTGGGCGTCGTTTCAGCTTTTACCCCATTGGTAGGGAACGGGAAATCCGAAGGGGTGAATACCGCCGACTGCGCATACTGGATATCCATGTTTCGAACTTTGGGCAGGTTGCCAACCGAACCGGCAATGGCCACATAACATTCATTTTCGATGGCGCGTGCCATGGAGCAATTTCTAACGCGCATATATCCGTTTTGTGTATCGGTGAGAAAGGGAACAAAAAGAATATTCATGCCCTTATCAGCCATGAGGCGAGGTAATTCCGGAAACTCCACGTCATAACAAATTACGATGCCGATTTTTCCACAGTCCGTATCAAAAACCTTAATATCGTCGCCACCGGTAACGCCCCAAGCACTGCGCTCTGCGGGAGTAATGTGGATTTTATAATAGTGTTCGTGACTACCATCGCGCCTACACAAATAAGAAACATTTTTCAGCTCCTCACCTTCCATGTGTGGCATGGATCCGGTAATGATATTGATATTATAATTGACGGCAAATTCTTTAAATTTATCCAAAAGTGGCTGCGTAAAAGTGGCCAGTTTACGTATGGCTTCTGCTTCTCCGAGGTGATTAAACTGCGCCATCAATGGAGCATTAAAAAATTCCGGGAAAAGGATAAAGTCAGATTCGTAACTACTCACGGCATCCACAAAAAACTCGAGTTGTTCCACGAGAGATTCGAGATTGTTATGGGTACGCATTTGCCACTGCACCAATCCAAGTCGTACGGTAGATTTGGTTTGGTTGATCAAACTTTCTTCGCGTTCGTAATAAATATTTGGCCATTCGAGCAGTGTAGCATATTCCTTAGATTGTTGATCGCCTGGTAAATAATTTTTCAAAATGCGTTTTACTTGAAAACCATTGGCCAGCTGGAAGGTAAGAACGGGATCGAAGAGTTGTTTTCCCTGCACCTGATCGATATAGAGTCGGGGGGACAACTTATCTGAGTGGTTTTTATAGTTGGGGATACGCCCTCCGGCCATGATCGACTTGAGGTTCAAATTTTCACACAATTCCTTTCGTGCGTCGTAAAGTCTGCGGGCCAAACGCATCCCGCGAAAATCAGGGTGCACAAAAAGCTCGATACCGTATAGAACTGTACCGTTTGGGTCATGTGTTGAAAAGGTATCATTTCCCGTGATTTCGTAATACGTGTGGTTGGGTTTAAACTTTTTATCGTCAACAATGATACTCAAGGCAATCCCCACCACCTTACCATTTACCTCTACACAAAGTTGGCCTTCGGGAAAGACCTCAAGCAATTTCTGAATGTTTTTCT
The DNA here is from genome assembly GCA_020832345.1 of Cryomorphaceae bacterium. Taxonomy (GTDB): domain Bacteria; phylum Bacteroidota; class Bacteroidia; order Flavobacteriales; family Schleiferiaceae; genus CSBr16-58. The sequence continues at coordinate 75,213 of JAFIEY010000203.1, read as the reverse complement.
GTTCCCAGTATTCGACATTTAGGTGATTATAAGAAACTTGCATAGCCTCCATCAGCTGGCTATAATCTTCCAGCTGTAAATTGCGAAGGACAACATGAACGTTCTGTGACATAAAGATTTTATTTGCCGAAATATTCAAAATTCCATTGGCACTATTAATACAATTTGAGAATCCTAAAAAGACGGAGGTTATAATACATTAACGCACTTTTGGTCCGGCTGTTCAATACGGCAAAGATACAATGCTCGGTATGTTTTTATAAACCAAAAAGACCCCGGAAAATCCGAGGTCTTTTCAATTAAATATTATGCAAGGACTACTGAATAGTAAGTTTTTTTACATGACGTACACCATCCACAGTAATAAACACGTGATACATTCCCGCTGATAAGTTATCGACTGAAAACTCGCGACTTACATTACCTTGTAAGTTTCCAAGCTGGCTAGAGCGTACGGTTTGACCAAGCTGGTTGACGATATCGATCGAAACATCATGTAGCTCGGGAAGTGAAAGTGTAAGCTCAAATCGGTCTTTGGCAGGGTTAGGGAATATTTTTGCATCGAAAGCATCTTTTTTATTGATGTCGCCTTCCTCTACAAACTCCTCAACACTAACCGTGGCGCCGCCAATATTAATATCGTCAATCCAAAGGGCATTTCCCCAATCAGAAATTCCGTGAAACCTGAAAACAACTTCATCATCATTGGAGTAAGTGCTCATATATAGAGGCACTTTTCTCCAAGGGGTATTCGCAGTTGTCGTTTGGCCAGGGAAGAACCGATTATTTGAGGGTGGCATTGTGGCTAAATCAGCACCACTTGCACTCCAAAGCGTTTCCCAAGTTTCACCGCAGTCTCTGGAAGCTTCAAATGCCAAATAATCATCGCTGGTTTCGTATTGCGCATTGGCGTAATTAAATGAAACATAAAGACCCGGAGTGGAAGTTAAATCTATTTTAGGCGAAATAATCTCAAACTCCTCTCCTACTTGCATGGTGTAGAAATCTACCATAAGTGATTTGTCTGAGCCACCAAAACCACCGAGATTCCAATTTAAGCCAGTTACAGCATTTTGATCCAAAACAAATAACCCGGCAATATCACCGGCAAAAATCATACTGGTGGGTAATTCAAAATTTGGGGTTGATTCAAATCCTTCTAAAAAATTATTAGTCAGCGCTGTAGGGTCGAGCAAAGCAATTTGTTGTGTTGGTGTGGAATTGTTCATGGTATTAAAATCAAACGCACCACTGTTTACGTTTGAAACAGAATAAACAATTTCATTTGAAGTACCAGAATTTAAACTTGCTGTAGGGAAAGAAATGGTCGTATTGGCATTGGGCGCCAGACTACCCGTGAAGCTAAAATCTACTGGAGCACCGCCATTCAAACTATAGGAAACCGTTGCTTCAGTAATGGTTTCCGTTCCACTATTTACCAAAATAACTTCCGGATCAAAATCAGAATCACAAAGACCAGCATCGACTTCAGTTAGTTCAACACCGGCATCCACAGCACCTGCGGGCAAGGGAAGGGGTGACGAATAGGCTGCGTTATATACTTGTTTGGTGGAAACATCCTGTACCCAAACCACCACAGCGAGTTCGCCATAATTGTAAATATAATTTGGAATGGAGTGATTCAATGTGAAAGATTGAGGCATACCCGGTTGTAAACCACCGACAATTGCTGTCCCATTTTCATTGGGGTACATTTTTCTCATGACATTATAGAAGTCCTTTTCATTAGTTGTTCCGGGAGGTTCAGGAAAATTAATTTCCTTTTCGACCAAGGCCACATGCAAAACCAAATTACCTGTAATGGCTGCGGATCCGAGATTATTAACAGAAACGGAAATATCGATATCGCCAAAATTGTTGGAAATGGTATGTGACACACTAATATCTACATCGGTTCCAGGATTGTATGCATTATCAATATTCATCTGACTAAGACTGGCTGAATTGACAGGGCCAACAGTACCGTCCACCATAACACCGGGGACAGCATTTACCCCGTAATAATTCCGTCGGTTATTATTTTCCGTCGGATTTTGTTGGTTCATGGGATCAAAGCCCGGGAAATTGGCTTGAAACTTCACCGACAACGCCTTTGAAGTATTGTTATCGAGCAGGGTGTTCATTTGCGGATTGTTTGCCGCACAAGGGGGGCAAGAAGCATTGGAAAAAGCCTCAATCAAGACCAGTTTTGTCGCTTGGCCGTGGGCGAAGAAACCTATCGTCCCCGCAAACAGCATTGTGTACAGTTTTTTCATTGAATTTTAGTTTAAAAAATAAATAGTTGGAGGAGGCTAAGGTATGGCAGAAAATTGAATTACCCCTTACCTAATTCGCAACTTTTTTAGAAATTGGAAGTAACCGTAAGTGTAACACCATTTGACGGAGGCACAACACGACAGATTCCTCCTACGCAAAATATCCCCTCCATTTGCCGACCATAAGTCAATTGAAATCTGGTGGTTTTGAGCGTGTAGCCAACGCTACCTAAAGTGTAATGTAATCGTGCATCCGGGTCGGGGTTTCCGTAATTAAAACTATTCTGAACGGCAAAAAACCAACCCGGTGAAACACTGTATTCAAATAACAACATCGCCCAATCCCCACGATCCTGCTCGGTAAACATCCCCTGAATTTCTGTACGCAGACTGTGTCGTGGTTTAATTTTGTACAAAACCTCAGCAACAAAAGCCTGGATATAGATAAGCTCCTGTGAGTTTGCGCCACCTTCCCGGAGCAAAATTTGTCGATCTGAAACACCGCGCTCCAAAACTTCCTGATTGTAATGAAAGTTAAAATAACTCAAAGTGGTTTTCCATTTCCGGTTAATGGTTTTTCGGATTTCTACATTAAAATCCTGAAAAAACTTGATGGGCCCCGGTTGAAAAAAGTCTGCGGTATAACCACGGGTGCCTCCCACTGTGGTCCCGATTACTTCGTCCGGATTTTGTGCAGATACGATTTCTCTTTCCGGCTCAAGGTCTTTGTCCAAACTATAGGCATCACTAAAGTTTACAGCTACCGTGGTGCCATATTTTCCACCTAAAAAGGATTTTCGCTTAAAGGTATATGTAATTTCAGCCTGCCGACTGATTTCTCCGGTGGGTTGCACAGCATAAGGATACAGGGCAGGCAAGGTGTAAGTGTGCAATTTGGTGGTAGGTGGCAAGAAATTTATCTGTGCATCAATGAGTCCGGCATCGCGTTGAGAACGAAAGCTCATGTCGTCCAATCGTTTAAAAGCTAACATAACGCCAAGCCGTGGCCGACTATAGGTAACGGTGGTCAAAAAACCTTCACCATTCTTAAATATGTAATTGTTATCGGCAGAAGGATCATTGATTTTATAAGTGTATTCTGAGCTCAGGGCAAATCCACCATTTTGCAACAATAGTCGGCCTCCATAAGCACCCACATTTTGGGGTAATTCTAAAAAGGGATCATTGGCGGGTTCAAATTTGCTAACAAAACTCGCACCTGTGGTTACCAACCATTTGGAGTTTTGCATCTTTTTAAAAGTCTCATTAAAATTCAATTCGGCATCACCACCGCGGACAATACCTTCTGTGGTTTCAAAATACAAACGCTGTCTTCCTACCATGCCTTTCAAATACAACCCCTTAAAGGGTGAGTATCTAAGACGAACCCCGTCCATGGCATTATCGAGACCCAACCCGCGTTCTTCAAAAGACCGAAAAATCATCCCACTGCCAAATTGCTCGTAAAAATTACCAACGGTTACATCCAGACCGTCTTTAGAAAATCGGGCAAACCGATACGGAATTCCTTGACCCCGAAAGCCCTCGGGCAAACCCAGAAGATTATTTTGATAATTTTCATAGCGAATACCGGCCTGAAAATTTCCCTGGGTATAAATTAAATTGGTAAAACCCGCAGCGAGAAATCGCTCCTCGGGGAAAAATTCTCCGGTTGGGTCAATGGCCACATCCCGAAAATAATACTGAAAATCACTTTGAAAATTTCCGTGAATTTCTCCTTTTGCCTTTTCATAATCATCTCCACCACCCAATGGGGGCATTTGGGCAGAAATTTTAAAATGTAAACTGAAAAATAACACGGCGACAAACGTATAGTTTTTTCCCAAAACGCTACAAGTTTAAAAAAATGTTGAATTCACAAACCCTAATTACAATTTTTCAAAAATAGGTATCCACAAAAAGTGAAAATATATCTTAATCTATAGATTCACCGCGCACCAAGCGTTCCACTATTTCGATAAGCACATCCTCATCTCCGGGAACATAACCATTGTGCTGCCAAACAATTTCCAAATCGCCATTAAGAATAAAAGTGTGGGGAGGATTATTTACATTCATGGCCCTGCGCAAGTCGCTGTTTTCATCGATATATATCTCGAATTCCCAACCCTGCCCAAGCGCAAAAGGTCTAACCCTTGCAGCATTTCTGGCATCGTCAATAGAAATGGCGATTACTTTAACTCCTGTATCGTCAACCCAATCCGGATACATATCGCGAATGGCATTGAGTTCCGTGATACAAGGTTTACACCAGGTAGCCCAAAAGCTAATTATTATTGGCTTCCCATCGTTGTTGAAGGTTTCACTATTGATGGTGTTGCCTTTGAGGTCTTTGACCGTTACACCGGGCAATTTACTGAATTTTCCATCCTGCGCATTTGCATTGGAAAAGGCGACAATTAGAATAAAGGTTAGAATACTTGTCCGCATGATTATTATATTTTTTAAGTTACTTTGTTCATTGTATAACCAAACCCGATGCCGAAAATTTTTTCGAAAATTTTCTTTGGTTTAAAGCGACAAATGTAGGTTGCAAATATATATTAACGAAACCCAAAACAGTGAGAATTGCACCCATTCAAAACTTTAACAGGTGTTAAAAGATGACAAAATGGAAGATTTTCCAAGATTTGGAAGGATTCGCCCAATGCCTTATAATGTCTAAAACACTTGTATTTATTGAATATACCACGTGATTCAGTCCTTTTTAAAAAAATTAGTTCAATACACAATAATTGGCCTCCTTTTTGTAATTTTGTGAACTAAAGCGATGAAAAACTTGTTGAAAAAATACAACTGCTCTCGCGATTGATTTTAATGCGATAAAATTGAGACAATGAAAAAAGCTATACTTTTACTCCTTTCTTTTCCTTTTTTGGTCTTTGGCCAATCTTTGGAAATTGTAGATTATGATTCCGTCATTTACGGTCACCCAACTACATCCTTCGACATTTATGGCCATGCTACCATAAAAAATAATTCCGGTCAATCTATTGATGTAAAAGTCAAAAGAAGTTATGACCTTTCCAACACCTTGACCCAAAGCAACGCCATCTGCTGGGGCATGTGTTTTTCAACTACTGTAGATGTGAGTCCTGATCCAATCGCTATCGGGGCCGGTCAATCCAACTCTACCGACTTCAACGGTCATGTATATCCGCCTATGGACGGCTCTCCACGCTCCGGACAAATTACCTATATCTTTTTTGATGCAAACAATCCTGACGACAGTGTCGCAATGACCGTAACCTATATTACGACCAATTCTTTCTCCGTAAATGAGGCAAAGCAGAAATCTGGTTTTAATGTATATCCAAATCCCGCAAAGGGAAGTGTTTGGCTTGATCTTCAAAACATCAACGAACCGGATATTACCGTAATGGTAAATGATGTAATTGGAAATAATGTGATTCAAAAGAATGTCAGATCCTTCGGCAATAGAGAGCAAATCAATTTGCAGGGGCTTCGTTCAGGATATTACTTTATCAGCATTTATGCAAATGACCGATTGATCGGAACCAAACGCATTCAAGTTATCCAATAAGAAATTATTCGCGATTTCAATTTTTACAATCGAACTTCAAATCACCTCTTTAATTTAAAAGGGGTGATTTTTTTTGTTACCTTTGACCAATATATATTAAAGATGTTTTATGCGATTTGAATATCATTCACAGCAAGACCGCATTCCTTTCCTCGTTAAACTTATCGTTTCTACGTTAAGTGTTTTTTTTGCGGCGTATTTACTTCCGGGGGTAATCGTACCTCAGTTTACCACCGCAATTTGGATTGCCTTAGCCATCGGACTATTAAACATTTTTGTCCGACCAATTCTCATCCTATTTACACTACCGGCTACCCTTTTTACCTTTGGATTGTTTTTATTTGTCATCAATGCTGTGGTGGTTTTAATGGCTGCCGGTTTGGTCAATAGCTTTGAAGTGAAAAGCTTTGGAAGTGCGCTATTGTTTTCACTTTTGGTTTCCCTTTTTAATGGCGCCATGTTGACCATAGGCGGTTATAAGAAAAGACCTGATGACCGTGGGTGAATCTTCCATTTCTCCCTCAGAAAGGGTTGTTTTGCTTACGGGATCAAACCTCGGCGATCGTGAGACACGCTTAAAGTTTGCCCAAACGGAAATTGAAAAAACCTTTTCCATTCATGCCGTCACCTCCGGAATTTACACTTCCCCGCCCTGGGGTTTTGAGGCGAATGAAGCTTTTTACAATCAGGTCTTACTTTTAACCAACATCAGCTGCACACCACAGGAGCTGCTAAAAGTATTGTTGAATATAGAAAAAAAAGCCGGTAGAAAATCGCGAGACCAAAAGGGAAGTTATTCATCGCGAACTTTAGATATTGACATATTATATATAGGTGACCGAATAATTGAAGCCGAAGGTTTGACTGTACCCCATCCCCAATTGTGGAAACGCCGATTTACATTGCTGCCCTTAACGGAGATCATACCCGATTTTCCGCACCCTGTGTATAAAAAAGACCAGAAGGAATTACTGGAAGCCTGTCCCGACGTGGCAAACGTTGTACTTTTGCGCCATGCTTAAATACCGTTATATTGCCATTGAAGGAAACATAGGCGCCGGAAAAACCACACTTACCAAAATGCTTGCTGAAAAGCTCGAAGCGCATCAAATATTGGAAGCCTTTGCCGACAACCCCTTTCTTCCGGATTTTTATCAAAACCGGGAGCGATTTGCATTCCCGTTGGAGATGGCTTTTATGGCTGAACGGTATCGACAATTAAGCGAAAGTACGGCTTTTAATGACCTTTTTGGAACGCCCGTTTTGGCGGATTTCCACCCGTTAAAATCCAAATTATTTGCGGGAAGAACTTTGGGAGAAAAGGAATATGCTTTGTACCGACAATTTTTTGATACCCTATTCAAATCCCTTCCAGCGCCAGATTTACTTATATTTTTAGACATCCCTGTTTCCCTGGCCCAAAAAAACATCAAAATAAGGGGTCGGTCTTATGAGCAAAATATACCCGACGAATATCTGGCAGCACTTCAGGAAGCGTATCACACGTTTATCCAGCAAGCTTCTATTCCCGTGCTCGTCATCGACAGGCGGGAAATAGATTTTATAGAAAACCCCAATCAAGTTGATGCACTGATTGATCAATTAAAAGAAACCATTCCCCTCGGTATTCAAAAAATTAGGGCAATTGATTCTTAACCCAATCGCCTTATCTTTGCCGCGAATTTTTGCCCATATATGATTTACATCCAAAGAAAAGAAAGATTTAGTGCTGCCCACCAATTGTACAACCCCAATTGGAGCGAGGCAAAAAACGACGAAGTTTTTGGCAAATGTGCCAACAAAAATTTCCACGGTCACAACTTTACCCTCACAGTAACGGTAAAAGGAAAGATAAATCCGGATACCGGCTTTGTGATGAATCTAGTCGATTTAAAAAAAATCATTCAAATGCATGTGACCGAAAAACTCGACCACAAAAATCTGAATACCGACGTAGATTTTATGCGGGGCAAGTTCACCTCCACCGAGGTTTTAGCCATGGAAATTTGGAAAATCCTTCAACCGTTAATCGCTACGCATCAAGCCATATTGCATTGTGTGCGTTTGGACGAAACTGAAAATAACGCCGTGGAATATTTCGGTGATTAATTGATTTTTGAAAAACAAAAATCAACATCAAATTGTAATAGACGATAATTCTCTAACTTAAACATTATGAAAGCATACGTTTTTCCCGGACAAGGTTCCCAATTCAGTGGAATGGGTGTGGAACTATACGACCAAAACGAAAAGGCACGAGCCCTATTTGAGAAAGCCAATGAAATTCTCGGCTTCAATATTTCCGACATAATGTTTACGGGTTCAGATGAGGAACTTCGACAAACCAATGTAACGCAACCCGCAGTTTTTATACATTCTGTCGTTACCGCTCTTTGCCAGGACGATTTTGACCCTGAAATGGTTGCCGGTCATTCACTTGGTGAATTTTCCGCATTGGTGGCCAATAAAACCCTGACTTTTGAGGATGCATTGGCACTGGTGGCCGTACGCGCAACCGCCATGCAAAAGGCTTGTGAGGCACAACCCTCTACCATGGCAGCGGTGCTGGGTTTAGAAGATAAAGTAGTTGAAGAAATTTGCGCGGGAATTGACGGTGTTGTGGTGCCTGCCAACTACAATTGCCCGGGTCAATTGGTAATTTCGGGAAGTGTACCCGCCGTGGGAAAAGCCTGTGAAGCACTCAAAGAAGCTGGTGCCCGACGTGCCCTTATCATTCCTGTGGGCGGTGCATTTCACTCCCCCTTAATGGGATCTGCGCGTGAGGAATTGGCAGCAAAAATCGCCGCCACAAAATTTAACTCACCCATTTGCCCCATTTACCAAAATGTTTCTGCCTCTCCGGTAATTGACCCCGAGCAAATAAAAGAAAATCTAGTTGCCCAACTTACATCTCCAGTACGATGGACTCAAAGTGTAGTCGCCATGATTAACGATGGCGCCTCAATCTTTACCGAATGCGGGCCCGGCAAAGTCCTTCAGGGTTTAATAAAGAAAATTAACCGTGAGGCAGAAGTAAACGGCATCAGTTAATTATGGGTAAAAATCAAATTCGCGTGGCATGGCAAGCGCCATCCAACATTGCACTGGTCAAATATTGGGGCAAACATCCCGGACAGATTCCCGCAAATGCAAGCCTGAGTTTTAGTCTGGATGAATGCACCACCAAAACGACAATTGAAGCGGAAAAAGTTCCCTTTTCAGACTTTCCCCGACTACAATTTTTTTTTGAAGGGAAAGAAAAACCCGAATTTCTTCCAAAAATTGAAAACTTTTTCCGCGCTGTTTTTCCGGAAATGCCTTGGCTAAAATCTTATGCCCTACGCATATCCTCGGAAAACACCTTTCCCCATTCTAGTGGAATTGCTTCCTCTGCTTCCGCTTTTGCCGCATTGGCACTTTGCATCACTGAATTAGAGGAAAAGGTACTCGACATCAAACACGGCGGTTTTTTTCGCATTGCGTCGCACCGTGCGCGATTGGGCAGTGGAAGTGCCGCCCGATCAGTATATGGGGGTATTTCCGTTTGGGGAAAACACCCCATGACCGTAGGTAGTTCACAGTCCTTTGCCGTTCCGGTAACCGACGAAATCCACGAGGTCTTTCGCGGCATCACAGATACCATTTTACTAATAGATCGGGAAACGAAATCTGTTTCGAGTACAGCAGGTCATGCCTTAATGGTTGGTCATCCTTACGCCGAGATGCGTTTTAAACGGGCCGCGGAAAACCTCGCCGAATTACAAACCATTTTGCGCAGCGGTGAAGTTGATGATTTTTTCTCGCTGATAGAAGAAGAGGCCCTTGGTCTGCATGCCCTGATGATGTCATCTCAACCCAATTACATTTTGATGCGACCCAATACAGTGGCGGCAATAGAACGCATTCGCAACACAAGAAAAGAAGAGAATCTCGCCGTTGGTTTTACATTGGATGCCGGTGCGAACGTACACGTTATTGCCTTATCCGCAGATGAACAAAAAGTAAAATCCTTTGTTGAAAGTGAATTAAAGCCTTTATGTCCTGATGGATTGTATATTTGCGACCGCATCGGGGAAGGCCCCAAACCATTTTAGCGATGAATAACCTCTTTTACGCCAAAATTTTACTCTTCGGAGAATACGGCATTATTGACGACAGCATGGGGTTGTCAATTCCCTTTAACTTCTACAAAGGGACTTTAAAATTTGACCCAAATAAAACGACAGATGCAGCCCGTCCGATTCTGGCGTTTTTAGAAGATTTACGCAGACGTAATGCCACGGGTGAAATCCCCGAAAAACTCGACCTCGATGCTTTTGAAAACGACCTTACAAATGGATTATACTTTGATTCATCCATCCCTCAAGGTTTTGGAGTGGGAAGTTCAGGTGCCCTTTGTGCCGCCATTTACGACCGATATGCAGTGGATAAAATTGTGCCCGAAAGCACGTCAAACAAAAATAAGGTCTTGCGACTAAAAAAGATGTTTGGCGCGATGGAGTCCTATTTTCACGGGAAGAGCTCCGGTCTCGATCCATTGATTTGTTACCTCAATTTGCCCATTCTCATTCGGTCAAAAGAAGATGTAGGCACTGTTGATCTGCCCAGTCAGGTTGCGACGGGAAAAGGTGCCATTTTTCTTCTCAACACCGGTCAGCCCGGAGAAACCCAACCCATGGTAAATATTTTCATGGAAAAAATGAAGCAGGAAGGGTTTCGAACCATGCTCAAGCAGCAGTTTAAAAAATACAACGACGCAAGCATCAAAGCTTTTCTCAAAGGAGAATTTAAGAGCATGTTGTCGCACATAAAAGAACTCAGTCACATTGCCTTTAACCATTTTAGTCCCATGATACCGGAAAAATTTCACGGCACTTGGGAAAAAGGCATGGAATCCGGATTGTACTACCTGAAGTTGTGTGGTTCCGGAGGCGGAGGCTATATGCTTGGCTTTACCCCTGATTTTGAAAAAGCGGAACCACATTTAAAAGATTACCAGCCCGAGGTGGTTTTCCGGTTCTAAAAATTACAGCATTTTTACAAGGCGAGCCAAACCCATAGGTCGAAAATAATTTTTAGGTTTTTTCATCATGACCAATCCTTCGCCAGTACGCAGTGATCAAAAACTGTCCACAAAACAATGGATGGTAAAATGGATTGCGCTCCTCCTCCAGATTCGTTGGCACAATATTCTGGCCATGGCCGTTGCCCAATACATTACGGCGATATTCCTATTTAACAAACCCGCTGCATGGAAAGAAATCCTAAGCGACGCCAAGCTCCACTTGATTGTCTTTTCGGTGGCGTTTTTGGTCGCCGGCGGATACTTAATCAACAATTTTTACGATAGGGAAAAAGATAGAATTAACCGACCGCTTCGCACCGCCATAGAGGCCAACATCAAAAAATCCACCGTATTATACGGATACTTTTTCTTCACCCTACTAGGCTCCCTATTGGCGTTTATGGTAAGTTACAGGGCCTTATTATTTTTTGGTGGATACGCATTTCTCCTTTGGGCGTATTCTCATAAGTTTAAAAAAATCACCTTATTTGGTAATCTCATTGCAACGCTATTGGTGGTAATTCCCTTTTTTGGATTATTGCTGTATTACGATGTTTCCAACCTCCTAATATTCTATTACGGTTTTTTCTTTTCCTGGCTACTTTTCCTCAAAGAAACTGTCAAAGACTTTCGGTATTATAAAGGTGATTTGGTTATGAACTACCCCACAGTCCCTGTTGCTCTGGGAATTATCCGCGCTGGAAAATTGCTAAAAACCTATGCGGGCATCGGAATCATCATTTGTTTGGGCTTATGGTTGCTGCCCTTTTCAAAAACGCCAAAAATTCTCGCAGCTACCGTTTCCATCGCATATTTTTATATTTTTATTTTTCTTCGGTTTGACGAAAATACCACAACAAAGTCAAAATGGCTTTTATCATTTTTAAAATTACTACTGATTACCGGAATAGCCATTTTGCCTTTTTTATTTTAACCATTGGAAATATTTTTGATTTGCATCTGCCAACAACATCCTAGTTAAATGGGAAGATCAAAAACTTTAAAATGATTTTCTATTCTGCAAATCAATTTTTTGTACATTTGTAGATTATAACATCCCCAATATTTTTGGGCTGAATGCTAAGAAAATATTTTTTTTCATGCGCAGGCTACTGATACTATTATTTTGTGGATTTCTAACTTCTTGTATTTTAGAGGAGAGTGAAACTTCAACTTACTCCATGAAATACGATTGTGGGATAAATGAAGTAACCCTTTTCAATTTTGATGGAAAAAGAAAAATCATTGCTGGCAAGCATGAAATAAATAATATTTTAGTTTCTGATTCCGTGGTTCAGCTTCAAGCATTTTTTATGGAAGGTAACAAGCAATACAGATTGGATTTACTTTTTTATACAAATGACACCACTGCAATTTGTCAGGGGAAACGCGGAGACGGAAGTTTGTTGGAAGTTTTCCGCACCGAAAATGGCGGTTTCAGAACACGCTTTTACAGTTCTGATTGCTCGGAAAACACCTTTTTTCTTTTACACAACTACGATGTCAAAACCCAAACGGCATGCGGCAGTTTCTCCTTTAGTGGTTTAAACAACATTTACAACGTTAGTATTTCAAACGGATTTTTTGATTTATAGTGTAATTTTTCACACCTTTTTAAAACTAATCATTAGGGAAACTTTTAACTTTGTTTGGCAAATACAAAATTGTCAAATAAATTGCGTATATTTACGGCTCGAATTAGAACTTAAAATACCCTTTGGAATGAAAAAAATACTCCTATTGGCTTCCGCATTTTTCATGCTGCTTATTTCAGCCATTGGATGTGGAAAGCCCGACAACGACGATGAAAGCGCGCTCCAAATTAATATGGATGAGGAACTTCCCGGTCGATGGATTGCTACAGAGCTTAGCGGCGATTTGGAGGTTGAAGTATGGGGAACACTAAAGGCAGATGTCAAAATCTCAACAAAGAACTTGCGCGGCGGAATCCTATTTGAAAAGGACGTCTATAAAGCTGAATTTGACATCATGTCAGATATGACGATTGATATTTATTTAGGTCAAGCCAAAATACATACGCTGGGAGAAGATGATGTGCTGATTGATTCGAGACTTAGTTATGAAGTGGTTACCGAAAATGAATTTCGCTTTTATGTAAACGATTCTATTGACGATCCGATTTACCTCTTTCAATATGCTGCTTTTGACGACATTTCATTTTTCCCTATTGAAAAATCTGAAACGGACTTGTACTTGCGTGGTGATGTAGATGTCTTCACCAATTTTGGTGATGATATACCTGAGCTTCCTTCTGGAGACTTGCCTACCACTGGACGTTTGTACATGCGTTTAACCAAAGTAACCGATTAATTTTAACCTTTTAACAAATTCACCACCATGAAAAAAACCTTTATGCTTTTTGCCCTTTGCGGGCTATTCATTTCTACATCATGTAAAAAAGATGATGAAGATAACGGGGGCAAAAACAACGAACCAAAAGAAGTTTCTTTGGAAGAGGCAGCTGACGGAGATTACCAAGCAGATCGTTTAGATGTTGACCTCGAATTGACTTATCTAATTACTGCAAATCTTAAAGTTAACGGTAAAAACTTTGTTGGAACGGTCTCCTTTGATGCAGACAACAAAAAAGTCGAGTTTGATTTGCAAATGGATTTAGATATTTCTATAGAGGTGGGCGGACAAACCAATACTGATGAAGAATCAGGAAGTGTTACCGGATTGATGTCTTTCGAAATTATCAACCAAAATCGCATCCGCTTTTATGTTCAGGATGGCACTAATGATCAGCCTATTACCTTATTGGGCACAGCTGAAATTGACGACATCACCATGAATGTTACCGAGCGCCTTAGCAATAGCTTTAAAATGCGTGGAGAAATTGATCAAGATGTTGATTACGCCGGTTTAATTCCAATCATTCCTTCCGGAACAATGGTTCCCACTACCGGTATGTTGTATCTCGAATTGTCGAAATAACCGATAATTTGCTTTTGGGATTATAAACCAAAAAAAACTGAAACGGCTGCGCAATTGTGTAGCCGTTTTTTTTTTTGCTACTGTCCAGCCACAAAAGCTTTCACCAACTTATTGAAATATCGCGGTTGATCAACATTAACCACATGACCGCTATCGGGCACAATCACCAATCGGGCATTTGAATGTTTGGAAGCCACTAGTTTTACGGAAGGTAAAAACATATAATCTTCATCACCCATAATATAGAGCACAGGATGTGTAGTATCGTTTTCCCGAAAAAATTTCATAATGGGTTTTAACTGCCGGGTTATCGTAATCCATCGCAAAAATTCTTTGTGGTATAGTTTTTTTGCCTGACGAATAAATAGATTTCGTGATTTTCTGTGTCGCTTTTTGGGCATCAGTATAAATGCATAAATTTTATAAATCCAAATAAATGGAAGTAGGCGTTTGATGCGATGAACCAACCACACCAATAATCGGGAGCGGATATTAAACTTTACAATTGCCCCGCCCATTATCAAACTCTTTACCCTTTCGGGATAATCTTCCGCTATTTTCCGAATAACCAAAGTACCCAGAGATATGCCAATCATGTGGGCCGGGGGAATATGGTGATATTCCAAAACTTCAACAACATCTTTACAAACTTCCGTAAAATCGTGGGCATCTTTTTTCATCCAATCCCGAAAAAAAACAGATCCACCGTGGCCGCGAAGATCCAACATCAAAACATTGTGTTTCTTGTCGCGGAATGCGCGGAGCTGCTTAAACCATACCGTACTGCTACCGCCGGCGCCATGTACAAAAACCAACCACGGCGCATTGGGATCGTCGGTGCGATAAATGATGTGATGCAATAATTCCCGGTGATCTTTTTCCAATGTTGTGATTTTAAATAAAGGTTTCTTGAAGAGGCTATTTACTACTTGAGGATGTGTCAAGTGGAATAATATCCAATACACCCATTTTAACACGCAATTCCGCCTCAAAGTTTTGTCGATGTGCCTCTTCAATTGGTTCAGCAGCTGGCAATTCTTCTTTTAACGGGTCAACCTGTACACCATTTTTCCAAAAGCGATAGCAAACATGCGGCCCAGTGGCGAGCCCTGTAGCCCCAACATATCCAATGACATCGCCCTGAGATACGGCCTTACCCATGCGCATTCCATCTGCAAACCTGCTCATGTGAAGATACTGCGTGCTATAGGTGCTATTGTGGCGCACCTTTATGAAATTGCCATTTCCGCTCGTATATCCCATTTTTTCAATTTCACCATCGGAAGTGGTTCTAATCGGTGTTCCGGTAGGCGCGGCATAATCGGTGCCCAGATGAGGTTTCATTTTCTTCAAAACAGGATGAAAACGCCGTGGATTATAACGACTGCTTATGCGAAAGAAATCCAAAGGAGCTTTGAGAAAAGCCTTTCGCATGGCATCACCGTTTTCGTCAAAATATCCGCGGTATGCGCCGTCCTCCGATGCGTAATAAAAGGCGTTCCAATCCTTTCCGGCGTGATAAAATCTGGCGGCGGGAATCTTGCCAATTCCCACAACTATGGAGTCATCCACCACGTCGAGTTCGTAGAGCAGCTTGACATAATCGCCCTTTTGAATGCGAAAAAAATCAATGACCCAACCGTAAACATCAGCCAAAGTCATAATGGTTTTTACCGGTACACCTTCGGCCCGAAGTGCTTCATAAAGAGATGATGTAACAATAGCAGAAGCCGTATCAACGCGGGTTTTAGTTTCCCTTTCAATTCGTCGAACACCCACATTGCCCTGCAGAGTAAAATGATAATACACCAACGGATTTTTTTCGTAAATAAGATAATTGGGTAAATTTGAAGTGTCGGCTTTGTCAAAAACAAAATGGTATTTTTCTCCTGGAATAACCCGTCTCACTTCAAAAACATCGAGTGACGCCTCCACAATATCATATACCGCCTGGTTGGAAAATCCGGCTTTAATCAGTAAATTTCCAAAAGTTTCGCCGCTGCGCAATTCTGCGTCATCAAATCGATAAGCGACGGTGTCAAAGCCAAATCGCTTAAAAGGCGATGACATCTTCACGGGTTCATCGGGTAGCGGGGTAAATTCTATCGGTTCGGGAACGGTCTTGAACTTTTCCCAGTAGAACAAACCGGCTGTGGCAAGAACAGCCACTACAAGGACAATAGAGGTAAACCAAATGGATACCTTGTATTTTTTTCGACCTTTGGTCTTCTTAGTCATTGTGCATTTCCTTCAAAACGGATTCAACCCAAAACTTTCCCCACTCCTCTTTTTCCTTATCCGACCAAAGTTCGGGATAAAAAATTCTCCTCTGAAATCGCGGTGGTAAATATTGTTGCCAGTTGGTCCCCCCGGTTGCTGCAACATCTCCACTTCGCTTTGCCAAATAGGCAACCGCCGTTTTATAATGTTGTAATGGCCAGGTAACATTTACATTCAAATCAAGTGTTCTCAAGGCATCCGTCAACTTTTTTCGCATCACCTCATCACATTCGCAGCGCTGATATTGCTGCCAAAGGTTTTTGTCCACACTGTTTTGGGCATCCTCCAAAAACTGCCGATTATACTTAGATTCAAATTGCTTTAGGGTAAGCGTTTTTTCGCCGGTTTCCTGAATGGTAGCCCCGTTGCGCCAGTAAATATAGGCGAATTGTTTTTCTATGCTACTTTTTCGCAGCGATTCCCTTTTGTCTTTATCCACCAAATTGATTAAATCCGTTGCTCCAATTTCAATTTGCCGGTATTGCCCAGACTGAAAACCCGAGGCGGGAATTAAAGCCATACGAAATTTAAGAAAATCTTCCCTCTTCATGCCTTTTTCCATTACACCGAAGGAAGTGGTAAGGGCCAGAAAATAACGATTGATGCGTTCGATTTTTTCCAATAACTCGTCGGCTTCGGGTTTTTTCCATGCCGTAATTTGTTTTATTTCATGCAATGAAAGCTTAAAATAAAGCTCCGTTATTTGGTGGTACATGATAAAAATCTCCTCATCGGGAAAATCCGTACGGGGCTTTTGTAAACTCAGTAGTGTATCGAGATGTATATAATCCCAATAGGTGATATAATTGGCGTAAAGCAATCCATCGAGAAAGGCGAGTAAATCCTGGCCACTGGCCTCGTATTTCTCGGCCAGCTTTTCAATGCGCTTTTCTAGTTCGGGTGTTATGGGCATGACAGCCTGAATATTTGGTTAATGGCGGCTAAAATACGGGAGGAATTTAGATTGTCACAAAGGTAAATACAAATCATTTATACCGTGTGTAAAGCCATGATGGGCAGGCCTTCGGAAAAGGATGCACGCGCTTTTAAAAACCCCAGTTCCAGCATACAATGTACGCCCACAACTTTTCCGCCACCTCTTTCCACAAGTTTTACTGCCGCATGCGCAGTCCCGCCGGTGGCAAGCACATCATCATGAATAACGACCCGAGCGTCCTTTTTTAGCGCGTCAGTGTGCATTTCCAGCGCAGAATTTCCATATTCAAGACTATAGGCTTCCACGATGGTCGTATATGGTAATTTCCCCTCTTTTCGCAACAACACAAAAGGAATTCCCAGTCGATTGGCCAACAATACGCCCAGTAAAAATCCCCTGGCCTCTATCCCCACGATGGCCTCGGGTCTGAGAGATACCAACTGATTGACGGACGCCTGAACGACCGCCTCAAGCAAATCAGGATTCTGAAAAACCGGGGTAATATCTTTATATACAATCCCCTTTTTGGGAAAGTCCTGAATATCTCTTATGGCTTTTGCTAGTGCTTCCATTCCAATGAATTTTTTGGCAATATAAGAAAATAAAAACCTTTAAGAATGGTATCTGCTCCAAAAAGCACCTTTCTGCGAAAATCCTCCTTGTCGGTAGATTTTGAATCCTCACTAACAAATGGTTAGCTACGGCTCAAAAATCCCCTCGGCGTCGATTTTGATTGAAATCATCCTTTTTGGAGTAAAACCAAAATAGAAGTTTCTCCTAATTTTTCTCAACCTAAAATTCTTAATTTTTTACTAAAACAATATACTATGCTATACAAGGTACTGTTTTTAAAACATATCTTTGCCGTCTCAATTAATCAACAATGTCAACATGAACATTGAAAACACAAAAGCGCAAATGCGTAAAGGAATTTTAGAGTATTGTATTTTGTCAATTTTACAGAACAACGACGCCTATGCTGCGGAGATACTCGAAACCTTAAAAAACGCGAAACTCATCGTGGTAGAGGGAACTATATATCCGCTGCTGACCCGGCTGAAAAATGCCGGGCTACTTCAGTACCGATGGGAGGAAAGCACGGGTGGCCCACCGCGGAAATACTACGCAATTACCACAGCGGGAAAAGCCTTTATCTCTGAACTATCAACAACCTGGAAAGATCTACAGTACGCGGTTGAATCCATTACCAAACCAAAAAACACTGCATCATGAATAAGACCATTAGCATAAATCTGGGAAAGCTCGTCTTCCATGTGGATGAAGATGCCTATGCCCAACTTCAGGGCTATCTCAATTCCATCAAGACTTCCCTACAGGGGGAAGCAGGACGAGACGAAATCATGGGTGACATTGAAGACCGAATCGGAGAATTAATCCTAGAAAGAATCCCTACCGAACGACATGCCGTCTCGAAGGAGATTATCTATGAAATCATTGCCATCATGGGCAAACCAGAGGACTATATCGTGGAGGATGATTCTATTTCACCACCCGAAGAAAAACCCAAAAAACAACTGTTTCGAGATTCCGAAAACGGATATATTGGCGGCGTTTGTGCGGGATTGGCACATTATCTAAACGTTGAAGCCCTCTGGGTGCGACTCGTTTATTTTATATTGCTCTTTGTCAGTCAGGGGTTTTTCTTTTTTCTGTATATCATTTTGGTTTTAGTCATTCCCAGAGCCAGAACCACGGCAGAAAAATTGGCCATGCGCGGGGAGCCCATTAATTTGGGAACCATCGAAGGTCGGTTTCGCGAGGAGTTTTCAAAAGCGAAAAATGCATTAAACAACAAACCTTTTGAAGGATCCAGAGAAAACCTAAAGCATTTTATCCAAAACTTATTTTCTGTATTGGATGATGTCCTGCGAAACCTAATCAAAATAGTCATTCGAATTTTGGGGTTTCTCCTGGTTTCTATTTGTGGGTTATCATTGATTAGTATCATGATATTTGTAATCACCATGGGCGCCATCGGCCTATTCGGAGTTTCCGACATCGCTATTGATTTTCCCCCAATTGCAGAATTAGCACCGCAAGTTCCCGCATGGCTTTCCATGCTTTTGGTGTTACTCGTGGCCGGCATTCCATTGTATATGCTATTTGCGCTGGGTCTTCAGCTCATAAAAAATAATATAAAACTACTTCAGCTTCCTGTATTCCTGAGTTTACTCGCGATGTGGTTTATTTCTATTGGTGCGTTTGGATATTTAAGTCTAAAGAATAATTTGAAGGATAGGAAAACGGGGGAAATCATAACCGTAATCGACTATCCGATTTCGACGGGAGATACATTATACATTGTTATGAATCACGACCTTAGGTACAGCGAATTCCCTGAAAGGAATACCCATCGCAATATTTTGAAGTTTGACGAAAACGACAAGAAATTCGCGTACGGATCAAATATCAAAATCACCTTAGCCCAGTCCACCGACAAAAGTGGTAAAATACGGGTGCGCAAAACAGCCTATGCTTCAGAAGTCCATAAAGCGAGAAAAATTGCCGGTGATATTGACTATGCCATTACAAAAAAGGGAAACAAACTCATATTCCCGAGTTTTTACCAAAGCAGCGAAGCGCATGTGGATAGGAAAATGATGCTTCACATACTGGTGTATTTACCCGATGGGGTTGTCTTGCACACGGATGAGTATGTGGAAAACTTCATTACTTCAGGAGACAACCATTATTCCATTCAAACGGGCTGGCAAACCTTGCACAGGAATACGGGAGATACCACCCAAACAGAAATTTAATCTTCAACCGTTGTAATATTTAAGTAAGTTTGAATACTTATTCAATGGCCAAAGACAATAACTTTGTGACAGAACAAGCATTTTTAGCGCAAATAGAGGAAAACAAAGGCATCATCTACAAGATTTTACACATGTATGTAGATGAGCCGGAGGAAAAGGAAGATCTCTACCAGGAGGTGTTGCTTCAAACTTGGCACGCAAAAAACCGATTTCGCGGAGATGCAAAATTCAGCACATGGTTGTATAAAATTTGCCTCAACACCGTGCTAACAGCCATTCGCAAAGAAAAGAAAAGAAAACACAGCTCACTGGACGCTGTTCCTGAGCAAACTGCGTTTGAAGATCAATCAGAAACACGTGAACGCTCCGAAGTGTTGAGAAAGGCCATAAAACAATTGAGTGAGATAGAGCGCACTTTGGTGATGATGCACCTCGACGGATTTTCAAATCCTGAAATTGCAGAATTTCTGGGAATTTCCTTAAATCACACCAGTGTCAAACTCCATCGAATCAAAATTAAACTTACGGAAATAGTACAGCAATATGAGCGAATTGGACTTAAATGATTACTGGCAAAAATCCATTCGTGGAGAAAATAATCTGCCAAAAATCAACTGGAAAAAGCTGGCCAATAAAACATCGAACCAGCCGCTACAGGTTTTGAAAAAACACCTAAACGCCAACCTATACTATGGGGTAATCCTGACGATTGCCTATGCCGTTATCATCGTGATGTACCCCATTTGGCAAGTACAAATTGCCCTGGCCATTTTGATCGCATTTAATGTTTGGTTTTTGTACTCTGGTTGGAATTACCGCCAAAAACTAAAGCAGTACCAGCTACAAGATCAAGGTTTACTTCAGCAGCTCAAGGTTTTAACCCAAAACTTTCAGACTTGGTTAAAACTCAGTGAAAGGATAGCCGTTTTCATTTATCCTGTAGGCGTTACAGGAGGCTTTTTACTCGGCGGCGTATTGGGATCCGGCAGTACCGTGGGTGAGTTTTTGTCCATAGGTTTTGTGCAAATAGCATTGGTCATTTGTCTGGTCGTACTCACACCACTGAGCTACCTTCTGGCGCGAAAACTCAACCATATCGCTTTTGGGAAATATCTCCAAAAAATATCTACTATGATTGAAGAGTTAGAAAACGAATCCTAAATAGTCTTTGGTAGTACTTTTGGAGTCTTTGAACACCACCAACCACCATGCTCGAAGATTTCCTGTTTCTCAACATCATATACTACATCATTCTCGGCCTTGTATGCCTGAAAATCGTATATGAAACCAATCATTCGGTAAAAGCGATTGCGTATATTCTATTTGCTTTACTATTGCCGGTTTTTGGAATGGTTTTCTATTTTATTTTCGGAATCAATTACCGCAAACGGAAGATTTACCGAAAGAAAGTGGTAACCGATGGACTGCTAAGAAAAAGATTAGGGGAAAACATTTTAGGCAAAACCCTAGACCGGATAAATAATCATCCCAAAGAAATAGGTGCTGCCTCGGGTTTAGTCGAATTACTTTTCAACGAAAATTCCAGTCCGCTAACCGACGGCAACAAAGTGGAGTTATTGATAAATGGAGAGGAGAAATTCCCCCGACTTTTGGAAGACATTGCCAGGGCTAAACACCACATCCACCTACAATATTACATTTTTGAAAATGATGGGATTGGCGGTGAAATCATTGAAGCCATTTCCGAAAAGGCCAAATCCGGTGTAGAAGTCCGCTTTATATACGACGACTTTGGCAGTCGGGATTTTGGAAAAAAAGCCACCGAAAAACTGCGTCGTTGTGGGGTTCAAATTTTCCCGTACAACAAAATTAGATTTGGATTTTTAGCCAATAGAATCAACTACCGAAACCATCGTAAAAGTGTGATCATCGACGGGGAAATTGCCTATACCGGAGGCATCAATGTAAGCGACCGATATATCAACCAGGGAAATGAAAATTTCTGGCGAGACACACATCTAAGATTACAAGGACCCGGTGTATATTTTCTTCAATATCAATTTTTTGCCGATTGGAACTTTTGCGCTAGTCAGTCCCTCCAAATGAAAGATACGTATTTTCCGGGAAAACCATGTCCGGGCCACAATGCATTGGTGCAAATTGCAGCGGGGGGACCAGACTGCCCCTCCCCTACCATCATGCTTTCTTTGATCAAGGCCATATCGGTTGCGCAACGAGAAATTTGTATCACAACGCCTTATTTCATACCCGGTGAAAGCGTAAAAGACGCCATAAAAGTCGCTGCAATTAGCGGGATAAAGGTAAAACTGTTGGTTCCAGAAAAATCCGATTCTCGATTGGTGAACGCAGCTGCATACTCGTATTACAACGATTTAATGGCCATCGGGGTTGAAGTGTATTTATACCAAAAGGGATTCATACACGCCAAAACCATGATTATAGACGACAACCTCTCCGTGGTGGGAACGGCCAATATGGATACCCGAAGCTTCGACTTAAATTTTGAACTTAACGCTGTAATTTATGACCGAGCTTTTGCCGCTGAACACAAGCTGGTATTTCAGGAAGATTTAGCCCATGCCCGAAAGGTTGATTTTGAGGCATGGCAGCTACGCCCAAAAACAAAATTGCTGAGTGAGCGACTGGCAAGACTGTTGTCTCCCATGCTTTAAAAAGTCTTTTCAGAAAAATAACCGGGACTATTCAGATTGGTCGCGTTTCTTTACCATCGTTAAAATAGTTGCCAACGCAACGGTTTCACCGGTTTCGTCATATACATCAACCAAAAACTTAACAATGCCTTTGGCAATATCTTCCTCAGATCGCTTTTCCTGATCGAGTTTTTCCTTCACGGTAAACTTCACCCCAATGGTTGCGCCGGGATAAACAGGTTTGGTAAACCGACATTCTTCCAAACCGTAGTTGAGCAAAACGGGACCCTTTTTTGCATCGACGAATAAACCGGCAGCTTTGCTCAAAACGAAGTAACCGTGTGCCACCCGCTGCTCAAAAATGGTTCCTTCCAAAGAAGTAGCATCCATGTGGGCGTAAAAATTATCACCGCTTACATTGGCAAAATTGACAATATCTGCATCGCTCACAGTATGTTTGGCGGTATAAACCGTATCGCCAACCACAAGGTCTTCAAAGTATTGTCGGAACACGTGCGGATTGGCCTCCGGACGAGTTGCACCTGGCTGATAAATGCCAGAAATGGCAGTGATGGTATCAGGGTGACCCTGTATTGCAGTACGTTGCAGATAATGCATAACGCCGCGCATACCACCCATCTCTTCGCCACCCCCTGCCCTACCGGGACCACCGTGGGTAAGCAACGGCATAGGCGAACCGTGACCGGTGCTTTCTTTGGCACAGCGACGGTTAAGTACCAACACCCTGCCGTTGTATGGTGCTGCCTCTACGGCAAACTCAGTTGCAATTCGGTCATCATTTGTAATGATGGAAGTTACCAAAGATCCTTTACCCATGGCGGTTATGCTCACAGCCTCTTCGATATTGTTGTACGGAATTAGTGTGGAAACCGGCCCAAAAGCTTCGATGTTATGACAGGCTGTTTTGTTGAAGGGATCATCATTGCGGAAGAGCATGGGCGCCATAAACGCGCCTTTTGCCGGATCTGCATTAATGAGTTGCATATCTTTTCCTCCATCGTACACAATTTCCTGATCGCGCATAAGTTGTTCAACACTTTCCTTTACGCGTTCAACCTGCAAGCGAGTTGCCAGTGCACCCATCCGCACCCCTTCGGCCTGCGGGTCGCCGATGGTGGTTTTAGCCAAACGTTGACCAAGGGCTATCTGCACGTCATCAGCCAAGTGGTGAGGCACGAGAATTCTCCTGATCGCAGTACATTTTTGACCGGCCTTTACCGTCATTTCTCGATGCACCTCCTTCACAAAAATATCAAATTCCTCGTCTCCGGCTTTTACATCCGGACCCAAAACAGAGGCATTTAGGGAATCAGCTTCCATATTAAAAGGCACAGATTCTTCCAAAATTCTCGGATGGGCTTTGAGTTTTTTTCCGGTGGCTGCACTTCCCGTAAAAGTTACCACATCTTGATTTGTAACATGATCGAGGATGCCATGGCCCAATCCCGTAATTAATTGCAGGGCACCTTCGGGAAGAATTTTAGAATCAATGATATCGCGCACCATAATCTCCGTGAGGTAGCCGGTGTATTCCGATGGTTTGACTACACAAGGAACCCCTGCGAGTAAATTGACCGCAATTTTCTCCAGCATGCCCCAAATGGGAAAATTAAACGCATTGATATGCACAGCAACTCCACGCTTTGGCACCATGATATGATGACCTATAAAAGTGCCGTTTTTGGAAAGTGCTGCCGCTTGTCCGTCCACGTAATAGGGCAGGTTTGGAAATTGGCGTCGAAGGGATGCATTGGCAAACAAATTTCCAATTCCCCCTTCGATATCGATCCATGAATCGATTTTTGTGGCGCCGGTCGCAAAGCTGAGTTTATAGTATTTAGCTTTATTTTCCATCAAGAATAAAGCAAGTTTTTTAAGCATAATTCCCCTTTGCAGGAAAGTCATATTTCGGAGGGTTTTGCTGTTTTTCCTTCCATAATCCAGGACAGCACCAAAATCAATTCCGATGGCACTGATGGCGCCCATATTTTCACCCGTCACCGCGTTGGCTAATTCTAATTCAACACCTTCGCCGGAGATCCATTGCCCCATGACATAACTCTGATACGTATGCATTATTTAATCGTTTTTTTGATTGTATAAGTTTCCAAAGGTACGGGTTGAAAGAAATATGTGCAACGCGAAAAAAACCAATATTAAATTACTGTTACCATGGTGTAAGTTGTGGGTTATATGTTTTCTTTGCACCGTCGAAAATAACCCAGGCATTTTGCCCGCCCATGAATTTCAAAAAGCTGGATAAAAAGTACGACTCACCGTTTATTGGAAAGCGGTCGCGAGTCACTCGAATGTTCCTGTTTAAAGAGCGCAAGTTTTTGCGGATGCTCTTTTTTCTCTTTCTCATTACCGGAGTTCTTTATCCATACCCCTATATCGCCATGTGGGTGGGATTTGCCTTTGCTGGGTATTCGGCAATTGCCAACGACAGCATTCAAACCATTGGTACGTTCTTATCCTCAAACGCCGATAGGAAATGGTGGGTATTGTGGTTGTTTTTAGGTGGGATATTTGTCGGTGTAATGACCTTGGGTTGGTACACCCATGCGGGTGATGTCTCCTTTGGCCGACTTCAATCCAAAGGATTTGACCAAGCGCCGGAAAGTTTTCGATATCTTCAGGTTGCAGCACCTTTGGTATTGCTTTTTCTCACGCGGCTGCGCATGCCGGTTTCCACTACGTTTTTACTACTCAGTGCATTTTCCTCTAACTCCGCAGGCATATCAAGTGTATTGGGCAAGAGTTTACTGGGATATTTCATTGCCTTTATTACAGCCATTAGCGTTTGGTATCTCTTATCAAAACCGATAAAGCGTTTTGTGAAAAGCAATTATCACCCCGGTTGGCGATTGGCGCAGTGGATTATTTCCGGAGCTCTGTGGGCTGTTTGGCTTATGCAGGATGCGGCCAATATAGCCGTATTTCTACCGAGAAGTTTGTCCCTGTATCAATTTATTGCTTTTGCCTCGTATATCTTCTTTGGCTTGGGCTTGCTCCTGTATTTTCGGGGTGGCCGCATTCAAAACATCATTAAAGAAAAGTCCGATGTAAAAGAAATAAAAGGTGCAACTGTCATCGACTTGGTTTACGCCATGATTCTACTTTTCTTTTATCACCTCAGCAATATTCCCATGAGTACAACCTGGGTATTTTTGGGATTGCTGGCGGGACGGGAATTGGCCATGAAACTTGCACCGGCATATAAAACAAAGCGAAGTCTCAAAAAAATCCTCAAACTCATTCGCAAAGATGCGACCAATGCCACCATTGGCTTAATTATTTCCATCATTCTTGCTATACTGGTTAACCCTTTGATCCAGAGGGAAATTCTGGACTTTTTCACCGGCAAATAATCACATTTTTTATTTTATCCTCCACCACCTACTTTTGCAGCAAACTTTTTTATATGAGTGAAGGATACGTAAACCTAACCGTCGATAATCACATTGGAACCATTGAGTTTTTTCACCCGGCAAGTAATTCATTACCCGGGGAAATTCTCCGAAAATTCGCAGAAACCATCACAGCAGCCGATCAAAATCCTGATGTACGGGTGATTCTCGTGCGTTCAGCAGGCGAGCGTGCCTTTTGCGCCGGCGCCAGTTTTGACGAACTTTTGGCCATTGACAATACGCGCGATGGTCTAACTTTTTTTAGTGGATTTGCCATGGTAATAAATGCCATGAGGAAAGCTTCAAAACTCATCATTGGCAGGGTTCAAGGAAAAGCAGTAGGCGGTGGTGTGGGTGTCGCTTCGTCCTTCGATTACTGTTTTGCCACAGAACACGCATCCATAAAACTTTCGGAACTTGCCGTAGGCATTGGCCCTTTTGTGGTTGGCCCCGCGGTAGAACGCAAAGCCGGATTAAGCGGAATGAGTGAACTGGCCATAAACGCGACCGCCTGGCGAGATGCGGATTGGGCAAAAACCAAAGGTATTTACAATGAGGTATTCGAGACCGTTGAGGAAATGGATGCCCATATAAATGAATTAGCCGCAAAATTGGCCACCTCAAATCCCGAGGCCATGACTGAACTAAAAAAGATTTTTTGGCGAGGCACTGAAGACTGGAACGAACTTTTGGCAGAACGCGCTGCGATTAGTGGAAGGTTGGTTCTCAGTGATTTTACGAAAAATGCCATCAATCAATTTAAAAAGAAATAAACCTCAATTTTTTTGTCCTCCTCACCAAATATGACCTGGTTGATCTTGCATTTGAAAATGGGTGCAACTAATCCGGCTATAGATATTCGGTGAAAAAACCCATTTCAAAAACCCAATATCATGACACAAAAATTCACCATTGCCGGCATTTTAATTTTTATTTTTACCTCGGGAATGCATGCCCAAACTGAAGCCGAAACTGCAAAAAAAATGCGGGAAGCTGCCGAAGCCGCAGCCAAAAAAGCGGCAGAATTAAAAAAAGATTCAAATAAGGTATGGGCCGTAAACGGTTCATTTTCTATCACGGCAAACTCCATTATGTTGCAAAACTGGCAAGCCGGTGGTGCCAACGTACTTTCTGGAACTTCCATATTAAATGTCACGCCCATTTACGAAAAGGAACGATCAAGTTGGGTGACCAATTTGGTTCTGGCCTACGGTCTTAACCGTCAAGAAGGAGTGGTTTTTAAAATGGATGACCGGATTGATTTTCAAACCAACTACAACTACAAGTTTGCCAAACGCTGGAACTACTCAGCCCTGGCGAGTTTTAGAACACAATTTGCCGAAGGATTTGACAGTCCGAATCCGGAAACCCGACAGCGGATTTCGGATTTTATGTCTCCCGGTTATGCGGTTTACGGATTGGGGATAACCTTTAAGGAAAAACAAAAACTCATTGTTTATATTTCACCTTTTACCATAAAACAAACATTCGTTCGAGACCCGGTTTTTAACGCCAGAGGAGATTATGGCGTTAGAGATGGGAAAAATATGTTAACCGAAGGTGGAGGTTATATCAACATCATTTATCGGGAAAAACTCAATGAAAAAATAAACTTCCAAACCCGTTTGGATTTATTTTCCAACTACGAAGAAAAACCCCAAAATATGGACGTCAATGCTGAGGTTTTATTCTTTTGGAAAATCACCAAATTTTTGAGTTTTAATGCAGCGCTCAACCTAATCTACGATGAAAACATCAATGTCCCCGTTGAACGTCCCGATGGAAGTTTGGGAAGTGGCCCCCGTTTGCAGCTCAAATCTGTTATGGGCGCCGGCTTTGCCTATACTTTTTAGACGCCGGAAACAGTCAATACCAGCTCACCTTTAGGCGGATGCGATTGACAACCTTCCAATAAATCCGCGAGAGAACCTCGTCTGGTTTCGTGGAATTTTTTACTCAACTCCCTGCTCAAAGCGGCCTTTCTATCTATCCCAAAAACTTCAATAAAGTCCTTTAGGGTTCGCAATATCCGGTGTGGAGATTCATAAAAAACCATGGTTCTTGTCTCGTTTTGCAGTAATTCCAATCTGGTTTTACGGCCTTTTTTTACCGGTAAAAATCCTTCAAAAACAAATCGATCACAGGGCAATCCGCTTTCTACCAATCCGGTAAGTGCAGCGTTGGCTCCCGGCAAAACCTCAACCTCTTGGCCATCTTCTACCACGGCGCGGATAAGCAAAAATCCCGGATCGGAAATACCCGGCATCCCCGCGTCGCTGACCAAACTCATAGTATCGGTGGTTCGCAATTGTTGCACCAAATCGTGAACAGTTTTGTGCTCGTTATGCATGTGATAACTGCGGAGTGGGGTTTTTATGTCGTAGTGTTTCAACAACACCCCGGTGGTTCGCGTATCTTCCGCCAAAATCAATTTGGATTCGCGTAAAATCCGAACAGCCCGAAAGCTCATGTCTTCCAGATTCCCAATGGGTGTAGGTACGACAAATAATTTCCCCATTTATTCTTCCGGTATTTCGTCGAGGCCAAAACGCATTCTGACCAGATTTAGAAAACGCTTGGCAAATTCTTCCTCCAGATCCCAACCGTACTCGGGCACGACGAGATTTTGCAAAAAAGCCTCCGCCTCATGGTAGGTGCCAAAAGAATTAATTTGCGAAAGCACCCTGTTAAAATCATCTGTTTCCCCGTGAAATAATTTTTTGACAAAAGCGATGCGATCGTTGAGCCCAACCCTTACACTGCCGGGTTGAAGTCGTTGATTTAAATGGCTACTTTGGGGGGTGTTATCCCTCGCTTTTTTAGGCTTGGAAACTATTTTCTCCTCTGCTTTTTCGGTGTCCGATTCCTTGGCTTCTACAAAAATCTCCGGTTCTTTTTCGCGAACT
Source organism: Cryomorphaceae bacterium (assembly GCA_020832345.1). Classification (GTDB taxonomy): domain Bacteria; phylum Bacteroidota; class Bacteroidia; order Flavobacteriales; family Schleiferiaceae; genus CSBr16-58. The sequence continues at coordinate 46,382 of JAFIEY010000203.1, read as the reverse complement.
TCGGAATTGGCCGGTTCAGGGCTCTTTTCGGTTTGCTCAGAAACTTTTCCGGTTGTTTTTGCTTCAACCGCCAGCTTGGTATCCTCTACTGGTTTGGCTTTTTCAATTTTTTCTTCTTCAATTTCTATAGGCGGTTTGGTGGATTTCGTTTCTTTGGGAACAGGCTGGGCTTTAGGTGTCGCATCTTGTTGTGATGATTTGTTCGCGTTACTATTCAATTGTTCGTGTTGAATAATAACGAGTTTTTCGTATAATGACCTGGCATTTTCCAGCAATATTGCAGTGTTTTCCCCGCGATCGCGAAGAATATTAAGGCATAGTTCTTCCAAGTCCCTCTGAAGTGAATCACCCATTTTATTAGTTATTTTTTCCCGACAAACAAATGTTGTCAATCGGGATATTCGTTGTAATTTTATGATGCATTTTTGCGGACTGAAAGTACAAAATGTTTTTAGAACACAAAGCAAATCATAAAAAACGCACAGGCTGGATCGAGGTCGTCTGTGGATCAATGTTTTCCGGTAAAACGGAAGAACTAATCCGCAGGTTACGGCGTGCCCAAATCGCCAAGTTAAACGTCGAAATCTTCAAACCTTCTTCGGATATTCGTTACGGTGAAGCAGAAATTATCAGTCACGACAAACGCAGCATCACCTCAACACCGGTTGACAGCAGCTCGGCCATCCTCTTACTTTCGGAAGGCGTAGATGTGGTTGGAATTGACGAAGCGCAATTTTTTGATGCGGAAATTGTGGATGTGGTAAATGAACTCGCCAATCAGGGGACAAGGGTAATTATTGCCGGTTTAGACATGGATTTTCAGGGGCGTCCCTTTGGCCCCATGCCCAATCTTATGGCCATTGCGGAATACGTGACCAAGGTACACGCCATTTGTTCCCGAACCGGAGAATTGGCCCATTATTCCTATCGAAAAGCCGAGAAGGATTCCCAGTTTTTATTGGGAGAAAAAGATCATTACGAGCCGGTGAGCCGGGAAGTTTTTAATGCGCTTCAACAAAAAAAGAAAACATGATTGGGCTTAAAAAACTGGCAGAAGTTTGTCGAGCCGAATTAATCGGAAAAGCACCCACGGATACGGAAATAATCGGTTTATTTACCGACAGCAGAAGTGCGCGACACTCCGACAATCGGATTTTTATCGCCCTAAACGGCAAAGCGCACAAAGGCAAAGACTACATCCCGGAATTGTATAAACGTGGATTTCGATTTTTTATGTTGAATGGCGAAATTCCTAAAGGTTGTCCCGAAGCCACATTTTTACAAGTTAGGGATACATTGGCCGCTCTTCAGCTTTGGGCAACTTACCACCGTAATAAATTTGCCCTTCAGGTGGTGGGTGTTTCGGGTTCAAACGGAAAAACCATCGTCAAAGAGTGGTTGGGCAAATTATTGGAAAATCACTTTTCGGTGGTAAAATCGCCCCGGTCATACAACAGTCAAGTTGGTGTACCATTGTCCGTTTTACAATTGCAGGCATCACACAATTGCGCCATTTTCGAGGCTGGAATTTCGCTGCCGAGAGAAATGGAAAAATTAGAAAAAATCATTCAACCCACACTGGGAATTTTTACCAACATAGGCGAGGCCCATCAGCAGAATTTTACCGATTTACCCTCAAAAGCCCGGGAAAAGGCCAAATTGTTTAAAAACTGTAAAACTGTTGTCACCGGAGAAAAATACCCGGAAATTCTTGAGGCATTAAAATCACTGCCAAACCAACCCCACCTCATTACCGTAGGTCAAAGTCAGAATGCCGTATGGCAATGGCAGCGAAATGGCCATCGTATTTCACTTTCAGGCCCTGAAGGCAAACACACCCTTCACTTTCCCTTTGTTGACGGAGCTTCCATAGAAAACGGCATATATGCAGTGGTGACGGCAAGAATTCTGGGTTGTAGTTGGGAGGAAATTGACCGTCAGATAGAATTTTGGGAACCTGTGGAGATGCGCATGGAATTTGTGCAGGGGCCGGGTCAGCAAGTGATTGTCAACGATGCCTATAACTCCGACCCACAATCGTTGAAAATGGCATTGGAGTTTTTGCAATCCTACAGGGAAAAGTCTCCAAAAATTCTGATTTTCAGCGATTTTGTCCAGAGCGATTCCAATTCAAGTCGAGTATATAGTCGATTGGGAAAATGGCTAAAACAGTACGGCATTGATCAGTGTTTTGCCGTGGGGCCAAAATGCATTGCGCACCAACAATATTTTCCTGAAAAAACCAACTTCTTTCAAACCACAGAAGAACTTCTTCAGAAATTAGGTGCCTACTCATTTCAAGATGCTACCATTTTGGTTAAGGGCGCTCGAAAATTTGCCCTTGAGCGCGTGGTATTCAGACTGGCCGTTCAAAGCCACCGCACCTTTTTGGAAATCAATTTATCCGCAATGGAGCGAACGATGGGGGCATACAGAAATGCTTTGCCGAAAGGGGTGAAAATAATGGCCATGGTCAAGGCTTTTTCGTATGGGGTAGGCTCCACCGAAATTGCGCGATTTATGGAATACCAAAAAGTAGATTACCTTGCCGTCGCTTATATTGACGAAGGCATAGAATTGCGCAAAGCCGGTATCAATTTACCCATATTGGTTCTAAACCCGGATGCGCGAGGTTTTAGCCTCATGCACGAATACCAACTCGAACCCGAAATCTACCACAAAAATGACCTTGTGGCATGGCGTGATTCTTTAGAAAAATGGGGAACGGAAAAAGTGGGCATTCACATCAAATTAGATACGGGAATGCACCGTCTGGGTTTTTCCGAAGATGAAATAACGGAAATCATTCCCCTGCTCAAAAACGTACAAGTTGCCTCCATTATGAGCCATTTGGCCGCCAGTAATGATCCAGAAAAAAGAGAATTTACCCAATATCAAATTGCATTATTCACCCGATTATCTGGGAAAATCATTCAAAATTTGGAAGAAAAGCCCATGCGACACATACTCAATAGCCAGGGCATTCAGCATTATCCCCAAGCTGTTTTTGATATGGTTCGTTTGGGAATAGGCTTGTACAATATTGAAGCTAAAAAAGAAAACTCTACCCTGAAGTGGCGGGCGTATATTTCCCAAATTCGCCATTTAAATAAGGGGGAATTTATCGGTTATGAATGTGCTTACGAAATGCCCCGGGACGGAACCATAGCCGTTATTTCTGTGGGATATGCCGATGGATTCCGCCGTTCACTCAGCGATGGTGTAGGTGTGGTTTATATCCATGGCAAACCTTGTCCGGTGGTTGGAAAAGTATGTATGGACATGACCATGGTCGATGTATCGGGGATTAAATGTACGAAAGGCGATGAAGTGGAAATATTTGGATTTCACCAATCCGTATCGGAAGTTGCCAAGGCCATGCAAACCATTCCCTATGAAGTATTAACTGGTATTTCCCCACGGGTACAGCGGGTTTATTTTCGAGAATGACAATAATCTTTCCAACCTTCTTGCGGAGGATATACCTCCTCATTTTTCATGGCCGCATCGTAATCAGGCTGGTATAATAAATCCCACCAATCGTGTTTTGGCGTATTTATTTTCATAAAATTGAGGTGAAAGCTGCACTTGCTATTGGCATCGTGGTGGATTAACTTTTTCCGAAATTGAGCTATTGAAACCAAGTTATAGGAAATAAAACCGACAAACAATAATCCACCAAAAATCAAGGATAATGATTTTGGCTTAAACATCATAATGAGGTGAATGAGCGGCACACTCAACAGCGGGTAAATATCAATCATCACCCGCTGACTAAAAGAACCCCCATACCACCAACACCACCACGAAAATGCCACATAAATAAACAGCAATAAGAATGAGAGCATTCCCGTGGCCATCCATTTATTTTTCTTAAAAAGTGGAATAAATCCCAACAGCATGGCCATTCCCAATGGCGTATAGAGAAACCAACCCTTTCTATATGAAAATAATCCATTTAGGATATTTGGTGATCGCCAAAAAAACCGCTCATCACCGTAGGAATAAATGAACCATTTGTCAAAACCACTTTTCCAATACCACAACTGCGGAAAGATTACGGCCAAACCAACGACGATGCCCAACAGCATGCCCCATTTATTTTCCCAAACCACGGCAAAGACCTTTTTGGGGGGATAAAAAGCCAATCCGATTAGCAGTGGTAATAAAATAAACATGGCATTTACCGGGCGAATCAAAACAATGAGACCCAACAAAGCCGCCAATGACAGCAAGTGAAATAATTTTTTCTTATCCCACCACAGCGCACTCACATAGAGCAAGATAGAAACAAGAGAAAAGGTGAAACCGTGGGTCATGGCGGGTTGATCCACGGAATAGAAGGCGAGATTGGTTCCGAACAGCAGCAAACAGGCTGCAACAATAACCGACCAAGTGGGATACCGGAGTTTTTTCCAAAATGCCAAAAGTGCCCACCAACCCAAAAACAAATACAAGTAAAGTGAAAAGTGTACGGCTATTTGGTATGGTCTTGTCAAACCGTTGGATTCATGTCCTAAAGAATTTGCCAAAGCATGGGCAACCCAAAACCCCGGCGTATATATGACGGCCATTCCCATGGTCATTTTTTCCGGCGATGAATTTTCGTAATAATACAAAAAGGTGGGTACCCTATGCGAGTTCCAAACTTTAATGTTAGGATTCTTGTGTAAATTGATATAGGGTACATAGCCGTAATAATTTATAACATCCCATTCTATCAAAGGCGCATGCGTCCAGTCCCCTTTAAACAAATTAGCGCCTAAGGACGAAAAAGTTAAAAAAAGCGCGATGAGTAGATTTCTCATGGTGAAACAATCGGCCAAATGGTTAAAATCATAGGAATGGCGACGGCGATTATTAAAATATCCAATGGCAGTCCCATGCGCCAATAATCGGTAAAACGGTAGCCCCCCGGCCCCATGACGAGGGTATTGGATTGATGACCAATTGGGGTTAAAAATGCACTGGAAGCACCGATGGCAACGGCCATAAGGTAGGGATCAACAGAATGGCCAAAACCCTCTGCGATGCCCATGGCTACCGGCGCCATAAGCACCACCGTTGCCGCATTATTTACCACATCACTTAAAATCATTGTGGTGGCCATAAGTACGGCGAGTACACCCCAAACAGGTAAATAATCGCCCAACAGTTGTATTTTTTCAGCGATAAGGGCAGCGCCTCCGCTGGTTTCCAAAGCCTCTCCAACCGGAATCATAGCGCCCAAAAGCACGATGACCGGCCAATTTACGCTGGTGTAAAACTTCCTAATGGGAAGCACACCTGCCAATATCATGGTTACCGCTGCCATGGAAAAAGAAACCTCAACCGGAAGCAAACCCGTAACCACCAAAACAATGGCGGTAAAGAAAATGCCTAAAGCGAGGGGAATTTTCGTCCTATAACCGAATCTAATTTCGCGTTTTGCCAGTGGCAGACAACCCATTTGGGCAATAGATTCTTCGAGAAAATGTTCCCTACCCTGAAGCAACAACACATCGCCACCTTGAAAAACGGCATGATCAATCCGCTTTCTTATTTTTCTTTCCCTGCGTGCAATAGCGATAAGGTTTACTCCATATCTGCTTCGCATCCGCAGATTGGCCGCAGTTCTACCAATTAACGGAGAGTCTGACATTATCACCGCCTCGGCAACCTTGATTTTATCTGCACCCTCTGCATCCGCACGAAACTTTTTCCCACCAACCAAAGTCGTTCCCGTATTGGACAAAAAGTTTTGCAATTCATCGGCTTCAGTTTCAAGAATGATGATATCGTCAACATCGAGGGTTTCATTTTCGGAGGGAAGGTTAATCCTTTGTCCCAACCGCACCAAACCGAGAATATGAACTTCGTCATTTATCATATCCGCTACCTCCTTTATGGTTTTCCCTTTTAGAATGGATTCTTTGGAAACCAGCACTTCGGTAATATAGTCTTCAATTTCAAAAAGTTGATTATCCCTGTTTCTGGACTTTCTATGGGGAATAAACCGCCAGCCAATGAGGATAATAAATACCAGTCCGACCAACGCCACCACCAAACCAACCGGAGAGAAATCAAACATTCCAAAAGGTTGGCCCACTACATCTGCCCGAAAAGTAGCGATAATGATATTTGGCGGGGTACCAAACAAAGTAACCATACCACCCAGCAGCGAAGAAAATGCGATGGGCATAAGTATTTTAGAAGGGGAGTAACCACTTTCATTGGCGAGGTGAATGGCCACCGGCATCATCAGTGCAAGAGCGCCCACATTATTCATAAATGCGGAGGCGGTAGCCACCAAAACACAAAGTACGGCAATGTGAAGAAGCAGGTTGTTGCCCATGCCGGAAAGCGCATTTCCCACCACATCAATCAAACCTGAATTTTCGAGCGCTTTACCTATAATAAGGATGGCCGCAACGGTAATCACTGCGGGGTGACCAAATCCACTAAACGCCGTTTCTGAAGGAACAACGCCGGCAACGAGAAGAACAAACAGACCGATCATGGCCACAAAATCGTGGCGAATTTTGCCCCAAATAAAAAGTGAGAACACCAATGCCAGCGTGGCAAAAACGATATAGTGATCCATTTTTAAAATCGGTTGGATTTAGTCGTAAAGGTAGCGCAATCAAAATTCTTTACCAATACTGATTTGCCTTTATTTTTGCTGGATAAAAACACCCCATCATGGTTCAATTTCGCCCCATCAAGCTACTCAACCACTATCTTCAAAGTTTAGTAGAATCCAAACTTTGGGTTAAAGTGCTTACAGGCATGTTTTTAGGAATCGGATTTGGTGTATTACTCGGTCCTGATGTCGGCCTTATTTCGCAAGATAAAGTGGAGTTGATTACCTCGTGGACGGCTCTTCCAGGAAATGTTTTTTTGCGACTTGTACAGATGATCATGATTCCCTTGGTGGTGAGTTCCATTATACAGGGTATTGCCGGTGGTGACAATGCAGAACAATTAAAAACCGTGGGTGCCAGAATCGGTATTTACTTTTTGGTGACCACTGCGGTGGCCATCGCCATTGGCGTTCTAATTGCATTGGTGGTAAAGCCCGGAAACTTTGCTTCCATGGTAACAGATGATGTAGGGGCACAAACCAGCGCCATGGTTGCCGATCAACTTGCATCGGAAAGGAGTTTGCCTTCTCGCATTACCAACCTCCTGCCGTCCAATCCCCTTCAGGCTATATTGGGTGGGGAAATGTTGAGTATCGTAATTTTTTCCATTGTTATTGGAATTGCCTTAACCAATATAAGACAAGAAGCTGCGAATCCATTGGTTGGGGTATTATTCGCCACGCAAGAAGTTTGTATGACCGTTATCAAGTGGGCGATGAAAATAGCGCCTTTTGCGGTATTTGGTCTTATTTCACAAATCATTGCCCGCGTGGGATTCGGCGCATTGCTCAGTCTCGGGGTTTACGTATTAACCGTCATTGTCGGTTTGCTGATATTGCTGGCCCTATACCTAATCATATTAAAATTCTTTGCCGGCATGGCGCCGCGAATGTTTTTACGTGAAACCAAGGATCTATTGTTATTGGCATTTTCCGTAGCCAGTTCTGCTGCGGTCATGCCCATGAGCATGAAAACACTGGAGGAGCGATTGGACGTAGAGCCGAGCATCAGTCGATTTATCATTCCCATTGGCGCTACGGTAAACATGAACGGAACGGCCCTTTATCAGGCAGTAGCGACGATTTTTATTGCGCAGGTCTATGGAATTGAATTGACCACAGCCCACATATTACTTATTGTTACCACCACCGTAGCGGCCAGTATCGGAACCCCATCCAGTCCGGGTGCGGGCATCGTTATACTGGGCACAGTCCTTTCGGGGGTAGGCATACCATTAGAAGGTATCGCCATGATCATTGGGGTTGACAGTTTCTTGGGCATGTGTCGGGCAGCGGTAAATGTTGCAGGAGATATGACAGCCAGCGTTTTATTTGACAGAGTAGCCAAGCGGAATGGCGCCAAATCGGTAACATTGCCATAACATAAGTGTGGGGTTTGTTAACCCATAGATAACACTCATTTACATTGGGGTAATACCAAAGGGGTAGGTTTGCAGCGTGATAATTAACACCTGTAAACACAAGCCAATGTTCCACCACCACGGATCAAAAAAACAATTTCCCCGCGCAAAAAAATCTTGGTTTATCTCGGGTTTACTACTCTTGAGCCATTACGTTTTTCCTGCAAAATTTGAAGGAAAGGTCGTTTCAGAAGACAACGAACCACTAATTGGAGCCACAGTTTCAATTTTAGATTTAAACCTTCATATCACAACCAACATTGACGGAACCTTTTCCCTAGGGACTTTACCCAAAGGAACTCACAAAGCTTATATATCCTATATTGGTTTTCTAAAGCAGGAGGTTGAAATTACGGTAAAAGGCGAAAATGATGTGGTCTTTCAGGTTATCAAGCTTAAGGAAGATCCGTCACTTTTGGGAGAAGTTGTCATTACCACAAGTTATGAAGGCACAAGCGAGGCAGGCGCGCGTGCTGCCGAAAGGAATTCTGCAGTAGTTCTCAATGCCGTTTCAGCAGAAACCATAGAAGCCTCTCCTGATATTACGGTAGCCAACGTAATCCAACGCGTTTCGGGACTTACCGTAGAACGGAATGCCAATGGAGATGGTCAATACGCCATTGTAAGGGGCATGAATAAAAGGTACAATTACACCCTGGTAAATGGTATAAAAATCCCATCTCCCGACAACGAAAACCGCTATATTCCCTTAGATATTTTCCCGGCTGAATTGCTGGATCAACTGGCCGTTTCCAAATCATTGACACCATCAATGGAAGGGGATGCCATTGGTGGCGTTGTTGACCTTAGAATGAAGGAAGCACCAAAAAAGAAAATCCTTACCGCCAGTATGAGTTCTGGTTTCAACACCTTATTTATTGACCGACCATACGACTATTTTAACACTTCCGCAGTAGATTTTCAGTCACCCATGCAACGCTCACCTTCTGATGCCCGGGTCGCAACTTTAGAATACTACAGCACGGAAAACCTCAACTTCGAGCAGCGCAATCTGAATCCCAATCCATTTGCTGCTGGTACTTTACGTCCCAACTCATTGGGGTCATTTACTTACGGTGATCGATTTAAGGACGGGAAACTCGGCGTAATCGTTGCCGCGAGTTATCAGAACACATTTCGAGGTGCCAATCGAATTGAATTTGGCATTTCCGACAATGAGTTTGGAAGTCCGAATCCCCGTGTGTCTCGATTTCAAGACCGCAGATACTCCGTGGAGCAGGAACGCGCCGGTATCCACTCAATGATGGATTATCAAATCAACAAGCGAAACAAAATCCGCTGGTACAACGCCATGGTTCACCTTGAAAACAATGAAACCCGAGTGATTTGGGAGGATGGATTGCGCGATGCGAATTTAGAAAGAACACTTGAAAACAACTGGCGCGCGCAAGTCAATCGCCAGCGCATTTACAATTCCACCCTCCAGGGGGAGCATGTAATGAGCGATGAACTTACCATTGATTGGTCGTTGGTATACTCCCTGGCCACCCAAGACATGCCAGACAATTCACAAATCATTACTGTTTCAAATTACGATACCCCCGGACGTGAATTGCGTTGGTTGGTACACGAAAACATCGTGCGAATCTGGGAAAAAAATTCCGATCAGGATTATGCAAGTTACTACAATTTTACATGGACACCAACGACGTATAAAAAATTAGATTTAAAACTTAAAGCGGGGGGGTTAGTACGGATTAAACGCAGAGAAAATTTCTTCGATTTATATTCATTTAGACCTAATCCCGGTTCTCAGGAATACATACCTTATGAAACCAATTATGAAGATCTTTCATGGAGAATAACCAATGGTGGTGGTACGCCGTCGCACGTATTGAATTACCAGTCGTACGAAGATATTATCGCCAACTATGGAGAATTCCAGTTTCGCAAAAATAAAACCCAGTTTATTGGTGGTGTACGTGCCGAACACACCAACCAAGGGTATATAACTAAAAATGATAACATCCCAGGTGGCGAACAAAAGTATTGGTCAATATTGCCAAGTTTGCACATCAAGCACATGCCTACCGGAAAAACCAACATACGCTCATCGTATTTCCGCTCCATTTCCCGTCCGAGCTTTTTAGAGATTATTCCTTATCGCAGGCCTGGAACAGAGGAAATTCGCCCGGAAGGTGGTAATCCAAATTTACGACCTGTAGATGCCCACAACTTCGATGCGCGTTTTGAATATTTCCCCACCTCCACCGATCAAATTCTTATTGGAGGTTTTTATAAAATCATCAACAACCCTATTGAGCAGGCCATATTGGCGCCAACAGATCCGCAATTTCCGCAATTTTTGCCACCATCCACAACCATTATCCCGGTTAATTTGGAAACTGCAATTAATCAAGGGATTGAGGTAGATTACATGAAGCGATTTACCCAAGGCTATTTTAAGAATTTCGGAATTCGAGCCAATTACACATTTACCGATTCCCGAATTGAGAGCATCAAACGTACGCGTACCGAAATCACGGAAGATAATTATGACCAGCTCACGCCACTTCAGCGCGAAACGCTGGGAATTGGAGACACCACTTTGCTAAATGTAATGCAAAGCCGCCCTCTCCAAGGTCAGTCGCGACACATAGGAAACTTGTCACTTTTTTATAGAAACAAGAAAAAGGGATTTAACGCACAAGTCTCCATGGTTTATACCGGTTCTCGTATTGCCGTGGTCTCTGCGGGTCTCGACACCGATTGGTGGATGAGAGAAATGATTCAACTTGACCTTTCAATCGAAAAGACTTTTGCCAAAAATTTCGTGGCCTTTGTAAAAATAGCCAATTTACTCGACACGCCTTATGAGCTATACATCAAGCGGCCACACATGCCGCAGGTGGGCATCAATGAACTTCAACCCAATAGCGCTACAGAAACACTTGTTCGACGGGACTTTTACCATCGAAACATTTTGTTTGGGGTACGCTATAATTTTAATCAATAATCAACTAGTAATCACTTAAAATCAATCAAAATGAAAAAGTTGACTTTTTTAGCATCCGCTCTGTTTTTGGGCGCTGCGATTTCCTTTACCTCTTGTGGTAAAGACGACGAGGACAATGGGCCAGGTGGAAATGGTGGAGGCGATCTCTCCGGAGAGGTGTCTGGAACACTTGAAGCAGGGACCTATCTAATTACATCCGACATTATTGTCCCCGAAGGGCAGGAGTTACGTCTTCAGCCCGGTGTGATTCTCGCCTTTGACGGTGACGGTTTATCCCCCGAAACCAGTCCTGAAATCACTGTGTTTGGTAGCCTGATCTCTGAAGGAACAGAAGCCAATCCGGTTATGTTTACCGTACCTGAAGATCGCCGCGATGTATCGAATGCATTTGAAGGATTTTGGGGTGGTATTCAGGGAATGGCTACGGCCGAAGCGATTGTTCTTCGCCACACCATTGTTGAATACACCGGTGCTCCTGCCCGTCAATCTGACAGCTACGATGCCGGCGATCCACGTTATGCGATCTTAACGTCCAGTCCTTCTACTGTGTTCATCTTCGACCACAGTACACTTCGCAACATCGCCGACGATGGAATTCGTCCTGATGGAGGTGCGCGTATTGCCATTGTACACAGTACATTTTACAACTGTGGCGAAACCGGCGGAGAAGGCCTTAACGCCAAAGACGGTACCACCGGAGATATTGCTTACAACTTGTTCTACGGTGTTGCCACCAATGGTTCCAAGCCCGCAGGTGAAGGAGACGGTGTGCCACAAACCGAAATCAACACCTACAACAACACCTTCATCAACTGCGGTTTCCGTCGTGTTCAGGCTGGTCGTGGTGGTTCCATCAACTACGAGCAGGGTGCAAAAGGTAAAGTATATAACAACCTTATCGTAAACTGCCGCTTTGGTCTTCGTTTACGCGGTGACCGTTTGCCCGATACCCTTAACATCCCTTACGATTACCAGCACTACTACGCCAACGACCCCGTTGACGAAGATAACTTCTGGCCTTCTACAGATGTTGATGCCAATGGCAATCGCTTGACCCGTGAGAAACCAAACGACATCATTCAAGTTGATCCTATGTTTGTAAACTACAGCGTTTCTACAAACAAAACGCAAGGTGTTCCTCCTTCCGGAGCTGACTTCCGCTTGCAGTCCAATGCACCCGGAGCCAATGCTGGATATACCGGATTTTCACCATACCGCAGCAGCCTTAGCGCCGGTGGTGTAACCGTAACCGTACCTGGTCCATCTAGCTTCATTGGCGCCTTTGGCACCAACTAAATAGCAAAATTGCAAGCCCCCTCTTTGTATGGAGGGGGCTTTCTTAACAATTATCATAAAACAAGATTCGAAATTTATTTCCCTATACGCATGCTTCACTACACAAAATATTTTTTTCTAATTGCCAGGTTTTGGTGTGCAGCAGCGATGGCTACTTCGTGTGCCAAATCCGATGAAAATGAAACATTGGATGTTCCTGCGCCCCCAATTTTTGAGCCCCAGTACACGCGCTTTGATCCCATTGAAAGTTATGATTTTTCACTTTTTAATGAAAACCTCATCACAAAAAACCTCATCGAAATTTCGGGGATAGTTTCGGGAAGGAAGAATAACGGTGTGGTATATATGCACGAGGATTCCGGAAATAGAAATGTGGTATTTGTATTTGACACCACCGGTGTTTTCATAGGAGAGCTGGTTTTGGTTGGTGTTCAAAACCGCGATTGGGAAGACATCGCCATAGGACCCGGCCCAAAAGAAGGCATCAATTATATCTATGTAGGCGATATCGGTGACAACCGTGGAGGAAGACCACATTTGTTTATTCACCGTTTTGAAGAACCCGACTTTGAGTACAATGAACACGGACCCTTTAAAATGGAAATTACCGATTTTGAAACCATCAAATACCAATACCCCGATGGTGCCCGTGATGCAGAAACACTGATGATTCACCCCCAAACCAAAGATCTCATCGTGATTACCAAACGGGAGGTAAACGTTCATGTATATCAATTGCCATATCCCCAGAAGACCAACGGCGAAAATGCGACCATATTTTTTCGCGGGCAACTGCCTTTTCGAACCATCGTGGGTGGAGACATTTCTCCAGACGGGAACGAAATATTGATCAAAGACTACGGGGCAGTGTATCACTGGACGGGTGTTGCTTCCAACCCAATTGCTTCCATGTTTGAGAATGCTCCAACTTCGGTGGCGTATGTACCGGAAGTGCAAGGAGAGTCTGTGGGGTGGACATGGCGCGGCGATGGCTACTTCACCATAACAGAGACCGAAAAAATAGACGCTGAACCAATTTTATATCATTACAAAAGATAAACGTACAACTCAGGTGGTTGAGAAAACGCTCGCTGAACGTGGTGGTCTGGCGGGCGTTTTCGTTTTTAATAGTCCCAAAAAAAACATCCGATTTGACAGGAGAGAAACCAAATTAAAAACCCATATTGCATCGCATAAATTCTATAAAATTTACATCAATTTCCATAGCACCTCTAATGTAACTTAGCCCGGTAAAAAGTTTAATGATACACCCCTGACACTAGTTAAATTAAATTTTTTTCTAAAACAATTAATAGTGCGAAAATTAAACATTCTTCTGGTGGAAGATAATGAAATGGAAGCTACACTTTTTAAAGAGGTTTTATCTCAGCTCGATTTGGCTGAAAATATTGATCATAAACCAAATGGCAGTGCCGCTTTTATTCACCTTCAACAAATGGCAAAAAACAAAAAAAGTGCCCTGCCCAATTTAATCATTATGGACCTCAATATGCCGATTATGGACGGACAAGAAACCCTTGCCGCCATAAAATCTGATCCGGATCTGCGGCATATCCCAGTCATTCTGCTCACCACCAACAATGAACCGAAAAATGTACGCCTTGCCTATCAACATTGCGCAAACGCCTACCTCATCAAACCGGATAACGCTGTGGACATGGAAAAAATGGGACGAGCCATACGGGATTTCTGGGGCTTACAGGTGGTTTTTCCAATTTAAATCTTGAGTCCACTCTAAAAAGGATGATTTCAATCAAAATCGACGCGGAGGGGATTTTTGAACCGGAGCTAACCAGCTGTTAGTGAGGATTCTAAAATCTACCGACAAGGAAGATTTTGGCAGAAAGGGACTTTTTAGAGCAGACTCAATCTTTTTATATTTGACATGAGGAAAATAACCAATACCTTTGCTCACCTACCTAAAGTCATTTTAAACCAAACGCAAAAAACGGATGCTACTCTCCATCGTCATCCCCATCCACAATGAAGCTGATAACCTCCGCCAATTGATCGAAGAACTTCGCCGGCAGGTTCCCTCGGATTTGGATTTGGAAATCGTTTTTGTGGATGACGGCTCAACCGACAACAGCAGAGATATTTTAATTGAATTAGCCAAAAATATTCCTGAGATTAAAGTGGTTGCGCTTTCGCGGAATTTTGGACATCAGGCTGCCATTTATGCCGGACTGGAAATGGCCCGGGGAAATGCTGTCATCACCATGGACGCCGACCTACAAGATCCGCCCGAATGCATTCCCAAATTTATCGAAGCGTGGAAAGCCGGCAACAAAGTCGTGTATGGCAGAAGAATAAAACGAGAAAACGATAGCTGGTTTAAACGAATTTCGGCTCGGGCATACTACCGATTACTCACCGTTTCTTCTAATGTCTCAATCCCTGAAAACGTAGGCGATTTCAGGCTAATCGACCGACAAGTGGTGGATTGCCTCAACCAATTGCCCCGAAAGGAACCCTTTGTACGCGGCATGATTGCCTATCTTGGCTTCGGTCAATCCTTTATCGATTACGACCGGCCAAAGCGCCAACACGGTGAAACCAAATATTCCGTGAGCAAAATGTTCTCTCTCGCACTGGACGGACTGCTCAGCTATTCGATGATGCCGCTCAAAATTGGACTGCTTTTGGGCATCCTATCCATAGGCACAGGTATGTTTTTTCTGTTCTATATCATTTGGGACACACTCTTCAACAATGAAGTATATCCGCTGTACAAATGGCTGGTAGTGGTTCTGTTTATGTTCACCGGGCTGTTGTTTATTCTCATCTGGATTTTGGCGGAATACGTGAGCCGTACTTATCGACAAAATCAGCAAAAACCGCTTTACGTCATTGAGAAAACCTTTGAAGCCGAACCATAATAATGGGAAAATCAATCCTCATTCTCAACTACGAATACCCGCCCCTGGGAGGCGGTGCAGGTGCCATTAGCAAAGCACACGCAGAAGGCCTCGCAAAACGCGGACATCGAATTACCGTCATCACTACATCTGCCACAAACAGCTATTTTGAAGATTCGAATTTCCCAAACCTCCAACTCATTCATTTGCCCTCAAAACGCAAACATCCCTTTCAATCGGGTTTTCGGGAAAAACTGGACTGGATGTTTAAGGCCAAAAACCATTGCAAAAAATATCCGACTGATGCTTTTGACTTTTGCATGGCGCATTTTTCCATGCCCGGTGGATGGGTGGCCAAACACCTACCCTATCCTTTTGGCATTGTTTCCCACGGCCACGACATACCTTGGTTTTACCCCCGCCAAATGTTTTTTTACCACCTTTTGCTCTTTCCGCAAATTATAACCATTTTAAAAAAAGCAAAAACCATTTGGGTGCAATCCATTCAAATGGAAGCCAACGCAAAAAAATTGCTGCCCAATGCATCTGTCATTAAAATCCCCAACGGATGTTCGGACAGCTTTATCGGAAAAATTAGAACCTTGGAGTCGGGCAGACTAAACATATTGTTTGCGGGCAGACTGGTGGCGCAAAAACGACCGGACATTTTACTGGAAGCGATGCGCATTTTAAAGAACAACAACATCCCAGCAAAACTCACCATCGCCGGTGACGGCCCCTTAAAATCCCGTCTCGAAAATAGTGCCCGTGATCTCAAAGATTATGTGACATTCGCGGGTTTGGTCAGCCGAGAACAAATGCCCAAATGCTACGAAAAACATCATGTCCTCCTAGCACCCAGCGAAGCCGAAGGCATGTCTATCAGCGTATTGGAAGCTGTCTTTCGCGGCTTATATATCATTGCATCACCCGCCAGTGGAAACCCCGATTTGTTGCAAAACTCCCCATTGGGATCCATTTGCGAAGTCAACCCGGAAGCCCTTGCAAAAACCGTAATGACGTTTATTAGCAATCCACCCGATTTGGAATTGCGCCGACAAGCACACCGGGATTTTATCTACAAATACAATTGGGACAACATCATGCCCCAATACGAAAGTGCCATGTTTAATGACTAACATTCTCCACATCATAGATACTTTGTGGCTGGGAGGCGCACAACAAGTCGTACGACTGATTGCAGAAAAATCAGGCGATCACCATCATGTATTGGTTTTGCGACGTACCCCGGAAATGATCAATATAGAGCATCCCAACATTTACCTGATCAATACCGGAGGAAAATGGGACTTTCCCGCAGCCTGGAAGGGCATTCGGGAATGCATTCAAAGGGAAAACATCAAAATCCTGCATTGTCATTTACCGAAGAGTCAAACATTAGGGATATTTACAAAAAAACGATTTCCCAACCTCCACCTCATTTTTCACGAACAGGGCGACATCATGGATGCCAAGCCCAATAATCTTCCGGCATACTGGTTGGGCAAATCACAAATCGATAAGGTTATCTGCTGCTCGAAAGCGGTAAAAAATGCCGTTGAAAAAAAGACCCCCCTTAAATCCGAAAAAATCGCAGTCATTTACAATCCCCCGGCCATCATCCCCGGAGAAAAACCTGAATTACCCGATTCGCCATTGCAAATTGGGTTCGCCGGACGGATTACCAAACACAAAGGATGGCGGGATTTATTGTCGGCGATATCCCTCGTTGCCACAAAATTCCCAGACACCAAATTCCAATTGCATATTGCCGGTGTCGGTCCGGATGAATCCAAACTAACTAAAGCGTTGCAGATTTTGCCAAAAAACATTCGCTCAAACTACCACGGCATGATATACGAAATGGCGAATTTTTACCATCGGCTACACATCTTAATCGTGCCTTCACATCGCGAACCAGTGGGCATGGTGCATCTGGAAGGCATGTTGTGCGGCGCAGCCATCATCGCCACCGACGTACCCGGCATGAACGAAGTTTTGGTGCAGGGCAAAAATGCCATGCTTGTTCCGCCAAAATCCCCCGGTCAATTGGCCACAGCCATTGAGAACCTGATGGATACAAAAACCAGAACGGATCTGGTTGCTAATGCCCATCAAATGACCAAACCGTATTTAGCGGATCAGTTTCTCAAAAACCTTTTACCACATTATCAAATATGAGCCGAATAGTCCACATCTTAAAAGACCTCGACGTGGGCGGCATTCAAACCGTATTGCTCGACCGATTGCAACACGCAGCGGAAAACCAACAAGATGAATCATTAGTCTGCTTGGGCAGCGGTGCCATGAAAAAGGATTTTGACGCCTTCAACACCACCTTTTTACCAAAAAAATTGCCATGGCTAGATCCCTTTGCCGTATGGAAATTGAGACAACATTTACTTCGTATTAACCCAACCGAAGTCCACGCCCACCACACTTCCGAAGGCGTTACGGCCTGGTTGGCAACCCGTGGAACCGGCATCAAATACATTCAGTACTTTCACGTGCATCCCAACGTGTGCAACCGACAAGACAATCTTGCCTTAAAAATGCTGGCCAAACTTGCAGATGCTGGAATTTCACCCACCCGGGCGCAACGCGAAGCCCTAACACAGGCGGGGTATTCCACGAAAAAAATAGCCGTGGTACACAACAAAGTACATTCGCGTCGTTTGAATCCCAATGGAGATAATCTCAGGCAGAAACTCGGCATCCCCAAAAACACGAGATTGCTGCTGAGTACAGGCAATTTTTACAACACCACCCGCGACCAGGAAACCATTTGCAAAGCCATGGCAGAGGTGCTGCCAGTTTACCCCGATGTTCATATCGTCTTTGCCGGCGGAATCACCAACCGATACACCCCAAAATCTGAGAGTTACGAGGCGTGCATGCGTATTTGTCGAAGCGCAGAAATTTTAGATCGTGTGCATTTTCCGGGTGTTTTGCCCAATGCGCCGGGATATTTATCGCAGTGTGATTTATTTGTTTATGCCACTCTGGGCGACACCTTTGGGATGGCGGTGGTGGAAGCCATGCTTTCGGGAACAGCAGTCATTGCCAACGACCACCCGGTGATGCGAGAAGTAACCGGAGGTGTTGTCCCGCTCTTCACCTCAGCAGATGCTTTAGCCCAAGCCGTCAAAAATCATCTCGACAATCCGGCTGAATATCCCCAAAAGGCGGTTTCAGATTGGGCGAAACAGTTTTTGTGGTAGGCCATTACTGGAGGATTCATTTTGATAATCTTAAATTGTGCCTGTTTAAAAAGTATTCCGATAGCTTCGCTATGCCTGCCCTTACCGAAGGTTTTAGGGCACGGTTGAAAATTCCGTCATTTACTTTAAATATTCATTTTCTCTTGCGCCCATAATGAATGACCAAATAGAATAATGGATGTATAAAATGAAAATATTTTTAACGGATGTAATGGGCTTTTTAAAGTGTGAAATAACCTTTTAGTGCTTGTAAAATTTTTTATCATGTGGAGTTAAAACTTTTGAGTTGGTGGAGGACTAGGCAATTATAAAAAACCAAGCCGTGTGTCTGCTCCAAAAAGTCCCTTTCTGCCAAAATCTTCCACGTCGGTAGATTTTCGAATCCTCATTAACCAATAGTAAACTCCGATCCGAAAATCCCCTCGATTTTGATTGAAATCATCCTTTTTGGAGTGGACCCAACAAATATTCGTTGATTTCTAGAATTTCATATTCGTGCCAATGGATATAAAGGCGCTCCTTGTTCACCCGAAGAAGACAAGGAAGCATATCCAAAGTCATTTATTGCTTGATTGTTGAAATACATTGCTCGTCCGTGCCCTGTTCCCAAGTTTAAGCCCAACGAAAAACGTTTAAGGTCTGAAGGTGATTGTTCAGTTTCTTGTGCAAACAGACCATGTGCACAAGTGCAAATAATAAGCGAAAGCATCAAGTATGTTTTGTTCATAGGATAAATTTTTGCGAAAATAATCTTAGATTACTTTCTGGTTATCAAATTACTTCGGTAGCACCTCATTTTTCCTAATTGGTATTCGCTGATTTTTTTTTTTATAATAACAAAACCTGCTATCAAAAATGACGCCATTTACAAGTGACCTATTCGAACTAAAGTGGTGTGAATCTTTTGGACAAATAAATTTACACCACATAATTCATACGAACCCCACATGAAAACAGAGTTTCTCACACAGGAGAATGATCAAAATGTGGGTTCCTCCCGATAGCTATGTTGTTGTTTATTTAGCTAAACCTCCTCTTTTATTGCCCGCCAACTCTTCACCGAAGCATCGGATCTTTCTTGATTAAAATTCCCAGTGTGAACGAGCGTTTTGCTGTTTATCAAATCTGGTTTTAGCGCTTCGAAATAGTTTAAGCCCTTAAACATATCGGGCATGATGGTTTCCGAGGCTTTGATTTCTACTATGTTGATCTTCTCGGTATGCTGCCATATTAAATCCACCTCGTGACCGGCAGCGTCTCTCCAAAACCAAAAATCACAATGGAGGTTGTGGTGATGGTTTTGCTTCATATACTCGTTGATGACGTAGTTTTCAAAACAACTACCTTTGTGCTGACTGGTTTTTAGCGATTCGGCATCACGAATTTTGAGCAAATAACAAAGCAACCCAGTATCGTAGAAATAGAGCTTTGGCCTTTTGGTAATTCGCTTGTTGAAGTTGCCATGATAAGGTTGCAAGAGATAAATCACATAGCTGGCTTCCAACACCGATATCCATGACTTGGCCGTTGGCTGGGACACACCACAGGCATTTGCCAAAGCATTTAAATTGAGGAGTTGTCCTGCTCGACCTGCACACAGGAAAATAAAATTTCTAAACTGCTTGAGGTCTTTTACGTTGATGATTTCGGACAAATCGCGCTCAACATAGGTTTGCACGTAATTGGAAAAGAAAGTATTGACTGGAATATTGCGATCATAAATTGCCGGGTAACTCCCTCGTTGAACATTAACTGCATAATCATCATCAAGCCATCCGGCGGCTTCCATTTCTTCACAATCAAAGGGCAGCAGCTTAAACAAAGCCACCCTACCGGCCAAACTTTGGGTGATATTATGCATTAAATGAAAGTTTTGGGAGCCCGATAAAATATATTGCCCCATAATCATGTCTTCATCTACCTTGGTTTGCAGGTACGAGAAAAGATGAGGCACACGTTGAACCTCATCCAAAATCACATATTTATTGTACTGTTTTAAAAAACCATTGGGATCTTTTTGCGCAAAGTTTCTATTATCGAGGTTTTCCAAACTCACATACGTGTAGTCAGAAAATTGATTTTTCAAGAGGGTGGTTTTGCCGGATTGACGAGGACCGGTGAGCGCTAATACGGGATATTTTTTAGCAAAAAACTCCATTTGTTGAATAACATTTCTATTGGCACTCATAATAATTTTTATTTTGACGCAAATATACTGTTTTTGTTTGTATTACAAAAATCAACTTTGAAATTACACGACCTCAACTTTGAAATTACATGGCTTCAACTTTGAAAATACATGATTTGTCCCAACCAATATTGCTGTAGCTGGCATTGCAATGAATGATGTTGTTTTGAAAGACCTAACCAACAATGGGTAATCGCAAATAATCACTTTCTTTGCCCCATAAAACTAAAGGGAAGGGCGTGTCCTGTACCGAAATTTACACCCAGGTGAAATCGATTAATTTTTTTGGATGTTGGCATCCATTCAATGAAAAGAATAGAAGAAAACTTAAGATTTTTTTAAATTGCCTTTAATGGATCAAGCTTAGTAAAACTATAGCGATAATAATATCCGCCTCCTAAACCATTTACGTTCTCTTCGTAACCAATATTTGTGCGTAGAAAGCGAGCATCAACCACAACACCTATTTCATGGCGATTTGTTATAGAATACTCGAAGTATGAGCGCACATGGGTTCTGATAAAGTAAATGTTTGGATGATCATTGTCAATAGTGTAATTCCCCATCGCGCCAAATCCCAATCCAATATTCCTGGAGGTTTGAATGTCCTTTTCGGTTTTGCTTTGTCCATATATATCCAACGATGTAAAAATCAATAGCAAAGAGAACAAAAAGATTAAAATTGCGATTAACCTTTGAGTCCACTCTAAAAAGGATGATTTCAATCAAAATCGACGCGGAGGGGATTTTTGGGCCGGAGCTAACCAGCTGTTAGTGAGGATTCAAAAATCTACCGACAAGGAAGATTTTGGCAGAAAGGGACTTTTTAGAGCAGACTCATCTTTGAAATATCATGTTATTTAGTGGCTGTAAATAAAGTCAATATGCTTTGATTAAGTCTAACTTGCCTTGATTCTATATTCAGCAATACCATCTCTGAAAACATAAAATTTAATTTTATATTTGCAGAAATGTTCAATTTCTAGGTAATTTTGAAACCCAGACGAGAAAAGTGATCTCACGCCGTAAAAACGTTCAAAAGTGGATTCTCTCGCTTGGGCTGGACAGGCTTCCAATAAATCGGGATAAGTTAACTGACAGCAAAAATTAAATTTTATAACCATGAAAACCTTTTTTAAGCAATTCAAGTACGGCGACCAAGGAAGTGCGAAGCGAAAAACTTTGAGTTTTGTATCCGCAATGTTGTATCTAATGATTGCAATGGCATGCTCCAAGTCTAAAGGAGATGAATTGCAGTTATCTGACAATGCCTATTTTCTGATCGAGTCTCATGAGTTCTTCATTTTGAAATTGCTGGAAGGTCCGCCAATGCCTCCACCACCAACGGTTTCTTGCCTTCAACACTATGAATACGATCGGGAAAGTAAAGATCTCCAACTCAATAATGACCATGTTCTGAATCCACTGCCCCGGATTGATGATGTTAAAATGGTGGTTTTATCAAAGTTTATGACGGTTTTTGGCTCACAAGGCGGGAAAAATGGTTGTAATTCTTTTAACGTTCACAGTGATTTTGAAGCACCGCAGATAGATAAAATTTCCAGTGATGGATCTGTTCATTTTGTTCATGATAATGAATCCATTGAACTTGGTATTGGAGACAAGTGGGAACATAGCGAACATTTTTCAACCGACACATTTCACATACAAATATCAGCAGATTCAGTTGCCATGCAAATTATCGAGCGCACTAAAATGCGCCAAATGATCAACAATGGTATTCACCCAAAATCAAAATTAAAAGGTATTTAAATACTGGGGGGTTCGAATTGTGACTGCCACCAAAAGCGCAATTAGGTACCCAGATAAAAGTCAAAACTTGGGTAGCTTGCTTGACGTCTATAGCTCACATCAACTACTTTGAAATTTCCCAATATCCGACCTGCGCATTTTACTTCAATTCAAGATGGAGCAGGGGGTATTGAAGTTTCAGACATTAAAAAAATCAGAAACGTTAAAGAAAAAAACGAAGTCCTGAGTTGTTTGGAAAGAGAAACGAACCTAAGTCAGACCAAATTTGAAATTTTGTTGTTCTTCAGGACAACAAATACTGAGTCCACTCTAAAAAGGATGATTTCAATCAAAATCGACGCGGAGGGGATTTTTGGACCGGAGCTAACCAGCTGTTAGTGAGGATTCAAAAATCTACCGACAAGGAAGATTTTGGCAGAAAGGGACTTTTTAGAGCAGACTCAATACTTAATATCTATACATTAACAATCATCTTATAGGCTAACACCCATGCCTAAACTAAAAAACAGATTTCCGGAAAATGGTGATTCTTTATGAAAATATTGCGCATCTACAAGTAAAAAAACGGAATCTGAAACTTGGAAATGATATTGAAGATTTCCAATAATGTGGTAATATCGATAATTTTGTGTAAATGGAATATGGTAAATCAAATCTTTATTGTCTGGATTAAAAGGATTCGAATACAATAATTCCAAATCTATGCTTTCCACAACAAAGTGTTGCAGAATACGGGCGCGGAAAACGCCTAAACCTAATACAATACGATGTTTATTGCCAAAATCCATGGCTTTGTTCACCGTGAGTTCAAATGAGGTATGAGAAGACTGCGAAGTTCTGTAGCCAATTGGCTTCCAGCTGTCCGGATTCTGAAAACCATTATTAAACTCTAAGAAATCCTGAAATTCATTTGTCGAAAATGGATAAAGTCTAGAGGGGTCATAATTAAAATTTCTGTTTCCCTCGGCAGCATAATTGCTTCTTCCTATTTTTAAAAATATTTTTTCAGGTTTTAGCAAATACGGACTTTGGATTGAAATATTCATTCCCATGCCATTCATTTGATCATCAACAAATTTGCCCCCACCAAAACCAAATGAAATTGCACCGTGTTTTTGGGCAAAAACGTCGGGTGATGATAATCCAAAAAGTACTGAAACCCAAAAAGCCATAATATGTACACCTTTCCATCCAAATGCACTTTTCAAAAGAGATATGGAAAAATAATTCGAATTACTTAAAGTGAAATGGTTGCGAGTGACAACAGCCATAAAAAAATATTTTATATGTTTTGGTAAAAAGATTAAACTAAAAACGAACACCAACGACAAAGTAGCCAAATGACTCAATTAGGAAAGAACGAATATCAGTCGCGTTGTAAATAAGCGAAATCCCGGTATAAAGATTTCTATAAACCGTGTAATCAATCTGAAATTCGAAGGAGAAATAAGGTCTTGTCCAAAACCGTTCATATTGAAAGTGATAATAATTTATCATGTATTCAACATCATTTTGGTCTTTAAATAGCCCTGTTGTACTACCCGTATTGACTAAACTATTTTGCCTTAGAATGTTAAGGTAGGATGTCAGTCTAACATTTAGTTTAGGGACAAACAATGCTCTCTTTTCCACAAATAACCCACAACCAACACTGAAATTTGTGCCGCCTTCCGCAATTCCATAATAATGTTCACCGGGATAAAAGAGTTCATTTCGTGGTGTTGCGAGGGTATAGTTTGTTCCGTTAAAATGCGTAATGTTGTATTTACCATCCAGATAATCATTTCCCACTGAATGTCCACCATCAGCAACATAGGAATAAGGCATTAATCTGGAAGTAACGGAAAACCCAAACCAAGGATTCAAATTCCGGTGATAATTTATGCCAATTTGATGCTCAAGCCCGTCAAATAGAACAGACAAATTATTCATTTTCTCTTGCGCCAATAATGAATGGCCAAATAGAATAATGGTAATGAAAGCCACATTTAAAAAAGCTTTATACACGCGAGAATAAACAAAAGTGAATTCCATTAGACCTCTGAAAAACCATTTTGAATTATTGAAAAAGAGTAAATGGTTCATATGATCAAAAAGGGTTTTTATATTGGTAAGTGGTAAGCCCCCTATTATTGGCAGGATTATTAATCTCACTTAAAGAACTATTACGAGTAGCTATAAATTCAAAAACAAAAGTAGATAATTTTTCGGTAGAATCAAATTTGAATTAATTGAAAAGTAAATCTTTATAATGGCTAGCTAGCCCCCTAATATTAAGAAAATTTAGCTAATTTACTATCTAAAATGATTTGATATTCAACTATCGCCAACATTGCTCTTGAACTTACTAGCCTAGCCACTTTGAGTTTATTGACAAGCACTAATTAGCCAACCTTAATGAATCGATTTCAGAAAATAAACTCTTAGGTGAATTTCCCAAGGTAACTTTATGCAGTTTCATCGTACCATCCCATTTAAACAAAATAGGGGTTTGCTCACCAATTGGAAAAATATCACTTAGGTCATCCAAATCCATGACGATTAAATTTGAGAGGTTCGATTCTAAGTTTGCAATTACTTCTTCCGTATCACCATAGTCGTAATTGCCAATGATGATCAGTAAATCTTGATCAATTAATTTATCTATGTTTTCATTCAAGTTATGTAAGTAACCCATGATACAAGCCGGACAACCATAGGCAGGGAGCATTAATACAACGGTTGGGTCATCTCCAAAAAGATCTGCTAACCTTTGGTCATCTTCGTTTTGTTTCATTTGCACGAATTCATCTGTAAAATTATTCAAACTATCTTTTAAGGCTTGCCATTTCTCTGTAGTAGCGGGTTTGGTTTTTACTTCAAAAAAGGCTAATGGAATACAGGTGGCACATGTTGAATCCCTCATTAGCGTAACCAACCCTTGTTTAGTATTAACAGGATTAGAGAATGATGCGGCAAACCACAAGGGAACTACTCCCTCAGCCTGAAGCCTTAAGTCATCTGAAAACACGGAAAAGCCCCTTAGCCTATTCCGCAATTCAAATAAACTATTCTCAGATAAATCATTAGTTTCAAATGGCAGATACGCTAAACGAATAACAGCTTCATTATTATTATCATAAAACATTTGAAAATAATTAGTTGTGTGATTCCCAAATGGAAAATCATCCTCATCTAAATCCTCATCTAAAGGAATAGGCGGTGTTGTTAAATTAAAACTTGATTTAACACCTTTCGAATTGAAATATGTATTAGTCCTTAAGTCAAAAAAACTCGGGGCACTTTCAAATCCATAAGAAAAATACAATTTTCCGTTTGGAGAAAAAGTGTATGAGAAACACTGCTGCTCATCAGTATAGTTAACTAGAATGTCCTCTTTAGGTGGATGAGGCAATTCAAAATAATTATAAGCTTTTTTGCTTTTCAACAAGCCAGCAAATAATGGAATTCTAAATTTTTTCCTTTCTGAGAAAGATAGATTATTTGATTTAAATGGAGAAATAGCGAAAACAATATTATTTTCAAAAATTGCAAATGGATGTACATAATTATCAATTATGCCGATACCTGAATCCACATTGTTTTGTCCTTTTAATCTAAAGGAAGAGCCCGATAAATCAACCTCCCCAAACAGTTCGCCATCTGAATTACTAAAAACAAAGGCATTATCCATGTAATGCCGATCAAATATAGGATCCCGAAACAAAAGGATACTGTCATCATTAATATAATAAAATTGAAAACTTCGGTATGTTAAGTTTTCTATTGCGCTTAAATCGATAATCCTGTTTAATTTTCTTTGATCAAGGTCTATTTCAAAAATTTTAAAATACTGCATATCATTAATTAATAAATACTCTTTGCCGTCAGACTTTTCAATTACCTGTAAATTTGAAGCTGCAAAATTGTACGGCATATTAATGTCAATGTATGCGCTATCCTTAATGTCAAAAAAGGATTCCAAAATCATTTGATTAGCTTCATGCGAATTACATGCTGCAACAATGAAGACAATAAAAATGATCTTAAACTTCCTAAATCCATTCATAAAAATTATTTTAAAATTAACGCGCTCATTTAGAGCGCGTTAATATGAAAACTAAAAAATATAATTCTTTTTAATCAAGGCACAAGCGCCATTTGTAGTAGTAGCAGTTGCACAATTTTTCCCAGACTTTGGACATGCTACAGTTGTAAATGAATCACCTTTGACTTTTTTCCACTTGTACTGGAATTCAATCCCAGGTTCATCATCCCATTCTTCATCTTCATCATAAACCTCTATAATTTCACCTGTTGCAGCTTCATGCAAAAGGTACAGGGTAAAGAAATCGCTGTTAGCCATGCCCGGAAATCTTGCTGAATTATCGATGTATGCTTGATCCGCTAATTCAATTTCGCCAACTTCTCCAAAAACATCATAAACGCTTGGAATTTGTAATGACATTTCCATATTAGATGAATCGTTTGGATCAAGCGACAAATTGTCTTCTTTGCTACAAGATGCAAACATAATGCATCCTATCAAAGAACTAAATAGTAACTTTTTCATTTTAATTAAATTTAAGTTGTTTGCGCAACTTTAGCACTTTGCCCATCAAGTTGCCAGATGGTTAAACATCACTGTGGCCACTAAATAACATTTAACGCGACAAAGCAAAAAAAACACGACATGACCAAATTTATTTGATGTTTTTTTCAAAAAAATTACTAAGCATTTATATGATCATAGTATTGCATGAGATTTTACGTAATTTCAAAGCCGAGTGCCACCTCTACTAACCCGCACCAAGTCAGCTTTTGTTTGGGCGGGCCCGGGCTTTTCTCAGATACAGTGAGTGCCCTGAACCATTACATGAATCCTTAGTCTCCTGTCACACTCCACATCAGAATGAGCCGCCCCATAAAAGCTACGTAGGTGCGACCGAAATAATCTCCTCAGTTTTAACCTGGGGGACAATCAAAATCATTAATCCCTGCAAATTTAAAATTTTGTTTTAAATTTGCAGGGATGATTACCCGAATAAAACACGATAAAATACAAAAGCTGCTTCAGGTTTTTCCTGTTGTTGGCATCATTGGTCCACGACAGGTGGGGAAAACAACAATGGCTAACATGCTCATTTCGAATCTAGACAAACCAGCAGAGATTGTTGATCTAGAAAGACCTTCAGATTCGCAAAAGCTCAGTAATCCTGAACTTTTCTTTTCTCAAAACCACGAAAAATTGATTGTGATTGATGAAGTGCAACGCATGCCGGAGTTGTTTCCCATTATTCGCAGTATGGTAGATGAACACCGCGTTCCAGCAAGGTTTATTCTGCTAGGCTCTGCCAGTCCAAACCTGATGCGCCAAAGCTCTGAATCTTTAGCCGGCCGCATTTATTATGAAGAACTCACTCCTTTTTTGTACAAAGAGGTAAAAGACCGCGCAACGGTCATGCTTCACTGGACATTTGGTGGTTTTCCGGTACCGTTTCTTTACGATGAGGTGAACGCTAAAAGGCTTTGGTATCAAAGCTTTATTCAAACCTATCTTGAGCGTGATCTGCCGATGTTGGGACTTAACTCAAACAGCTTAGACCTTAGACGTTTGGCTCAATTGCTTGCACACCAACACGGCCAAACAGAAAATAGCAGTGCAATCGCCCGTTCTTTGGGAGTGAGTATGCCTACCGTAAAAAATGCCCTTGACTATTTTGAGCGCGCATTCCTGATAAGGCGATTACCACCCTGGTTTACTAATGTAAAAAAGCGCCTTGTTAAATCAGCTAAAATCTATTATCGCGACAGTGGCGTATTACATTCTCTGCTCAATATTGATAATTTGAATGTACTCCTTGCCAACCCCATTTCAGGATTTAGTTTTGAAGGCTATTGCATCGAACAAATCATCGAACATCTTGGAAGTGGTTATTCATTTTACTTTTACCGAACACAAGATGGTACAGAAGTGGACCTATTGGCAGTAAAAGCAAATACCGTTGTGTATGCCTTTGAGGTGAAAATGAGCGGAACCCCGACTATCAGTAAGAGTATGAAGTATGCTTTGGATGATTTGAACCCTCAAAAACTTTTTGTAATCACACCATTAAAAGGTAATTACCCCCTTGCCGACAACATACAGGTTTGTGGATTAGAGGAATTGCTGGAAATGGCGTTTTAAGTCTTTTCATGTAAATCGTTCAATCCACCTTGCATCTATTTTTGCTTTAAATCGGCTTGAAAATCACTGCAATTTTTAAATATGCAGGTGGAGTGTAATTCCGTATGTTTTGTCCCTGAGGGCTATACCGAGGCACACTTATATCATCAACTTGTGAGTAGCGGTACATGCATATCATCAATAGATTATGAATCATTTAGCCTCCTCCCGCCACTACCTCCCCGTAACAAATCAGCATTCATTTGGGCGGGACCGGGCTTTCCGCGGTACGAGGTGCCGAACGCTTTCGGGAATCCTTGGCGGGAGGGGCGTGACAAGTATTGGGCGTTTGGCTCTACCAATATACCGTACCTATTGGTGGTCGCATCAAAACTATTGGTGGCAAATCGAACCGTTTAAAATAGCGACTTCATAGTACACCAGATAGATATTTTTACAATCTACTCAAAAATGCTATTGATATCCTGCATGCCAACAATGGCCATAATCTCAACCATTGTATCCTCAGCAATGCGATAGAAAATACTGTCCGAACCACACACACAGCGCCTATATCCCTTTCTTATATAATCGACAGATTCAAAAGAATATGGACGTTGAGAAATGACCTCAAAATAATCAAAAAGGGTGTCGAAGTATTTATCTGCTTGGGCTGATCCAAATTGCTTAACACAATACTGATGGATTCGAATCAAATCTTGTTTAGCGATAATACTCAAACGGAATTTAGCCATCGAGCATTGATTTTGACTCCTTCAAAATCTCCTCTTTGTCTGCACTGGTAAATCCACTTTGCTCTGCCAACTCCAATTTGGTATTTATCCAATCGATGTGCATTTGTTGCTTTCGGGCTTGCCTGATCAAATCATTGACCAACTCGCTTTTACTGGAATATTCGTTATTATCCACCTGACTTTTAAGCCACTCGTCGTTGGGCTTTGTGAGTGTTATACTTTGACGTGCCATGTTAAATATATTTGGTGCAAATATACACCAATTTTGCATCACTTGAAAATGGTTTCGTTTTTATACTTAAATATTTCAACCAAAATCCTGTACTTAAAAGACATAGTTTGCTGCATCAAATCTATTGGCCAACATCTATTTTTTACCTGTTAATACAAGTGCATTAACTCAATCAAACACCTCAATCCCAAATATCGGGACTAAAACTTCTCCCTCATTAAACCCATCAAAGAAATCACCATCAGAAATCCATCCGTTCGATTCCGTAGAAAGTGATGACTGAAATAGAGTAGCATTTGTTTGATTAAAATCTACTATGTTAACCATTAAATCCAGAAAGCTTTCGCTATCATTAAAATCTACATCTGCCTGCAAAAGATCTTCTTCCGTTCCAATAAATTCAATACCAATAAAGAAACCGGTAATTGGCAACCTGAGGTTCTCATTTTCAAGATTTACTAAAATTCGGTTGTTTTTCTGCTTAACTACTGGTGTAATCACCTCGACTGGAATCTGTTTTCCGGGGGTTCCTTCATTGTTTTCAAAAAACACCACTTTTACATAAAAGGGCTCATGTGCATTCTTTCGATTAGCGTGAAAAACAAATGATTTTAATCTTTTTTCCGCATTATACTCAGGATTAAATAGCATAAGAACTCGTAAAGAAAGGCTTTTTTCAACCAACATACTTGTATTAGACCTTTTCATTAGCACTTCGCCAGTATAACTGAAAGACTGTTTATTTCCAGAAGTTACGGTTACTGCTTCAAGCATTGTTTTATCCCGGCTCAACACAACTGTTTTTGTTAAGACATTTTTGTCAATCACTGTATCATTGAACGAAAGGTGTGAAATAACAACCCTATCAAAATTCAATCGAGAACTTACATGCACCTCCCCTTTAGTGGCTGAATATGTTCCATCAACCAATGAATCATTATTATAAAACAACACATTGGCAAATTCAATGGGTGTTTTATCCTTATCAACAAGAGTGAAAAGTTGCGCATTGGCACTGAAAAGAAATAATGTCAAATAGAGAAATGAGAATAATGTTTTCATGTATGTAAATGATGATTGAATATTAAACACTGATTGCTTTTTTTAGGAACCAGTGTAAAACGCTTTTAAATATTCGTTATTGCTTTCTCCAATTTTAAAAGCCTCAAACATACCATTCATTTAGTGATATTCTAATTCGCGTCCAGAATCCTTTTAATATTATCCCTTTAAACTCCATAGGAGCGACCGGAATCTCCCTAGGTTTTATCTTGGTGGAGCGGGAATTGCTGGAAGTGGAGTTTTAAGCCTTCGCGTCGATTTTGTTTGAAATCATCCGGAGTGGACTCAATTGTTTTGTGTGCGATCAAAAAGGATTAAAATACAACCCAAACAAAAAATAGCCCGAGGTCATACGCAGGGTATTTCCAGACAAATCACCAAGTACATTGTAAGAAAGTGTAAACCCCGAATTATCATCAGGGGTTGAATACGTAATCCCTAAATTTGACAATAGCCCAAACCCATTAATGACATTTTCAGCTTCAAATCCTAACGCATCTGAAATTAGGGGCGCATCATGGTCGAAGGTATAATACCCACCAAGTCCCATAAAGACTCTGGCGGGGAGAGAAATTGGGTCGTAATATCGTCGAAAACCAAAGGGAATAGTGCTGCGGTATCCATTGTAACGATATGAATTGTCATCATAATTAAACCGTAAAGTTAATGTTTGCATTCCGCAACCGCTAAGGAGCATCCATTTTTCTGATAAGTTGTATCCAACATCAAAATTTGCTCTGCATGTTTGAATGCAAATGGTGTATGGGGAATTACTACTAAAAAACAAACGTCTAAATGGCAAAATATATATTTTCAATTTGAAAACAATTATTTTATCTCTTAGACAAGAAAAATTTACGTATATTTGTCTTATTAAAAAGATATATGAAGTCATTATTCAAACAAATCATCATTGAAAAGCAAGAATGGCTGAAAACCGTACATGTAAATCAAAGGGATTTACATGTTGAAAATGAGGCAAATTATGTATTTACTGGTTTGCGAAGGGCTGGTAAATCGTATTTTCTATACCAGATCATCAAAGCAATGGCTGATGATAATGCCTTGGAACGTGTATTAATGATCAACTTTGAAGATGAGCGATTGTTGGAGGTAACGAGTGCCGATTTACATATCATTATGGAAGCTTACCACGAGCTATACGATTTGCAGCCTATTGTCTTTTTAGACGAAATTCAAAACATTCCCAATTGGCAAAAATTTGCACGCCGACTTTCCGATGAAGGACACCGCGTTTACATAACCGGCAGTAATGCAGAAATGTTGAGTTCTGAAATAGCCTCTACGCTGGGCGGACGGTTTGTCGATAAAGAAGTGCTTCCGCTATCCTTTCGTGAGTATTTGCGCTTTGAACATATTGAATTTGGAAAGAATGCCATCCACGGTAAAACCCGATTTGCCATCATCCGTGCCTATGAGCAATATCTCAAATTTGGAGGGTTTCCCGAATTGTTGAAGTTTGAAAACAAACGCGACTTCCTTTCCAGTGTGTATCAAAAACTGTTTTATGGCGATTTAATCGCACGCTACAATGTGTCTAATGCCCACACAATAAAGCTCTTGGTTAAGAAAATAGCCCAAAGTGTAAATAATGAAACCTCCGTTAATCGTATTAAAAACCTCATTAAATCTACCGGAGTGTCGATCGGAAACAACACCCTGTTTGATTATTTGACGTATTTAGAATCTTCATTCTTAATTGCTTCGATTTCCAACTTTCACAGCAAGTTTGCCGAAAAACAAACCAATAAAAAATACTACTTTTTAGATACTGGTTTGCTTGGGCTATTTATTCACGATCAAGATACCAAACTCTTAGAAAATCAAGTCTATATACACCTTCGCCGAAAGGGGCTTCAACCCTTTTTCCTGAAACGCAAAACCGAAGTTGATTTTTACGTTCCCGACCAAAATTTGCTTTTTCAAGTTTGCTATAGTCTGGAACATTCAGAGACATTTCAAAGGGAAGTCAGCGCCCTGCGCCAGGCTATGAAAATGTTTGATATACAAACCGGTTACATCGTCACCTTTAATGAATTACGCACCATCCAAGTCGAAGAAGGACATATAGAGGCAATTCCTGCTTGGCAGTGGATGCTGGAAGGGTAAACGTAACCAGTGCTGGGAGTTACCTGCTGCAATCTCTGGCGGGGGGCGAATGGTGTTTATTGCTTGTATATAGTCACTATCAATAACCCATACCAAATGGCTTGGGTAGGCGAATCGAAATTTATTGGCTGCCGATATTTAACCCTAAAACTTGGAGTCGAATAGACCTTTCCATTATTGAGTCTGCTCCTAAAAGTCCTTTTTATTGTTTGTCTATAAAGTATCCGATAACTGAGTGATGGACAGAACCCAAATAAAATTTATATGAAATTAATATACGGGTAGTTACGCTGTATTTTTGAATAAGTCAATTGAATTTTTTAAACTTTTTGAAATCACAGCATAGACTACAACACACCGTAATTATGCGCCAATGCATTAACCGAAGCAATATAAGCATTTGCCTGAACAATCATATCACGAATGGCATTTGCACCTTGTGATTGATGATTTTCAAATTGACTTTTATAGTATTTTAAACTCTTGATTAGGTTGTTCCGCACGGATTGCATGTGTTTTACCTCCCTTCTATTTTCCTTGTCAAAATTCAACAATTGTTTTGAAAAATTCTCCAGATACATTGACGCTTCTTTTAGAAACATGCCTGGCCTGTTAGCCGATAAAATAACCGTCTTCCGATTATAAATATGATCAACTATTTCGTTTAAAGTCATAATACGATTAAAATACGCGCCATTGGGGCCGGCACAAATGGTAACTCCTGTTCCATCCTTTTTTGAAATAACGCCATAATTCTTCATAGCCGAATTGCTTAACCCCACACAAATACAGGCGCGCTCCTTCACTTCATTGATAGCTGCCTTACGCTTACCTTCCGGCAGATCCATGGATTCCAATTGCAATATTTTTTTATGTTGGTATTCTCGCGAGGCCGTACAGATAGGTTTTTCGGTAAATTCGGTATTTAAGGAAAGGTATTTTTTAGGACAAGCACTTCCAGGACGATTTTTCAAAATCAACTGATGTTTAATATCGTCTTGGGTATTCCCTTTTACGGAGTTAAATGGAATGCCAAACGGAGATGTCTTGCTGGTATAATACTGATTTTCAACTGCTTTGCAAATTAACTCAAGGGTTGGTTGATCAATTTCAACCGCTTCCGGCACAAATAAAAATGGAGTTCCCCAGCCTATAGAATCAAGGTTATATTCATTTAGAAGAAAGGTGTGCTCTTCGGGTGTGCCCAAACCGCCTTGAGCAGAATATTTTATTGTGGGGGGATTTTTAGGCACAGCATAACCCAAGTCTTTAATTGATTTGGAAAAAATACTGAAAAGCTCTTTACGCAATTCATCTCTTAGTTCACGAAATTCATGAAGAATTTCACCCATGAGTTGCCCGTCCGTTGCGAAGGCATGTCCCCCGCAATTCAATCCCGATTCAATTCTAAACTCACTGACCCACACACCTTTTTTGGCCAGAAACTTTCCTTGAATTAATGCTGAACGGTAATCGCTTACTTTTATGGTTACGGTCTTTTCTATTGTCCCATTTGAGTTGGGGAAAAAGTTTGAGAAGTTTTGAATATAACTGTAAAGTGCAGGGTTTAATCCGGCGCTAAACACTACAGAACCATTGACTTTACTCACCGCAAAACCCCGAAGTGCTGCATGTGCGTCGTTGTATTCTTGCGGCAATTGTTGCTTATTATCATCGTAATTAACCTTATCTAATTTGGTCATTATATTGACATCGATTTGACCGGGACGTATTTCAGATTTAAGCAAACTAGATAACGGCGCACCGGATTTACTCGATTCAACTTCTCCCTGATAAATCAATTTTGCCCTGTGCCCCTCCGGCAATAATGAAAAATACTTTTTGATATCCACATGATCAATGGGTTTAGCATAAATTTCTTGTATTTGCAAGTCGATAATATCCTGAAGAACATTTAAATAAGCTGTAATTCGCTTAGCTCGTTTGTCAGGATCATTTTGGTCAATATTCTGAAATTTAATGCCGAATTCGTCACAGAGCTTTGGTCTGATAGATTCCATCAATTGGTCGTCACCTAGTGAAACCACAGAATTGATGCCGAATTTCCCAACCTTAATTGGACTGGTAATGGTATATCCGGTGCCCATGACGGGAATATGAAATGTATGCATTAAAATTATGTATTGGTGAGCTGTAAGAACCTCGGCGGTTGATTGCTTTGCAGAAGAGCAATTTAACCTATTAATCATTTATATCAAACCGTTGAAAAAAATCATCGAATGACGCTTGAATTTTATGTATTGCATCATCCGCACTATCACTTTTTAGTTCATTTATTAGTTTTAAGTGCGGATCAAGCCAGGCATGGAGTAAATCGTGCGCCTCTCCACGCATGGTACAACTTTCAATAAACGCTCGGTTGTGCTTGTTTAATCCATCGTAAAGGATGTTGAAGTTTACACCGTCATTGGCTTTCCATTTTTCGAAAAATTCTACCCCATACATAATATGTGGCCACATTTCCGGGTTGATACTCGTGCGTTGTTCTATTTTAACGTCAGTTGGTTTTGTCTCCTTTGCGTTTTCGGCGCACGAACTGATGAGCAAAATTGTCAAAATTACCAAGCCGCGGAATATGTTCTTATTTATTATCATTTCAGCTGTTGTTGTGGCTTAAAAGTTAATTGTTGTTCCTTTTCTGATTAAAAAAATCATCCCTATCAGAAAAGCGGTTTTGAATTGTTTTCACTGTAATAGGAAATTTTAAAATGAAACATTTCGGCCATTTTTTCGCCTTGCCATTTTGCCTTTTCTGCACGTGGGCCAGAAAAATGTGCATCAATGGTTTTGGAAAATAACTCCAACCACCTATTAAAATGTTCTTTTTCAACAGGAAGCTTTGCATGAGGTAGAAAGGGACTTCCATAATATGTGTGCTCCTCTAAAAGTACAGTCTGCCAAAATTTATACATTTTTTCAAGATGATCCGGCCATCGATCCTGAATAACATTTTCAAAGATATCCTTCAGTATTTTATCCTTCCGAACTTTCCCATAAAAGGCGTCCACCAAAAGTTTAACATCATCTATTCCTTGAATATCGTTCATTTTTAAATTGTTAAAATGAGAATAAGAAAATTTGTAATAATGCTGGTATAAAACAAGCCCAAACACCATTTTGCAGGAGATTGGGCTAAAAATGCCGCGTTTGATGACATCGTTACGGCAACACAAACCCCGAGCAAAATAGGATGTCCAGCTTGTAATGCGAACATGGCTGCTATGGAGCCAAAACAACTTTGCGCAGTTAGAAATATGGTCATTAATCCAAAACGGGATTTATCAAAACCGATGGCCTGCTTGTCAAACCACGTTAGATTTCTTTCTGTTTGCTCTTTCATTTTGGAGGTGTTTTTGTTTGAATTTTCTCTGATGTGCACACTTCAAGAATTGGAAATATTTTGCCAAATCAATTCGGATATTCTACCTACTTAAAGGATAGTTTTGTCTTTTTATTTGATTTTTTTCTACCACGTCAACAGTTGATTTTTGTCAATTAATCTAATGGATTTGGTGTTTCTTGTGGCAGACGAATTCTTTCAAGCACAAATGTGGTATTTGCATCATAGACAAAATATACTTATCATTTAAAATTTTTTGCGAAAAATTCACAACTCCACCCCAGCAATCGGAGACAGGACAAAGCACTCATCTTTCGCGAAGGCAAATATACAACAATTTAAATTAAAGACAAAATTATCTTGTATTGACTTTCATTTTCTCCTCCGACACAAAAAATCCATTTCCACCACATGGATTTCATATTTAGGCGCTAAAAAACGCTTGGCAGATTCTATTTCGTTTGGGGCCAGGTGGGCATACTCGAATAAAATCACGGCGGGCTGGTATTTGCGCAGATTTAATTGCTTTAGAATGCGCCAATCGTAGCCCTCCGCGTCAATGTGCAAGAGGTGAAGCGTGTTGACATTGTGCTTTTTAAATACGTCTGGTAGGGTCATCCCGGGTAGTTCAACGGTACGGATAAAAGGCGCCAAAGCCCCGTCGAGGTGTTTGAGAATATGGTTGCGATCAAAAGAGCTGAGCATTCCCGCCCAATCGGGAAAGATTCCAGATTTGTGTAATTCACTTTCATCCACATAATAGAATGGCGCCGACTTACCGTCGTTTATGGCGACTTGCTCAAAATGGAAACGGTCCTCTGTCGGATAGTTGCGCTTTAAACGTTGGAAGATTTGCGGCACCGGCTCCACCAAAACGACCGCCCAATTGTGGCGAGACAAAACGATACGATGCAGTGGATCATGGGTTTTTCCGTCGTAGGACCCAATTTGCACCACGTAACCGGGTGTGTCCGGCACCCAGTCGTGTAAGGCTTGTTCTAAATTTACCTCATTTACGCTTACCACCGGATCGGAATATTTGCGCAAAAAATTTCGAAAATTCATCCTTTATTTTTTCTAAAATCTAACCACCTGCATTACCACTGGTGAAAATCAATATTGACCGAATCACAATTAAAAATCAGATTCTCCAGAAGATTAAATCAGGTCAAATATACGTCCAACGCCCAAACGTGGTTTTTCCAAAAAAAACACTGAGTCCACTCTAAAAAGGATGATTTCAATCGAAATCGAGGGGATTTTTGAGCCGGAGCTAACCAGCTGTTAGTGACGATTCAAAAATATACCGACAAGGAAGATTTTGGCAGAAAGGGACTTTTTAGAGCAGACTCAACACTGAAACTTTGAATTTAGAAGAACCTCACACATAAAATATAAAAACCTGAAATAACCCAGTATTTGGGATATTCTTGATAGGACATTGTATATTTGTTGTAGAAATCCAGATGAGAAACTAAACACAAAATGGCAAACATACTCGTTCTCGTATCGGACGATTGGTATTTGGAATACACCAAGCAAGTTTTTTACAGCGCACACCGATACGGAAATTGGCAGGGTGAATACGGTTTATTCGTACACAATATTCCCGAAGAAAAATTAAAATGGTTTCGCGATCGGGGCATTCATATTTTTAATCCCGAACCACTCATTCACAGAGATGTCAATGGTTGGCCGCCTATTGTCTTCCACAAATGTTACCTCGTTCATCCCATGATGAAGCGCTGGGACAAAGTTGTATATATGGACACCGATGTTATCATCATGAGAGACATCAACAAGTTGGCGAATTTTTCCGGTTTTGCCGCACGAAAAGAAAACGGAAATCTCGACATTCGCGGACAATTATTGCTGGATGAAGACCTCGATGAAAAGGGAAATGCCGTATTACATCAACTGAAAAAGAATTATAAACTCAGCAAAGTTGCCCTCAATGTCGGGGTGATGGTTTTTGAAACAAAACACAACTCCACCGAACGATTCAATCACGCCAAAGATATATTATACCGCTACGAATCGGTGTTGCGATTTCCCGAACAAGCTTTGTTCAACTTTTTATTCTACAAAGAATGGAAGGCTTTACCCCCTGTTTACAACGATTACACTTTCTACTTTTTTACCCGCGATGTGGAAAAGGCGCCCCATTTACAACGGAAAAAGAGGCAATCCAAAATCCTGCACTTTATAGGACTCAACAAACCCTGGCATACCGACAATTATTTTCACGATTTATGGACTGAGCGACAAAATAACGCCGATGAATTTCCAAAATGTGCGCAAATTGGAGAAAATCCATCACGATGGACGGACATTTGGCGAATGATTGATCGCGGACTAAGAATGATTCCGTTGTATTTGGGGCATGTGAGTTGGTTGGCGGGGCAGCAGTTACAGCGGTTTTGGCCGGCGGGGTATCAATTTTATAAACGAATTTCCACAAAATAGTCTTTGCAAATAGATCACTCTTCCAATTTCAACTGCTCAATAATATCCGGCAAAACCCTAAGGGACGCCATTTCCCTGTACTTTTTCCGCGCTTCTTCAGCCGGATAGCCAAAATAAGTTTTGCCGCCTTCCAGGGATTTAGAAATACCCGATTGTGCGAGCACCACCGCTCCTTTGCCGATGGTGGCGCCACTAGTAATACCTACCTGACCCCAAAGTGTAACGCCATCCTCGATGTTTACACAACCGGCAATGCCCACCTGTGAGGCAAAAAGACACATTTTACCTATGTGGGTATCGTGACCTATTTGCACTTGATTATCAATTACGGTCCCCGCACCAATCCGGGTAAAATCCGTCACCCCGCGATCGATGGTGCAGGCGGCACCGATTTCCACATCATCTTCAAGGATGACACCGCCGCCGCTAAAAAGCCGTTCAAACCGACTTTCACGTTTTTTATAATAAAACGCCAGACTTCCGATAATGGCATTGGATTGAATGATTACCCGATTGCCAATTTTTGATCCGGATAAAATCACTGCACCGGGATAAATACGACAATCATCGCCAATTTCCACATCGTTTCCTATAAACACGCCCGGCATAACAAGCGTGTTTTTTCCAATCCTCGCCGAAGTGGCAATTTGCTCGGATGGAACTTGCATGGGAGAGAAAAAATCGATGAGTTTATTGAACGCCGTAAAAGGTTCATCGGTGATTAAGATCGCCTTGCCCTCGGGAATTTCTACCGAATCATCATTGATAATAACAACAGTTGCTTCTGATCGCAGCGCTTTTTGAAAGTATTTCGGGTGATCTGTAAAAACAATATCGCCGGGCACAACGCGATGAATCTCGTTCATGCCGTCGGCTTTTGCAGCACCTTTAAAATCGCAATTTAGCATTTCTGCCAATTCAGATACATCGTAGGGTCGGGAGAACTTCATGGCAATGGTTGGGAATTAGTGGAAAAAACAGTTAGGCTTTAGCTCGTTCTTTATAGGCACCGGTAGCGGTATCGATTACGATTTTTTCATTTTGTTCGATAAACAATGGAACGCGAACAACGGCACCGGTTTCCAAAGTAGCTTCTTTAGTAGCATTGGTGGCAGTATTACCCTTCACACCGGGTTCTGTATAGGTTACTTCCAACGCTACAGTAGGCGGAATTTGGCAGGAAAGGGGGCGTTCTTCATCAGCATGGAATAAAATAATCACCTCCATACCGTCAATCATAAACTGAGAACCATCAATAAAACCCTCTTGCAAAATGATTTGGTTAAAATCATCCATATTCATAAAGTGAAACCCTTCGGCATCCTTGTACAGAAATTGATAATTGCGGTATTCCACATTGATGGTATTGATTTTATTTCCGGCGGGAAAAGTATGTTCGAGCACCCGACCGGTATCCAAATTGCGCAACTTCGTCCGCACAAAAGCATTTCCCTTACCGGGCTTCACATGAAGAAATTCAATTACCTGATATGGTTCTCCATTGTGTTCCAAACACAAACCATTTTTTATTTCAGAAGTCGTTGCCATTTTTAAAAATTTAAATTGTAAATGTCAAAAGTAGTGGTTAACGGATTAATGAAGACCTTCGTTTAAATTTTTCCGCACCCACATAATTACTGACGAAATTCAGGTTTCGTTTGCGGATGTTTTTCGAATATATCCTTTAAAATGGTAATTGAGGTTTGAGTCCACTCTAAAAAGGATGATTTCAATCAAAATCGAGGGAATTTTTGAACCGGAGCAAGTGAGGTTTCAAAAGTCTATCGACAAGGAAGATTTTGGCAGAAAGGGGCTTTTTGGAGCAGACTCACATATCAAAAGCACAGCAGACCGACACGGTAAATGTCTCAAGTTTTGATTCCGTTTTTGCGCCTTTGGTGCAGCATAGTACTTCGGGATTCATTTTTGATCACATCGTTTGGAATGTAGATTTAACGCTAATCGATGGAGAAAATGCCGAATTGTTGCCATTAAATGCCTCTGAATTTAGGCAGTTGCTATTGAAAATACGAGGCGCAAACCTCTGAAAAACTTACAATGAAATTGACAGCATTTTGCCTATCTTCTTTTAACCCCCCCCTATAATCATAACATTTTAATACGCAAAAATAAAAAACTAAATATGAGTTAATAAACTAACACGAGCGTTAAATATTTTTTTACCAATAAGTTTTTTCGTACGTTTGTTAAACGAAAATAATTTCAAAAATCTTAACGTGTTGTTTTTTAGTTTTATACATGGTTGTTACTAATTTGTAAATTATGAAAAACACTTTTTTAAAAACACTTTGCACATTTCTTGTTTTGATTAGCTTTATTGGCTGTAAAAAAGAAGAAGAACCGGAAAACGATAACCCATATGCTACATTCAGTAGCTATTTTAACTGCTACATTAATGGGGAGTATTTTGAAAGCAGAAGCATGCACAGTTGTTTTGGAAACAGGGTGACTTATTATTTACAAGACTATTATAACTCTGAAGCTGGGTTTCTTATTGTAAATGG
Organism: Cryomorphaceae bacterium; assembly: GCA_020832345.1. Taxonomy (GTDB): domain Bacteria; phylum Bacteroidota; class Bacteroidia; order Flavobacteriales; family Schleiferiaceae; genus CSBr16-58. The sequence continues at coordinate 5,329 of JAFIEY010000203.1, read as the reverse complement.
CCTAAACTGCCATGCTGATATATTGGATATTAGTACTGTTGGAATTGTAATGAGGAAAATACTTGAGCCTGAAACGATTGAACTTCAAACAGATCTAAGAGTGCAAAACATCTATGTGAGAGGTGTTTATGATAGCCTTATTGATCATAGAATTCTTTATGATAAAATAGTTTCCGGCCAATTGCATATTGAAAAATTAGTGCCTCATGTACCTGGTGAAAGAGTGGGGTTGATTAAAGGAACATTTGAATTTGTTTTACACAACGGAGATGGAGATACTGCACGTGTAAGCAGTGGAAAGTTTGGAATGAAATTACCTAACCCTTAATACATCACAATCATGAAACAATTTATTACATTGATCACTCTTGTCTTGGCAAGCCTATCAGTACAAGCACAGATGCCCAAGCTTACCATAGTAGATTCTGTTGACATTCCTTTTGAGCAACAAATGGATAGTCTTTTTAAGCATCTCGATTTATCCGATGTTACTACAGGTTTATTGTTAAACAGAAGTTTCCCTACCATCGATATCTCCTTGTTTGATGGTACTGGTCAGCACGACACCCTGCACAGATGGGAAAACTTCATGGCCTCATACGGCACGCTTAATCGTGCCGCTATTTCTTCAGTCTATAGTCTGCCAAATAAAGAGCTGTGGAAAGAAAATGTTCAGGATATAAGCCCTGACACAAACATACCAATCGGTATTATGAACTACAGCTATCATCATTTTAAGCCTGACAGCGCCTTAGTAACATCGCTAATATATGAAAGTGGAGGTAAACTATACGATCAGGCTAATCAAAGCGAAAGCCCATACACCTCTTCTATTGCATTTGTTGCATGCCCTGTGATTACTGAGTTTTCCGATACGGCTGAAACACCCTCATTTTCTTTATCATTCATGGTAGATAGCACTTTGATGTTTACAAATACAGGAGAAGAGCTCACCGAAATCGAAATTAATTTTGACGATGGGTTAGTACCTTATCATTCAAATCCTGTCATTTTTTGGCAGGAAATTAATAGTTCAAAGCTGGAATCCATACCATTTCCTTTACTTTCTCAGTGGTCAACAAGACTTGTTTTCCAAGCTTAGTTAGATAATACTTGTAGGTGTTTCCCACCTTCTTAATCAGGCCATGCACTCTTAGACGTTTGAGTAAGCGTGATATTTGCCCACTGTTGAGATACTTGAGTTTTTTTCGGATGTCCTTGTTTTGAAAGCCTGAGATATTAAACTCACCGCTTAACAGGACTAATAAAAGCTCTGTATCCTTTTTATTAAAGAAGTTAAAACCTTTGTAATTGCGATTGTTATTCTCTTTAGATTGAGTCACCTTTTCAAGTCTCTTGCGGCCTAGAAATTTGTTATCTATGCCAGAGATAAACTCAAGATACCTCCGGTTGGAAGCTTTGAGGCTATCCTTTAGCGGCATGAGACTATAGATGTTTTTTTTCATCGCAGTTACTTTTTTAGATCTGGTGCCATTTCGATGTTCTACCTCTCTGTAGTGTTTAAAAAAACTCACATTATTTGTCGTGGTTTCTATTCTTAAAATTTTACTGAACTTATCATACATCTTTATGGAATTCTTCCCCATGGAATGCTTTATTCTACTCCCTTCTATTCGGATATTATAATTGTTCCCTACCTCGCCTTTATACCTTGGATCGAGTTTTTTCCCCAGAAAGGTGGCAATGTTTTCCGGTTTTACTACGTGTATAGCCGTAGAGACGAGTTCCTGATATAATTCCTGTAGGTGTTCCTGCTTTTTGAACACAATGTCTGTAGCGTATTCTGCCTGCATAATACTCCAATGATAGACTTGTCCAAAATGTTGGTGTGCTGGACAAAATAGTTTAGCGTATTTATTTAGATGCTGATGTATTTTTTTTACATTAATGTCGTCGGCCAATTCCTGAGCTTTTTCCCAATCCTCTATACTGTCAAAGGCATTATCAATCATCGTATAGCCGACACCTAATTCGTTTAGGCGGTTTTTCAGTAGATTATGACCGTTAAAATATACCTGTAAACGGAATGGACACCAAGTGGGTACGCGTACATAGCCAAAACCCAAATACTCATCGATGAAATAAAAGTAATAGTGTAAGCACTTACTCTGGCTGCCTTTTAAAAAGGTTTTACCAGTTTTCTTATCGTGCCAAGGCGTGTAACTCGGACATGACTCCATGGCTGAGAGTATATGCACAATGCCTGTATGGTCTCCGCGCTTCTTTAACACTTTAGATACCAAATCTTCCTTGCGAATATGGGATTTGGAAACAAACTCAATCTCAATACCATTTTCAGAGGCAATTCTTTCTGCATTCTGACGAATCTCTTCCTTCAACGGTTGAGCAAATTGTGGATAGTCAAAAATCCGAATTCCTTTTTGATAAAGAAAGCTGGTCATGCCTTGACTAAAACAAATTGTGGGAAGGGTTCCTGTAACTACAATCCGGTCGTAACAACTTATTACACCAGATATTTTTTTGCTGTGTGTTGTCGTTAGTAAGTCCATGATGCAAAACTAATAAATCATCTGAAACCTGTTTGGTTCTGGCTCGTCCAGGTTAGGGTATAGAACAGTAAGCTTAAACGAAGTTATACCGATAACTTGGAATAACTACGGCAGTAAGTATGTACAAGTACGGTGCACTTATGATAACAGTATAGTAAGAGTATCCACTTCACGAATGACACTTAAATCAGGTCAGCAAATTTCAACTTTTGGAGGATACTACTCTTTTAATCCTGATTTTAATACATACGTAACATCAGGCCGTAGCTTAGATCTAGGGCTTTCCATTCAAATAGGCTACGGCTGCGGCAATCATAAACTCGTAAAACCATTGATAGTCATAGAAGGCTTTAACCCCGACGAATTTGGTGATTTATGGTATCGCGATTTTAGAGAAGACCTTAGAATTTATCAACGGGATTTTGAGCCACCTTTTTATTACCAATTAATGGATGAGCTGAGGGAGCAGGGTTATGACATTGTATATTTAGATTTTGACCAAGGGGCAGGAGACATGCGCGAGAATGCGTATGCAGTAATGGCAGCTATAGAATGGATAAACGAGGAAAAAGCAAAGAACAATAGCAGTTTTCCTAATCAGTTGCTTGGTATAAGCATGGGAGGCTTGGTAGGGCGCTATGCTCTACGCACCATGGAAGTAGAAGAAAAAGTACACGATGTAGAACATTACATAAGCTTTGATAGCCCCCATCTCGGAGCTAATATTCCATGGGGCTTCAGGCTTTTTTTAAATCATTTATGGAATATGACAGTAGGTGGCCAATATATATTTAGAGACGAAATTGAAGAACTGTCTGATGCTATAGAAGTATTGAATAAGCCGGCTACCAGACAAATGGTTATATATCATCATAATGATTATGAAAGTTTTCAGCAAGAATATCACAATTTAGGATTACCTCAGAATACCTATAAAAATGTGGCGATCGCTAGTGGATCTAGAACTGGTGTGGGTCAAGAAGGATTTAATCCAGGCGATTTTCTATTAAATATCAAAAATTGCGAGGATTATATTTGGAATGATATTGAGAGTAACTTTTGGAGTTATGTTGCAGGATATATAAGTATAAAAACAAGTATAGGCGTTAAGAATGGAGCAACCTTTCAGGTTAAGGCTACGGCGTCTTCTGGAAATAATGATATTTATTATGGAAGACTTTATACTACTGTTTTGTGGGGTGCGGCAAGAGTAACAATAACTTCATATAGGGCTTTTGGAAATGTTTCACCATCATTTGATGCAGCACCTGGTGGAGTATATGATATAGATGTATTTACAGGAGAAGGTATTGACGAATCGCAATTTCCATGTCCCCCTAATCTTGTGAAAAGCTTTTGTTTTATTCCAACAGTAAGTGCTCTTAACCTAACTTCTTTGTATGACACACCATATAATTCATTTGATGAGTCCTTAGTGGTTCAAAACAGCATTACCCCCTTTCATAGGGTAAAAGCAGCAGACCCAAGTCTATATCAAGATCCTCAAGAAGCACCTGATAATGAATTGCATCATGATTTTAGTCCTAGTAATATGCAGGTTTTTGAGGAAATTTTTTCTTCTCATTTAAGCGATATTAATAACACACCAAGTATTATTAGTCAAAAATTTAACTTTGGAGTGAATGAAAATAACGGGTTAAAAACTACAACTACAGATAGAATTACACGTTTAATTGAAGTTTCAGGAAGCTCAAGTACTGATGGAGTTATTTGTGTAAACTGCGACGATCGAATTGGTGATGTTTCAGATGTTGCAAACCCGCAAGCCAATACAGAAAATTTTCAGATGGATATTACACATGGTTGTAATGGATTAGGAGGAGTTGTGCTAGATGAGTATGGTAAATTAATAGTAGGACATGATGACAATAAAACTGGAATTGTTACTATAAGGGAGTTGTCTTTTGTAAGCATAAATTTAGGCGGTACATTAGAAATAAATCCAAACTCACAATTAACAGTGGATAAAGGTGCCACACTAATAATCGCAAATGGAGGTAAAATTATAGTAAATAACGATTCAAAATTAATAATTGAAGATGGAGGTGACATTAAGTTTTTAGAAGGCGCTCAAATTGAACTAGTCGGCCCCAACTCCATCCTCGAAATCCGCGGCAAAGTCACCATAGGCGACAACGCTACTTTTACCTTTTCCGGAAACGGCAGAATTATTATGGATCAAGGGATTTACCCGGCGGTATTCGATGATTTTTGGGACATCGGGCAGAATGCTAAATTTGAAATAGAGGGATCTTTCCCATACGATCAGGTCATGCTGGAGGTGAAGCGCAATTTTTCGCCCAAAATGAGCAGCATCTACAACCATCACACTTTTGAAAATGTAAAACTTTGGGGTTGCAAGATTTTGATACACCCAGGGAAACACATCAGTATTCCCGGTGCAGCCCATCTCCACCACCTCGATGTAGATTTACCGCCGGGCGCCGGAGCAAACGACAAACACGATGGTTTTATGCTTTGGGGAGATTTCAATAGTCAAACTTGAGTCTGCACTAAAAAGTACCTTTCTGCCAAAATCTTCCTTGTCGATAGACTTTTGAATCCTCACTTGCTCCGGTTCAAAAATCCCCTCGATTTTGATTGAAATCATCCTTTTTGGAGTGGACTCGGTTATATTTTTTGGTGGTGATGCTTTTTACCTCAACTAAAAAAAAAACTTATGTTTTCTATGTGCCTATGTGGTAAAAGAAAAAACCCGGAAGTGGTTTCCCCAACCACATAGACACATAGAGCACATAGATTTTCACATAGAGGTT
>JAFIEY010000088.1 GCA_020832345.1 Cryomorphaceae bacterium | reverse complement strand
CTCAGATCGAAAAAGAAAATCTGAGCATAGCCATAGCTACGTGAAGATTTTATTTTGAAGAGCTGGGGAAAAAGAACGAGACTAGGGGCGTCTAAAATAGCGTCAATACGGCACTTAGCGCTGAACATCTGTTTTGGCCCTACTCAGCTTGAAAAGCTAAAAGGTTTTAAACTTGTGCGCTAAAAGCTTTTCCAATCAAATTTAAATTAATCCCAAAACCAAATAAGTCTTTGGTAAGAAGCGCCATAGACGAGGCTTTCTATGTTTTGGAATCCAAGGAGTTTACAGGCAGTAAATGACTGATTTCAAAACATAGAGTAACGAAGTATATGGCGCTTTCTTGCAAAGACTTACGCGCCCTTCGAACAGTAAAACCATTCCAAGCTTTCTCAAGCTGAGTGGGCACCCCAAAACAGATGTAAAGGCGCCTTTTTGGTAGTCCGAATTTTTTTGGGTTTCGGGTGGGATTGTGGAGATTTATGGGGAGATTACGAAAGAAGAAACACTATTTGTTTTGGGAAAGATTATGTTTCTGGAGTGCAGGAAACACTCCGCATGGTTCCCTTGAGCACACGCTGGCCGGTGTGGTCGTAGAAATAATGGTGGAATCCGGTTTGGTTGTTTACGGCCATAATCGATGTTTGTATTATCTACAAAGGAACTAATCCTTAGAAGAAAAAATAATTGTATTTGTATAGAAAGCTCGAACAGCATAAGTTAGTTCTTTTTATTTATCGCAAAATTTGCTTATTGAATCTTGAATTTCCTTCAACTTATCGCATTCCTCTTTTTCACATCTTTTCAGCGCTTCTTTCAAAACCTTACAAGCATCAAGCACATTACTTCTGTTGCGCTTCATTGACATTGCCTTGTAAAATAAAAATTCTGGATTATGCTTCCATCTCTTCTTTTTTTGAATTTTACAAAAGTGGCTTAATGCTCCGCTGTAACTTGTACTATAGTAGTGAACAATTCCTCTCATCAAAATAGCACTTTCTTTTCTCTTTCCTCTATAATGAATTTCGATGCGTTCAAACAACTCATCAGCCTTAAAGTAGTCAAAGGGTTGAGAAGGGGAAGCGTATTTATAACGACTCATTCCACCCAAATACAGGGCATTAAATTTATCATCACCCCAAACATCATCATTATTGTAAATCAAAGATAAAATAGAATCCGCTTGAATATATTTGCCCTTTGCAAACAAAAGTTCCCCCAATTCTATTATTAAATCACTCCTTCTTAATCCATAAAAATCAACAGATTTTCGTAAATAAAATTCAGCATTTTCATTTGATGTCTTTTTATAAATATCATATATTTTTAATGCACATGAATATTTTATATTTAAGCAACAGTCATTAAGTTGAAAACATGATTCATAACTGCTAATTGATTGACTTTCTTCCCCAATCTCCCTAAAAGCATCACCTTGTAATTCATATGCTCTTCTATCTCCGCCAACACTATCAATAAATATGGAAACATACTTGAGCGCATCATAGTAATTCCCTAATCCAAATTCACTTTTTGCTTTATATAAGTAAACTTGATGATTTACTGGTGTCGTATTTTTGACCTTATTAAAGTCTTCATCTACTTTACGATGATTACCTATTCTCAGATATATAGCACTTCTAAGCACTAAACAACTATCAGGAAGTCCTTGTGTATAATCCATGGTTAAATTAATATAACGCAAAGCCTCTTTTGGCTTATCCATACAGAAAAGTGCTTGAGCACACAAATAACTGAAGTAAGCTTTTTCACTTTCAATTTCAGTTTCCTTAAATGCAATTTTTGCATATTGCAGTACTGAATCACAACCACTTTTGGTCAAGCGCAACTCTATAGGCTTTATCTGTGACTGACAAACTAATGAGTTCGTAAACAGAATCATTAAAACAGCAAAATAGCACCAGCTTTTCATATTAATTCCTATTTCTTCTTCTCCACGCTTGTTGAAACCTTGTGCCTGAAGAAGGGTTTTGGGTTTGAATTATTCTTTGCGCTTTAGAACCTGTAGCTCGGTCATAGGAAGTTAAATTAAACAGCCCAAATAAAATAGGTTTCTTAGTTCGCGAATAAACAACATTGTTCAATGAGTAATTTAATGTTGCATCATATGCTCCGTCTCTAGAACCTCGCGGTGGTGTAATCTGAACTCTAATAGCTTTCCCTTCGGGATTTAATGGCCCTGTAGTTCCTCCTCTTCCCCGAGTAGATTCGTTGCCATTTGATTCATACAGTACACCACTTCTATCTGAGACTTGTACATGATCTCCTTCTCTATAAGTTTCATAGTTAACAGAAACCTGATCATCATCATTAATATCCAATCGTAAAACCTCAGTATATCTTTTACCATCTCTTTCACTGACCAATGGGATTGAGCCAGACTCTTGCTCAACACGCTCATAATCAGTCACAGACTTGGATTCATCACCAACCAAACCTTTCCAAGTAGATTTCAGAGCTAAACCAATTTTATTGAATAGATTGGAAAAGGAAAACCCTTTATTATCTGGACCAAAATTATCAGGGCATGGCGGCTCCACATCGATCAAACCCTTAGGATCATTTGCACCCCTTCCATCCGGATCAACCAAATTCACCGGATTATTATGCACATAATGATACGGTGTCCAACTCGGGAAATGCTCCGCCAACGGATCCACACTCAACCACTGACTCTCCCTCGCCGGATAATACCGCGCACCGGCATACGTAAGTCCAGTCTCCTCATCCTCAATATGCCCGGTAAACTTAAACGGACTAGAAAAC
>JAFIEY010000181.1 GCA_020832345.1 Cryomorphaceae bacterium | reverse complement strand
TACCATTCATAACTGGCGACCAAAGGCAAATAAACACCAAACAGCGTCACCGAGTCATCACCTGCGCAGAATGGAAGATTTTCAAATCTTGGTTCAGAAGGAACAATTCTTACATCAAGGTCAAGAATGGTGTCATTTGATGTGTCTTCATCATTTGGAATATTGACAATGCCAAGCATATCAAACATGCCGCCGGTTGAAAAATCAACCTGACCTACTGTAACCACATCAGTTGCTCCCATTTGGAGATTACCAGTGTAAGTTGTCGTGATAGTTTGGTTTAGAGCACCACTTAATTCCACGGTGATATTAGCAGAGGTAATTGGAAAAAAGCCATTGTTTCTCAATTCTACCTGAAGATCCATGTTATCTTCTCCACAATCTCTATCTTGAGGAGAAACAAAGCCCAATAGTGCTGCATCGTTGGCCTTTGGCGTACAAATTGTTACCGGACCCGTCCAAGTACTGGTATCACCACTACATAATTCTGCAACGAAAACATCATAACAAGTGTTGGACTGGAAGCCGGTGACTTCGAAGAATGTATTCGTTCCAGCCGCAACTTGAGTGCCCGCTGCTGATCCGGGAATAAAACCAACGGGACCCCACTCTATGACCCATGCGGTTTCGTATGAATCCCAAGTAAAGAAACCTGAGGTTGGGGTTAAGCTATCGTTTCCAAACCCGAACGGACCTGAACAGGGAAGTGGTGTGTATTCAATGGCACCTAAATCGGGGGTTGTTCCACGAGTGGCACCAAAAAAGTCAGTTTGAACATCGGCCAATAGGTTTGTACCCTGCTGGTGGTAAGCTGGTGTACCCGGGGTGTAGTCAAAGTTAGCAGGATCTACAAAAAGTGGAGGTGCGTCTTGACCGTTGATGTCGTTACCCGTGCCGGTTTGCCAGTCTGCCATGGTGGTGTAATCCGTGGTGCCTTCTCTACCGACATTCCCGTTGGGGACATACAAGGCGTTGTAGTCAATATCAGAGCCATGTGTTGCCGTTGGAAAGTTAAATCCAATCACGGTGCCACTTTTGTCGGCGGTAATGATATTATTTATGTAAGCACTGTTTGGCGTGATACCGGAACTATAAACAGCCCAAGTAGTTGTTGAGTTGCTAGTAGCATCCATAGAAATGGTATTGTGGTAAAATTTCCAATGGTTATTGGTAAATGCATAAATCCCGTATGCGTTACCATCACCATTAATATCGTGAATGATATTGTTGGCAAAGATGTTCTCTTGATTTGCAAGTCCTGAAGCTCCAGAGAAATAAACCACATATTGTGCAGAAGTATTATTGTCACAATTTCCACATGAATTGTAAATACGGTTTCCAACAATTTCACTATTCACAAAGCTGGTTGTGAAGAAAATACCGTAAAAGGTAACAAAGCCAGTCAGATATCTGTTTGCTCTTGTAATTTCATTTCCTTTAAAAATTAAGCCATCCTGAGCGCGTATATAAGCTCCGTAAAGTCGGAAATGGGTAATTTCATTATGGAGGAATTGGTTGTTTTCACTTCGATTAGAAGCATTTTCACCATTGATGGTCAGACCGTAATAGCCTCCCATTATAACATTATTCTCAACTGTGTTATTAGACCCTGCATCTCCAAGTGCAGTGGCACTTGAACCATTTGTACTCATGACAAATGCTGAGTAATTGAGAGAGGTAGATGCAGTATCAACCCTAATAGAGCAATTTTTTATGGTGTTATATTCTGCAGCATTAGTTATCCAAACGCCCCAACCAAACTCAGATGTGAGGGTTCCCTCGGCTATTATGTTCAGGCTGTCGATCGTGACGTACGATGCACCGTTTAGGGCAAGTGTGTAACGCTCTCCTCCACTCGTAGAAAGGTATGTTAGGGTATTTCCATTTCCGTTAAATGTAACGGTATTGGTTGCGGAAGTACCCGAAATATCCTCAATCATAATTTGTTCATTGTAGGGGCCGGTACCTGAAACGACATTCAAAACGACTGGTCCGCAAACACCAAAATCATTTAAGGCATCAACTGCCTCTTGAAAAGAAGAAAAATTGGTTACAGATGGGGTAGCTAGTTGATTAATGGTGTAAGTGCCATTTAATCCGGCACGGAAACCCATTAATTCACTTGTGTTGTTGGTAAGGTCAATGTCTTGTCCCGGCCCAACACTATCGATAGAAACCTCTATATCGTAACTGGTTGCAGCTGCTAAAGTAAATGTACCAAGTGTAACAGGTGTTAGTGAGCCCGGTGTGAAAATTCCAGATTGAGTAACTGGTGTTTGCGCAACGTTATTAATCCACCAATTTACGGTGAAGGAAGTGGCGGTATCGGAAGCAAAATTCCCGACCTCTATTTCTACAGAAACAGTTCCTGGACATGCAGCACCCGGGCTAATAAAGCGGGTAACCGCCAAATCAATTCCTTGTGGTGGTTCAAACTGATAAGCACCGGGGTCGGGCGAGGGGGTTCTTGGATCTCCGTCAATGTCTGTGGGAACGTCAGAAAACACATTTGCACCTATATAATTAAGAACGGGTGCCGTCGGTCTTAGGGCATCATTTACGGTGCCACCTAAAAATACCGGATCGGCGAAGACGCCGTTTACATCATAACCTGCAGCCTGCCAATTGGCAAAGGTGTTAAGGTTTGAACCGGAATATCCCATAATCACATTTGAATTTGGTGTGTAAAAGGCATTGTTGTTCATGTCCACATTGTTGGCAGCACTGGTGAAATAAGCCAAATATTGGGTGCCACCTGTTCCGCGATCAAGGTAGAATATGTTGTTTTTGATTTCCATATTATTCTGAGCGCCGGAAACAAAAAGCATCCTGGTTAGGGAGGTTGATGTTGAGCTTGGCATGTCAACTGAGAACGTATTGTGATAAATGCGCCAGTGATTGTTTGCCGCACCTAAAAGGTAGCAAAGGTAAATAGTTCCACCATTGTTGATATTGTAAACGAGGTTGTTGGCCATTACATTATAGTTGTTGGCTTCCCCGCCAGCGCTCGACATATAAATGGGATATGCAGCATTGGTGGTGGTCATGTTTTGATTGGAATTATCGTGGATGCGATTTTTTGTAATCCTTGCTCCACCGATTCCGGTTGCAAAGTACATTCCGTAAAACGTTGATAATGAAGTGCGTGTTGCCCTGCTTAGATCATTTCCGTCAATTACCAAAGAATCTTGGGAGCGGAGGTACATGCCATAAAGATAAAAATCTTCAAAAGTGCTATTTAATACCTTATTTCCAATATTGCGATTGACGGACGAGGCGCCATTCATCGTAAATCCGTAATAACCGCCAATATGCGTATTGTTGTCAAAGGTGTTGTAATTTCCACTGTTTCCAGCCAATGTTGGCGAGGTCAAACTTCCACTCATTACTACATTGGAAACAAAGGTTGAAGCTGAAGAGGTTGAAGTTTCAAAGGTACAGTTGGAAAAAGTGTTGTGATCTGCTTCGTTTGTCAATTGAACAACCCATGCATACGTAGCGCCGTTGGCTTCAATTTTTAAATTGTCGAAGGTAATCCAATCTGCACCATCCAATAATAGGGTAGCGCGGTCGTTGGTTCCAATGGCGGAATAGGCTAAGGTGTTGTTGTTTCCGTTAACAGTAATGGTGTTCACGGAGCTTACGCCTGCTATTTCAGGTATTTCTACACGCTCGTTATACGGCCCTGTTCCACTGACAACGTTGGCAATTACTGGTCCGGTAACACCGCCACATTCCATGGCATCAAAGAAATCTGTAAACGATTGAAAGTTTGTCGCAGATGCTGGTGCATTTTGGTTGATGGTATAGGTGCCACTGAGGGAGCCACCAATGGCATTAACCTGAACCATGGTGCTGGTATCAGAACCATTTCCGCAATATACGATGGCGCGATAAAAAGAAGTATCCGTAATGGTCACGGTATTTACCGCAGTAGTGTCTCCCGGAAGGTTCATCCAAGTTGTGCCATCTAGGGAAACCTGCCATTGGTAAGATTGGCCTAAACCAAAAGTGGCACTGTCTAATGATAAATCAGTGGTATTCCCTATACACACTTCAGTTTCACTTGCAGCAGCAAAGCCGGCGGTTGGCGGGTCTGAACAAGGGCCCGAAAACATATAAGTGACACTTCCCAAAAACTGTCGTGGGTGAAATGTCGGGCTGGGAATTCCACCTCCATAACCGTAATTAGTACCAGTTTTGATGGTAATGGTTGCATCCGAAAATTGATCTGGTGTTCCCGAATGTGTTTGATACCGCATTCCACCACCGATAAAAAAGCCTACATCTGTGTTGGCCGGAATGGTAAGACTATAGTTGCCGGGAATTGGAACGGGCGTGGTATTGTTTCCTGTAACCGAAACATTGTTGAGCAATTGAACCCAACCGTTTGCAGTAGTAATATTTGGCGCAACACCGGTAGCGTGCTGAACACCCCCAATTCTATACCATACTTCTGCGGTTTGTACCCCTGTATTGAAGGTGTTGGCTATCTCGGTAACAATAATCGAAGCTGTGGTGGATAGCTCGAATGTTACCCCAGATTGCCCGTTGTTGGCCGTCAGGGGTGGACTTGTGACAACTGTGAATTGTGCATTAATCTGGGAGACCCACAGAAATAACGTGGATAAGAATAAACCCTTTAGGCCTTTTCTTGCATAGTGCTTTAGCATAACAAATAAGTTTAAATGTTTAAAAGTTTACAAAGCTAACAATAGGCGATACTTTTCGATTCCCAACCTTATATTTGCTTTGAAGAATTTGGAGAAAATAAACTTCTCTTTATCCGTAATATAAATTTAATCAAATTTGATTGCACTGGGCAATTTTCTTTAATTTTTTCACTGAGGTTACAAAATAATTTAGTTTTGATTGATAACTTATTATAAATGTTTAGTTTAATTAAATAACTTTTAATTTTGCTATTGATTAACCAAAAATAAAGTTTATGGTATTTTGTCGGTTAAAATGTTGTTTTTATTCAAAAAGGCTTCTTTTTTTGATCTAGGTATATGAAAATGTAGCCTGCATTCATCCATGTCAAATAATGAAAAGTTTTACCATTATAGGGTATAGAGTAAGTATAATCTGACTATGTTTGTTGTTGTTTGTAAAGTTTCATTTTTTATTTAAACCTTTCAAATAAAGAATTTTTCTAAGGTTTTGGTTATTTCATTTTTGTTATTATTTTTGATGCCATTAATTTTCAACCACTTCATACTATGAAACCAAAACTATTTTACTTTATCGTGTTTTTGATTTTAACACCATTCATCCATGCTCAAACCCAGTTTCAAAGGGTAGTTGGAACCAATCTCAATGATCGAAACTATCATCTTGCGGCGACTTCCGACGGGGGCATGTTGGGAACCGGTTACACCCAAAGTGTACCCAATCGTGCCAATGAAGCTTTTCTCGTGAAATTTTCCAGATTTGGCGAAGTGGAGTGGGCAAAAACCTATGGTGATGTTGAAAATGAAACCACATGGGACGTAATTGTCGCCCAGAATAATGACATCATCACGGCGGGAAATACGCAAAGTTTAAGTGTAAATGAGGCCGCTACCTTAACTCGAATGGATAGTTTGGGAAATGTGATTTGGTCTAAAGCTTTTCATTATCCCGGCGGCCAGGTGAGCTTTTACCGAGTGATTGAAACCTCTGCGGGGGATTTGGTTGCCGCCGGACTGGCCCGAATCGACGGAAGTGCAGCCATTATTATGAGTCGTCTGGATGCGCAGGGGGTTATGCAATGGCACAAGGTTGTTAAAACCAGTGGCAATGATGAGATTATGGGAATTACGGAAACCAGTCAGGGTGATTTTCTTTTTGCGGGACTATCAAATGATCCTCAAGGGCAGGGCGCGGGTGAGTTTGCACTGGTGAAAACAAACCCCCAAGGCGATGTGATTTGGAAAAAGCGTTACGGTAGCTCGGGAAATGAAAGACTTAATTCGGTCATTGAACACAACAATTCTTACTATGCCATGGGATTCGGTACCGTTGATGCTCACGGAAGTCACGATTTGGTCGTCATCAAAACCGACACCGCTGGAAATATGCAATGGGCCAAAGCGTATGGTACTCCGGTTGCCGAAAGATTTTTCAACATCATGTACAGCCCGCAAAACGATGCGATTATGCTGACGGGTTATACCGATTACTCTGATCCTGGACCGAATAACCGAAATACAGTTTTGGTGCAAATCGACACCAATGGGGTAATGCAGTGGGCAAAAAGCTACGGAAGCACCGGGATGGATGGTCACTGGCCTACCGGTATCGCCACCAATGATGACGAGGGATTCTACCTTTTTGCCAGTACCACAACCATGGGCCCGGGCGACCATGGGCTGTATTTAATCAAAACTGATTTGGAGGGAAATACTGCCTGTAATCAAAAGAATCCCAATTTTGGCGAACAAACTTTAACCAACCAGGTGAGCGGCAATTTTGGAACAGATACCTTATTAACGCTTACATCAGTTAACACCAATTTTACCGGAGCAACTTGGAATATTTCAGCGACCGATGAATGTTGCCAGTTGTATATCGATGCCGGTGCGGATACTTTTTTGTGCCACACCGACACTGTATATCTGGGCAGTCCGGCCATTCCCGGATACCAATATGATTGGATATATAATGGGACCCCTCATTCCAACGATGCTATGATTCCTGTGGTTTGGGGTGATGCGGGTGATTATACACTAGTGGTATCCGCGCCTGTAGGTTGGTGTAGTGCAGATACACAATCGGTTTTCATTACTGAGGATTCAGTACCCAGACCAAATATTTCTGAGCTCAACGATAGTATTTATACCGACCCATCCAATCTTCCTATTCAATGGTATTTAAATGGACAACCCCTCAGCGGTGCCAATCAAACATTTGTTATTCCTACACAAGGCGGTCACTACCAGGTAGGACTTCAAACGCCGGCGGGTTGTCTGGCACTTTCGAATCCACTGTTTTATTCAGGAATTGGCGTAAACGATTATTCACTTTCGCAGTTTGTAATATATCCCAATCCCGGATCAGGCTTGTTTACGCTGGATTTTGAAACCACAATTATGGACGGATACCTGGTGGTTTATGATTTGTCGGGAAGGCAATTGTGCAGGGAAGAAATTAAAGTTGCCAATACCCTTCAGTTTGACGGCACTCATTTGGCTTCAGGGATTTATTTATTCAAGGTAGTTTCTGATGGTAAACAAACCACCAAGCGAGTTGTTGTGCAATAAAAATATCCGGGGATGGCGTTTCGTGCATGGCGCCATTTTCTTACTTTAGAAACTCAAAACCTCCATTCAGCAATTTATGGTCTTGGGTTAAGAATTACAGCCCTAAAATTGTGAATTATTTCAAGCTAATTTACTAAACACTGCCTCACCTATTCCTAATAAATCCATGAAAATTGTTGTCATCGATGACGAGTCCACTGCCAGGTCATTGTTAAAAAATATTTTATATCGCATAGATAAATCGGCTTTTGAAATTTTTGAGGCGGGTAACCTCAAAGATGGTGTTGACGTAATAAAACGAGAAAAACCCAAATTGGTATTTTTAGATATTGAAATGCCCAATGAGCAGGGCATTGAAATTTTCAAATATTTTCAAAAAGACGAAATTACCTTTGAACTTGTTTTTTCTACCGCCTATAGCGAATATGCCCTCACAGCTTTTGAGATGAACGCCATTGACTATATCCTTAAACCCATTCGGCCAAAAAGGGTTTTGGAAGTGGTTGAAAAAGTGCAAAATGCTTTTAATGCTAAAGATATTCAAACTCGATTGTTTGAATTAAAACAGTCTCTTACTACTCAGTCTTTTCAGAAAATTGGCGTTCCTGTCTATGATGGCATCATTTTTCTTTTACTCGACGATATTATTCATTTAGAGGCCGACGGAATGTACACCAATATTTTCATGAAAGACGGTGAATCTTTAATGGTATCAAAACCGCTGAAGTTTTTTGACCGATTGGTGCAATCTGGTAAACCATTTTATCGACCCCATCGCTCACATATTTTTAATATACAATTTTTAAAGCAATACGTCAAAAGAGATGGCGGCTATATTTTGCTTGACAATGACCACATTTTACCCCTTTCTAAAGACCGAAAAGATGAGTTCGTACAATTGATTTCCGATTTGTAATGTTTTCTCGGCTACCTGTTTTTTTGTTTCTTCTAGCCGGACTTCAAATTCACGGACAGCAAATGAACAGCTACAGCTTTAACCAGCAGTTCAATTTCTCCGGCAGCACGATATACGATATTAAAGAATCTGATGATCACATTATGTGGTTTGCCACAGGCGATGGGCTAGTTTCATTTGATGGGGTCAACTTTAAAACGTATTTAAATCCCGATTATGGGATTGCCTATTATAAAATTAAGTTTGACAGTCAGGGGCGGGTATGGTGCGCCAATTTTGGCGGCCAATTATTCTACTTGGAAAATGACTCCATGCATTTGGCCTTGAATTGGAGTAAAAAAGGCGACTTTATCAATGATTACTTCTTACACCAATTGCCATTTGTGTATGTAATGAGTGTGCAACGCGCAGAATTAGTTAGATTTGAGTTGGGAAATCCGGGTGCACAAAGCCAAGTGTATAAAGGGGAAGGTGGAGGTTTGTACGCTACGCATAACAAATTTGAAATCAAATTTGCGAGCATAAAAAAAGCATTTTATTCACCGCAAAAACCAAGTGTAAAAATTTACGATTCGTCACTGTTTTCTGGAAAAGAAAAATTGTCAGATGCTATAATCCTACCGGAAATCAAGGGAAAGACGGGGGTTCTGTTAAATGCGGGAAACACCTATGTTTATGAAGCTGACAAGAACTTCACCCTAATCAAACTAGCAGATAATAGCGCAGATACGGTTTTTCGAATGGAAAAGACTACCAATTACGATTTAAATGGGGTGGTCGCTTGTGACAACCAGATTTGGGTTTTGACTCGACAAGGCGCAATTGTTCTAGACACTCTTTCACATCAACCCGTAAAAAAAGCGCTAACGGGTGTGAGCGTATCCTCTGCTCATTTGGATTTTGAGGGAAATATCTGGTTGGGCACGCTAAACCGGGGAATTTATATTGTACCAAATACAGATTTTGTTCACACTGATTTTTCCAATGGCTATATCTCTCAAAGTCAAATGGATGAAAATAGAGGCTTGTATATCCAAGACGATCAGGGGGATATCTGGTACACAAGACGCCCTTATAACACCGCTCATAAAATTTTGAAGGAGCCTATTCCACCTGCGCCCATGCATTATGATGCCCTTATAAAACGCTTGTATTTGGGGCAGCATCAGTTTTATTATGATTTGAATTCTAAGATGTTGAAGCAAAATTCAGAACGTGGAATTACGAGTACATTGTTTAAAGAGACGGCTTCTCTGGGAAAGGGGAATTTTGTAAGTACATCGTACGCGTATTCATTTTTCCACAGCGATAATAGAGACGTTTTTTGGAAAAATTTCAATCTTGAAATAGTAGATAAGTTTGGGGGAATTTCAATCATTCGACCATACAGAAGTCACCATTTGGGAATCACCCTTGACGAGAAGAGTATTTACATCGATTATGTAGATGGTTTGATAGTATATAGTGAGGATGAACCACCACAATGGGTTTATTTTAAGGGGAAAGAAGTTCAGGCAGCTCAAATATTGCCTGATCTAAACGAAACCAATGCAGTTTGGGTGACCACAAAAACCAGATTTTTATTGAAGATAATTGAAGGTAAAGTGGTCTTTTCTCACCCACTTCCCGAGGTAATGTATAGGCTAGCCATCGATGGAGTCAGGGTTTTTTTGGCTGGCAAAGAGGGTGTTTATCGCTTAAATGTTGAAAATGAAAAGTTGGATTATATCGGCGAAGCCTTGGGATTTAATCCGGTACAAATTAGGGGATTATTTATTGAAAATGATACTTTGCTTATTGTCGGCGGACACGGCGTTCAAAAAATTCCCGCCGATGTGGATACAGAATTTATCGATTCCACCCCAGTTTATATTACCGGATACGCTTCAAACGGAGAAAATTTAAACGGTTTGGATGATATAGTTTTGGCAGCCCATCAAAACAATATTTCTTTTAATTTTCGGGCATTGTCGCCTCGGAGTAGAAAGACCATGTTTTATGAATACCGTCTGGCATCACTGGGTGATGAATGGACGCAGTTATCGGGAAAGTTGCCAGAGGCTCGATTTCCCAATTTGGGTCCGGGAAATTATGTTTTTCAAGTGCGAGCATGTATGTCTTTAGGTAAATGTTCTGAGGTTGAAGAGGTTTCCTTTATGATCATGCCGCCCTTTTACCAAAGGTGGTGGTTCTATGTATTGGTATTTGCATTGGCTTCAAGTACAGTAGGTTTTTTTGTTTGGTGGCGCTTTAGGATGGAAGCCAGAGAAAATCAAAGGAAGTCTGAGCAAGCGGCATTTCAAAAAGAAATGTATAAATCGAAAATTGCCGCCTTACGATCCCAAATGAATCCGCATTTTATGTTTAATGCGCTCAATACCATTCAGGAGTTTATCATCACCAATCAGGAGGATATTGCCAGTGAGTATCTGGCTGATTTTGCTGATTTGATGCGGATGTACTTAAATCAGAGCAATCAGGATGAGGTGCGGTTGCGCGATGAAGAAACCCTGTTGCAACTCTACCTCCGATTGGAAAATATGCGATTCAACGATACATTGGATTACGCCATAGAAATAGATTCGGAAATCAATAAAGATTCGGTGAAAATTCCAATGATGCTGCTTCAGCCACATGTTGAAAACAGCATCAAACATGGCTTATTGCATTTGGATGGAGTCAAAGTTTTGCGTGTGAGAATTTTTAAATTCAATGACGAATCGTTACACTGTATTATTGAGGATAACGGCATAGGTCGGGAGGCTTCCGAAAAGATTAATTCGGCAAAAACCTTTAAGCATAAATCATTTTCTACCGGAGCCAACCAAAATCGCATCCAACTGATCAATCAGATAAGAAATAAAAAAATTGAAGTGACGATCACGGATTTACACCAAAATGGATTAGCTTGCGGGACAAGGGTCGCCATCATTTTACCCATTAATTGATGCGTCTGCTGCAAAAAGTCCTTTTCTGTCAAAATATTCCTTGTCGGTAGATTTTTGAATTGGCACTAACAGATAGTTAGCTCCAGTTCGATAATCTCTTAGATTTTGATTGAATTCATCCTTTTTGGCGTGGCCTCATTAATTCAAACGCCCCCCAAATTACCATTTAAACAATTATATCTACACTTCATCATCTCAAATCTACCGTTCAACTATTTCCCTCATGTTTTACATCCAGTAAATCATACCTTTGACCTGTATTTATGAAGTACATGTTTTTTTATTGGTCTTATCGTTTTTAGATTAGGATAATTTTTTATAAAGCATATAACTACTCACCAGAGCGTTTATCGCGCAAAGGAGGCGGAGTCTGTCAGGGGCTCCGCTTTTTTTTTACCCGAACTTAATAATCGGTTGGTTTATTTAAATTATTTTTATTGCCTACTCGTTGGCCAACAATTGTTTTGGAAATTATGTCCTACCTTTGTTGCTTATCTGTTGTGAAGCCAATTCTATTTTTTTCGGTAGTAACATATAGTTTAAAACCGTGAAAGCATGAAGAAACCTATACTCTTGCTGTTGATGATCTGTGCGGGTTTTACTTCCTGGTCACAATCCATCAACGTAAACATCATTCCAAACAATCCACATATTAGTGACTCCGTAAAGGTGAGTGTGGGAATTGGTTATTTTCATTATATTGAAAAAATTAGTGACAGTCTTTTTATTTCTGGAGATACTATTCACATTAAATATTGCGTGGGAATAGGTCCGTTTACCGTCCCTACAGCTTTTTTTGACACCTTTTCTCTTGGCATGTTTCCCCATGGGCATTATACTGTTTTTGTAAAAGCTTTTTATTCCACTAACACGACAGATTGTATTAACGACACAAGTTATTTTAGTCAAACCAAATCGTTTCAGGTTTCGGAAACCATCTCCGTACATCGCGAAACCTTGGAAGATGATTTTTCCCTTGAACTTGCCCCTAACCCCACCGACGATTTTCAAACCTTGACGTTGAAAACGGTAACCTCCGGTAAAATCCATATTGAGATTTATGATCTTTCCGGACGAATGGTCAGACAGGTTTTTTCGGGAGAAATGTCAATTGGAGAGCAGTCATTTTTAGCAGACTTGCGGGATTTGAGGAGTGGGACGTATTTTTATAAGGTG
>JAFIEY010000180.1 GCA_020832345.1 Cryomorphaceae bacterium | reverse complement strand
AACCTTATAAGTAGGATGTTGAATCACCGACATATTGGTTTAAAGGAAATTGTGATAAGTGACTAACTTGATACCTCTACTAATAATTTAAGGCGCACATGCGCCTTTTTTCTTTTTGCTATACCGTAATCCATAGTATCTTTGGCCCCTCATGAGCATCAAATTAAACGATCTTCGCGCGCCCGTTCAGGATGAAATGCGCAAATTTGAGGGCACCTTTCGGGAATCCCTGAAAAGCAATGTCCCACTGCTCAACCGCATCACCCACTACATTGTTAAGCGCAAAGGAAAACAAATGCGTCCCTTACTCGTTTTTTTTTCCGCCAGATTGATCGGTGAAATTACAGAAAGAACATATCGGGGTGCCGGACTGATCGAACTCATGCATACGGCCTCACTGGTACACGACGACGTGGTGGACGATTCTAATCTGCGAAGGGGCTTTTTCTCATTAAACGCCCTTTGGAAAAATAAAATCGCCGTGCTGGTTGGTGACTTCATGTTATCCCGGGTACTATTACTCGCCGTCAGGCACCAAGATTTCGACCTACTGGAAAAAGTATCCGACGCCGTTCAGGAAATGAGTGAAGGCGAACTGTTGCAAATTGAAAAAGCACGGCGGCTGGACATCGAGGAAGATGTGTATTTTGATATCATTCGGCAAAAAACCGCCTCCCTGCTAAAAGCCTGCTGTTCCGTAGGCGCGATAAGTGCTGGTGGAACTGAGGAAGAAGTACAGGCGCTTGCCACCTTCGGCGAGAAAATGGGACTGGCCTTTCAAATCAAAGATGATCTCTTCGATTACCAAAGCACAAATGAAACCGGGAAGCCAACCATGCTCGATATTCAAGAGCGGAAGATGACGCTGCCCATCATTCACACCTTAAAAAAGTGTACCAGTAAAGAAAAACGCTTCGTAATTTCTACTATAAAAAACCACAACACAAACAAAACACGTATCGCGGAAGTTATTGGTATCGTAAATAAATACGACGGCATAACTTATGCCCAAAACAAACTCGAGCTTTTACAAGACGAGGCGCTGAAAATATTGCACAGTTTTCCGGATTCAGAAAAGCGAAAAAGTTTGGAAAACATGCTCACATTTGTACTCAATCGAAACAATTAACCCTAAAATTAATCATGGACATCACAACTGAATTTGCAAAAATTACTGAAAATATGGACCATTATATCACGCTTTTAACCGAATCTGCTTTTTCGATAATTGCTGCGGTGATTACACTCTTTATCGGTTTGTGGATCATCAAGAAAATTTCTACCACCATGTTTAGTTATATGGAAAGAAAGTCTTTTGACCCCACACTCCGTCCGTTCCTGCGCGATTTGGTGGGATTCAGTTTAAAGGCAATGCTCATTATTAGTGTCATAAGCATTGTTGGCGTTCCCATGACCAGCTTTATTGCTGTACTCGGTGCAGCTGGTCTGGCAGTTGGTCTGGCGCTACAGGGTAGTTTGGCCAATTTCGCCGGCGGCGTAATCATCCTCATTCTCAAGCCTTATAAAGTAGGCGAGTTTATAGAAATTGGCTCGGTTATGGGTACCGTAAAAGAAATTCAAATTTTTTACACCGTACTTACCACACCGGATAATAAAACCATTACCATGCCCAACGGAAGCATGGCAAATAGCACCATCACCAATTTCTCCAGACAAGGAACACGTCGATTGGACATGAATTTTGGCGTAGCCTACGGAACTGATGCCGAAAAAGTGAAGTCCATTTTACGGGAAATTGCCGAAGCAGATGAGCGTATCATTAAAGATAAGGACATTATTATTCGCATGTCAGCCATGGCAGATAGCTCGGTAAATTTTCACTTCCGCGTTTGGGTAAATGGCAGCGATTACTGGCCGATGTTTTTTGACTTTAATGAAAAGGTTTACGCAACCTTCAACGAAAAAGGCATCGGCATTCCATTCCCACAAATGGATGTTCACCTTTTCCAAAAAAAATAGGCGCTCCTGCGACCAAACGCAACTTCTAAAATGTATAAAGACCATGCGCTTGTTCTGGTTGTTGATAATAATTATTTGGAATACGCCAAACAGGTTATTGCGTGTAGCAGATTACAAGGGCATTGGAATGAAGATTATGTGCTGATCACACACGAAATATCGGATGAAAAATGTCGCTGGTTTACGGATCGTGGTGTGCATATTTTCAAAGCTAAATCCTTCATAAACAAATCAGTAAAAGAAAATAAAGCCGACGTTTGGCCGGAAGTCGTTTATGCAAAATTATACCTGCTACACCCCTATTTTGCCCGTTGGAAAAAACTTGTATATCTGGACACCGATGTCATTGTTCGCAAAGACATCCGGCATTTGCTTTCGTATGAAAATTTCGCTGCACGAGAGGAAACCATGGGACAAAAATTGATTTATCAGTTTATCCCCGATTTAAAATATCTCAGCAAATCGCACAAAGATGCCATTCACAGTCTGCCACATAACTTGATGGCTTCGTCGTTCAACGTTGGGGTAATGATGATTCCCAGCGCCAATAACACCCAATCGCAATTTGACCACATTGTAGAAATGGCGGAAAAAATGTATGGCCTGGCCTATTTTCCCGAGCAAGCAGTTTTCAATTTGTTTTACTTTGGTCGGTGGAAAAACATCCCCTATGTGTATAACGACTTTTTCGTTCACGATTGGTTTATTCCGAGAAAAACACCTGTTGAAGCCGTGATTTTACACCTAATGGGTAACCCAAAACCCTGGCAGGAAGAAAGTCCCTTCCACGAAGAATGGAAGCTAAATTACCAAAAAGCAAATGATTGTTTTAACCATCCGCCCGGCGGAGAAAAACCCGACGAAAAATCCGTGAAGAAATTGGATAAATTAAGTCGGCGGTTTAGATGGGTTGGGCAATTGGGGCGAACTTGGTGGAAAACCAAACGCTTTTTTAATTCTGATAAATAACGGCCTTGAAAGCTTTATCGCAAAAGATGCTCAAGTCCATTAGATTTAATAACGAGCAGAGTTTCTAATTGCATGCCCAATTTGCCTTTGGGAAATCCCTTGCGGGCCATCCACTCCAAATAGTAAACAGGAATTTCCGACAATATCCTGTCCTTGTATTTCCCAAAAGGCATTTTTGCCCGGGTAAGCGATTTTAAAATTTCCGGATCCGGCCCCACAATTTCTAATTTTTTGCCTTCCGAAGCGCAAACGGCAACTTAAGGTGTATGTTTATATTCCTTCCTTGTTCCGGCAAATTTAAGAGACGGTAGCGACTTAAATGATTAAAATAAAAAGCGTCCGTAAGATTCATGCCGCGCAAATGCAAGTGGACTTCCTGTTTGCCCAGAAGAAAAACGCCCCCGACTGAAGCACCCAAAAGTACATATCCATCAGTGGCACGCTCATTCCTGTCGGTCCGATTTTGCCCCGAAACCCAACGGGTATCAATACTTGCCTCCCATTTATCCAGCCATTTAAACCTTGATTTACCGCTGTATTCTAAATCGTAAATGATAGACATTGGCGGTGTAAGCGGCAAAGGCAAACGGGTATCTAGGTTTTTGTTTCGCACGTATTCAAATCCGGTTGAGAATTGAATGTTCTTTCCCAAACGCCAATTCACCATGGATTCAAAACCGGCAAACCAAGCCCTATTCTGACGGTATTCCCAAAGCGCACCCGGGCCCGGAAGCTCCGAAAACCTGCCTGTAGGGGCAAGGTATAGGTAGTTGTCGTAGAAACTTGCAAATGGCGTAATGGAGGCGATAAAATGCTTTTCCTTTAAAGTTAGGTTTAGGTCGGACTGCCAACCGCGCTCACTATCCAGATTTGGGTTTCCCACCTCGTGCCGGAAATTCCCGTGGTGAACACCATTGATGCTTAACTCTACCGGAGTTGGAATGCGATAGCTCGACCCCAAATTTAGCTTGAGGTTAAATTTTTCCTTCAATACCCAAGACAATCCGGCACTACCACTTGCATTCATAAAACTTCTTTGCACATCGGGATTCCGTTGGGTAAATTCACCCGTTGGCTGAAAGTTTCGATATAATGGCTGAAGGTGTTCCTGAATTTCATGAAAGGCGCCATCCACCCGAAGCCCTGCATTTACCGTGAGATTGGGTTTCCAACGGTATTCGTTAAAATAAAAAACACCGCCTTGAAAACTGCTATATGCCGGAACCAAAAATTCAAATCCCTGATAATCGTGGATCATGTATTGGCCTTGCAGTCCAAAAATACTTTTAAATTTCCCGTTAACAATATGGTGTAACCGGGCATTGGCCGTAAGGGTGTGAAGCATCAGCTCCATGGCCAAGTTTCCCTCCGCGCGGGGTTCCTGTCCGTGTGCGTGCGGGGCACTGAGTTCCCGACGCAAATTTCGCTGATACCCCAAGTCAATTTCCATCCAATTTTTTCCCAGCAAAATATTGGAGTTTGAAATGACCTTAATGTGCTCGTTTTCCTGACTCGGTAATTCAATATTTCGAAATTCACCTCGGTGCTGAAGTCCGTAGGCGGTAGGAATTCCCACCGCACCGGGAAACAAACCAACCTCCTGATAAAACCTGCTCATGGTCAGTTTGGAAAAACCCCAGGAAGTGCGTTTTCCGCCCATTAAGGAAAAATGTCTTTCTCTTCCTGCAGTGTTTTTTAAAGAATTTTCGTTTATGGGCAAGCGGTATCCCGCATACACAAAATCATCCGCCGGCACCCGGTAATTACCAAAATCCTGGGCAGTAAAACGGGCCTTAAAAAAATAATCCTTTTCGCTACCTTCCACCATCGCCGTTTGAAACAAACCTTCGTTATTGGTGCGGAACCCGGAAACTACATGTGCTCGGATTTCATTATTGGAAGGCATAGGCCCCGGCTGAATATTGATGACACCACCCATCGCATCTGAACCATACATTAGTGAAGCCGGCCCTTTTATGACCTCCACCCGATCCACATCAAAGGGATCGATTTCCAAACCATGATCGGCGCCCCATTGCTGTCCTTCTTGTTTTATCCCCCTATCGTTAACCATTACCCGGTTGAAACTCATACCGCGAATTACGGGTTTGGCTACCCCTACCCCCGTATTGATGCTACTGATTCCGGGCACTCTTTCCAGCGCATTGACAAAGGTTTCCGTAGAGTTTTTTTCTAAAAATTTCCGATCGACAACCTCCACGGTAAGCGTTTGTTGCACCGGCCCCGATTTAAAAGGATTGGTTTCAACCACCACCTGATCCATGTCAAACGCTGACTTTTCCATCGGGAAATTAATTTTGACATCTTCATCGTAAACATGAAAATCATGGCGAATACCCATGTATCCCTTATGCGTAACATGCAAATGATACGCACCTGGTTTCACATTTTCAAAACTATAAAAGCCGTGAATATCCGTTTTGGTTTCCCGGTGCAATTCATGCAAATACACCGTTGCTCCGGCAATGGGCACCTCATCGTAGGTGACAACGCCAAAAATACGGAACCGATCCTTCTGCGCAAAACCCTCCAATCCCAAGCCGACCAACACCACCAACCAAAGAAAATTCCGCATGGATATTATCATTTTTCGCTATTGCAAATGAGTTGCAAAAGTACATCGAAAACATTTTTTAGCCATATAAAAAAACGGTGTGGAATACCGGATTTACCCGCCATCTTTCGCATCGTGTAAAGCCCGGGAAAAAAATCAAAAACATCGCGGTCAAGATTGGCGTTATATAAAAATGATGAGAATCAAAACATGAAGTCTGCTCTAAAAAGTCCCTTTCTGCCAAAATCTTCCTTGTCGATAGATTATTGAATCCTCACTAACAACTGGTTAGTTCCGGTTCAAAGATCCCCTCGATTTTGATTGAAATCATCCATTCTTGGAGTGGACCCAACATTTATTTACTTTTGAATCACAACCAAAAAAAGTATTAAAAACCATTTTATTTGATTATTTTCGTCGGCTGAAAAACAACTATATCCTACCCCCATAAATATCCATTTTCCAAAAATATTTCATGTACAAAAAGCTCGACCACGAAGACATTCTCAAAAAATCCAACCACCGTCCATGGCCTTTGCCCACAAAACCATGGTTGTATTATCAGGAGTGGAACGAACCGGTTTTTATGCATTGGCCAGTGGAAATAAAAGATTTAGAACCTTTTATACCGGAAGGATTAGAAATTGACTTATTAGACGGACAAGCATGGGTGTCACTGGTTGCATTTACCATTCAAATAAAGCCTCGATTTCTACCCGCCTTTCCAATGGTTTCCACATTTGAAGAAATAAATCTCCGCACTTACGTCCGCCACAAGGGCAAAAGCGGTGTCTATTTCCTGAGTATTGAAGGCAGCAAACGACTTTCCTGTTGGTTGGCGAGAAGACTTTCCGGACTGCCATACCGATTTGCCAACATAGTGCGTACAGAAGGTGCTTTTCATTCCCTGAATGCTACAGCGAAAAACAAACTTCACCTCAATTTCTCAGCTGAAAAATCCATCCGCAAAACCTCCGTTACTGATATATGGCTGACTGAGCGATATGCACTATTTCACAATAAGAAAAAAGAAATTTTCACTTATGAGGTTCACCATATTCCCTGGAAATTGCAGCGGATCAATATGACCAAGCTCGAAATCCATTACCCCAAATTTCAACACCTCATTGGTGGATATCCGGTGCTCATGCACTATTCGCCCGGTGTACAGGTTTTGACTTTTTGATTTGTGAAAAAAACCTCGATCCTCAACTACTTTATCATAGCATTCTTCAAAAAATCATTTTCGGAATGTCCTCATTCAATAATTTCAATCTGACCAAAATCCGGTGATCTCAGCAATTTATTGACTTCGTCTTTATCAAAATGCGTTGGATCAAAAGTCCCGCCTAGCCACTCTATGTATGACTCGTACTCCTCGTGTTCCGGTTGCTTTAAAACCTCCAACATATCCTCGTAGCCCCATACGCCACCGCAGTCTTCTGGTGGACAACTATTTTTGCCGTCCAAACATAATGGTTGAGTGCAAACCTCAGGCGTTATTTTCTCCAAGACCAAGTCGTGCTCCCAACCATCCCCAAAGTCATATAAATACACAATTTTTTCCTTTTCCGCTGTAAGCAAGGCCGAAACGCTTATACCATCATAGTCTATATTGTTCAACTCGCCCCAATAATCATCATCAGGAAATCGTTCGGTATAGTAAGCACCATCCTTAATGAATTGATGAAGATGAGAATCTGTCCACCCCATAGTGATTTGGATAACTTTGTGTAAATCACGCAAAGAGAGGTTGCTGGGAATCACAAACCTTCTCCAAATATTTGGTTGTGATTCGCGTAATGAAATATGAATTTGATACGTCATGATTTAGATGAGTTTTTAGTTTAACATTTCAAAAAAGCACTCCTTCCATAAAGAACAATTTGGTCATCATTCAGATATTTTTTCCAGCGCTTATGAAGTGGTAAAGATATGTATATTTTCAGAATCTTGAATTATGTTTTGCAACAATTAATATGTTCGTCTTTAGTGGTTAATATACATTACTGGTAGTTTACAGCATTTATTTCCATATAACGTTTGAGTCTGCTCCGAAAAGTCCCTTTCTTCGAAAATCCCCTCGATTTTGATTGAAAACATCCTTTTCGGGGTGAACTCACGTTTTAATAGGTCGGCAACGAAAAAGGTCCAACAAATGTAAGTTGTCTGCATGATGATTTTCTGGGCGCCAATTCGCGCTTTCCGCTGCAAGTCCTCGTCCAAAACCGCCGTGGTCGCAGCGGCGGTCAAGGAGCTCCTACCGTCGCTCTTGTCCGCCGGCGAACCTCTGGCGTTTTGTCCTGCGGGCTTTCCGCTGCAATCGCGGGCGCGGGCGGCATTCGGCAACCACGCATTAAATCGCGGGGGTGGGCGGCGTCCGGCATGCACGCGATAAATCGACGTGCTTGCCGGTGTGGGTTATTAGCCTAGGGCTGCACCCCAGGTTAGAAGATTACGAACCGTTGGCGCTTGTGGGTTGTAAATGGATCGTTGATTTTCGTATCCTAGGTCGAGCATTTAGACTTGTCGATGGTGTGGTGTAAGGGTGAGTGCCAACAATGCGAAATCGAAAATGACACGTTTTGTCGCCCCAAGCAAATACATTTGCCGCATTAACAACAAAAACACACACCATGACATTAGCTGAATGTATAGAACGCATAGACCATCCGAGGAGCATTGTATTGTTAGAGGGTAAGCGCAAGGTCGCCGCAGGAGATCAAGTCCGCTTGGTGGAGCTGGGCAAATTGTTGGCCGCGCAGACCCAACACGTCATCTTTCGCAGTGGCAATGCCGCCGGGTCGGATCAATTTTTCTCCGAAGGTGTGGCCGCGGTGGATAAAACCCGACTGGAAGTCATCACACCCTACGCCGGTCACCGCAAAACCACCAACCAGGCCTACCGCACCCACGCCCTAGACGACATCAACATTGCCGAGGAGCCGGAGGTCATCTATCACTCCAAAGCCCACAAAAAAATGGCCGGTCTGGTCGATCGCTACGTCGCCGGTGACAAAGGCCACTACGCCATCAAAGCCGCGTATATTTTGCGCGACACGGTCAAAGTACTCGGCGCCAAAAACATTCCACCCGCCACCTTCGCCATTTTCTACGACGACCTCAACGACCCCATGCAAGGCGGCACCGGTCACACCATGCGCGTATGCGACGAACACGGTGTGCCACGTATTGATCAGCGGGTTTGGATGGGGTTTTTGGGTGGGTAAGTGTTTAATCTACTAAAGTCGCAGTTAAGTTAACTATACTTTAATTGTGATTGAATTGTCTGCTCGTGCTTTCAAACAACAAATTTGGAGCAAAAGTGGTGTTATGTTATTTTTTTTGATTAAATTAGGTCTTTTCCTGTCCACATTAGTGCAGCTGGTTCGGGGTCTTTATATGTCCTCGCCTTTACCATAAGACGTCTAATTTTTGAACTGACTTCTGCTGGCAGGGGTTCTCCTTTTACAACTTCAAATCCGATATCAATATCCGCATGAAATGGATTTCCTTTGAGAGGTGAATAAATAAGTTCAAAATCAGAAATTTGTTCAGCATTCAGAATAGCAAACCCAAAGTAGTTTCTCTGTCGCCCTATATCTTCTCCTTGTTTGCTTAAAGCTTTTACGAAATGTGGTGTTGTGAAGGAAAGACGATTTACGGAAATAACGCTTTTTCCACCAGGAGGCCTAAATAGATTTGGATTAATCGTTTCCTTTTTTTTATGGATATTGATGGGCGAGTATATGGTACGGGCAATTTTTTCACCCTTTTCAAAGTTTCTGGGAATCCCTGTTTTGTTGAGAGTGAAAGTCTTAGAGAGCCTTAATGAATTCAGCCAGTTTATTAATTTCTCTATCATCAAATAAAATATTGTTGAAGTATTTCACTTCCACAGAAGCAAATGCTACAAAATATGAAAAGTTATTATTCCCAACTTCCACAGAAACAAGTTCTTGCTCTTCATTTTCCCACTCAAAGGTAATTGTGCCATTGGGGTTCGGATAA
This sequence comes from Cryomorphaceae bacterium, assembly GCA_020832345.1. Lineage (GTDB taxonomy): Bacteria > Bacteroidota > Bacteroidia > Flavobacteriales > Schleiferiaceae > CSBr16-58. Next base: position 5,777 of record JAFIEY010000180.1, on the reverse strand, counting down.
TAATTTGACACGGAACAAAAAATTTGTTCGTCAATTTTATCCATAAGAAGAAAGCAGTTCGCAGCACTAGCAACTTCTAAGGGGACAGCCGAAAACCCATCCCAATTATTATTTAACGCTTTGTACGAAAGGATGTCTTTGATAATATCTCGTTTTGATATGCTTTGTAAAATTCCTATCCGGAAGTGACTTCTCAAAAACTCCTCTTTATCAATTTTAAAGGCTTTTTCATAATCCGTTATTGAAAAAGGAGTATTTGTTGTTTTTACAATTTGATCCGTTGAAAATGGTTGAGTGTTTTCTCCGGAGACAATCGCTGTTGTACTGATAAGTACAGGTGTTATAAGTTTTTTGGCTGAAATAGGGATGTTCCAGCCAACATTTTCACTCGTTTGTTTTGCCAAAGCCTGCGTTTCATCAAGTGAAATATCCCGATTAATTAATTCCAGATTACTCATTCAGCAATTTTTTTGCATTATCGTTAAGCACCCAGTTAAAAACATTGAAAATTTCACGGTTTAGCTCAAGCGACACATCCTCCAGATTGTTTATATCGATAACGTTATTTTGAACCAAATCAATGTCCAAAATAAACTGTCCTATTTCATCATTTGACTTTCCTTGAGTATTTAAACCATATTTGATATTCAGATTATTGGAGTCTTGCACGTAATTAATCAATTGAATATTTTGATTGATTTTATTTTTTCCGGGCCATTCATTTACTGAGTTTGTAATATTCGAATTGACTAAGAAAGGAATGACATCAACCGGAGATTCATTGCGCTTGAATTCAATAATGTTGATTTTTCTAATACCAACTCTGTTATAGGTGGGGCGTTCACACAATTGAAAAAAATGTTTAATTTTCTTAAACAAATTTCTAACTTGATCAAAAGATTGGTATTCACCTTTGCCAATTGATAAGTTTAAAATGTTTTCTTTGATGGTTAAAACACTTTGCCCGTTTTCTGACTTCATCAAGATTTGGAAGCTACCTTCTACCTGCTGAAAATTTGAAACATTTTCTTTAAATCGAAATTCAAAACCTTTCACAGGCTCGGCTTGAAAACGAGGAAAATCAGATTTAAAAATTTCAATAATATCTTCTTTACAGTCCTTTAGCGCTTTGAAAGATTCAAAGTAAATTTCAAAAACAACTTGCATCAAAAAGTTGTTTTTAAATATTTTGGGTTCTGAAGAAGGAAATCCAAACACTATTACCTCTATTTAGAATTTTTGCAAAATTACATTTTAATAAAGTACCCGAAAAAAAGACGATGTTAAATATTAAACTGTAATGATTGAGTCCACTCCAAAAAGGATGATTTTAATAAAAATCGAGGGGATTTTTGAACCGGAGCAAGTGAGGATTCAAAAGTCTATCGACTAGGAAGATTTTGGCAGAAAGGGACTTTTTGGAGCAGACTCAATTATCTTGTAACAAAGATGGATTAAACTGTTTTTCTGGGCGCCAATTCTCGCTATTCGCTGCATTCGCGGGCGGCATCCGGCAAACACACTCGCGAATCTGTCTTACTTTTGGCAGCTCAACATTCAATCTAGAACCAATGAGCATTCCTTTAAACGCATTTGAGCAACACATAGATTCGACAATTCTAAGTCGTGGTCAAACGTATTTTAAGCAAGGAAGGGTAAGCGAACCGGAATTGATTAAGGCGAATCACATGGAGTTTGTGGTGGAAGGATCAGACGAATATAGAGTAACCATTCTGTTTGATAATGAAGAAATCAAACAACACGACTGCACATGTCCGTACGATGGGGTTGTTTGCAAACACGTCGTCGCCTGTATTTTTTATATGCAAAAAGATGAGCTGGGAATGGAAGCACCCAAGCAAAAAACACGAACAAAAAAAACGGGCAAGCCTTCGGTAGAGGAACAGGCAAAAATCATTTTAGAAAAGCTTTCGCACGAAGATTTAATGCAGTTTACAGAAGAATTTGTGTTGTCGAACGAATCGTTTCGCGACTACTTTTTAACCACCTTTGCGCATCTTAATCCCCATTTGACACTGGCAGACTATAAAAAGGTAGTTCGCACAGAAATTCGTTCTCATAGAAGCGGTCGGTATCGGTTTATCTCTCAGAGAGAGGCGGGAGCATTGAGGATAAAAATATCCAAAATATTGGGACTTGGTGAGCAACATATTGTAAATGGTCGCTTTGAAAGTGCTTTTTTCATTGGTGCTGCGGTGTTAGAAGAAATGTTTATAGCCTTTGAATACACCGATGATGGTGGGGGTGATATTGGTATGTGTTTAGATGAAGCCGTGGGTTTACTCAAAAGCTTGGCCGACAACTTGGAAGAGTCACACCCTGTACGCAAAAAGCTATACAAGTACACAATAAAGACCTATGAAAATCAATTATTTGAAGGATGGGACTGGCATGATGAGATGCTTGAAATAGCGCAAAGATCTGCCGCTTCGGCAAAAGAAATAAAAGAGGTTTTGACTTTGATTGATTTTGAAATTAAAGTCTGTCTGGAAAATGAATACAGGAAATACAGCATTAATCGTCTGGAGTTATCGAAATACCATTTGATTTTACGGATAGAAGGAAAAGACAAGGCCCTTGAATTTGCTCGGGAGAATCCGCACAACGTAAAACTTCGCGAAGAGTTGATACGCGTCGCACTCGACGTAAAAGAATTTCAAAAGGCGATCAATATTGCAAAAGAAGGCTTCGACATAGCTAAAGGCAATCCCAACTACGAACGAATATGGCAGTATTGGCTTTTGGTTCTCTACATAGAAATTCAAAGTGCCGAGGACGTCATTACGTTGGCCAGAAAATTATTTTTATCTGACTACACGGATAATTACGATTATCTCAAAATTTTGAAGCGTTACGTAGAGACGAAGCAATGGCCAACATTTATTGAAGAGTTGATTAAAGATTTGACTGAAAATGGCAGAAATAGTGACTTATTGAGGCGAATATATGTCTTTGAGGAACGCTGGCAGGAATTGCTGGAAGATCTCATTTTGGAACCCTCGCTTCACGAAATCAAAGAATGTGAGAAGTATTTGGCCAATGACTACGCCGAAGCGTTGATTGACTTATACTACCATGAAATAAAAGACTATTTATTCTACGGATACCATACTGGCAGGAAATATTATAAGCACGCATGCCAATATATGAAGCGCATGAATAAACTTGGCGGACGGCCAAAAGTCGAGCAGTTAAAATCGGAGTTAACGGCGCATTTTCCCAGGCGACCTGCGTTGTTAGAAGAGCTGGCTAAGGTTTAGTTTTTTTGGGCGCCAATTCGCGCTTTCCGCTGCAAGTCCTCGGCCAAAACCGCCGTGGTCGCAACGTCGTTCAAGGCGCTCCTACCGTCGCGCTTGTCCGCCGGCGTCCACGTAGTGTCAAATCATGTGTGCTTTAGCCGGGCCACCCCGATAGTTATCGGGGCAATCTTTTTCGATTTTTCTTCGTTAAAAAAGCCTCACGTAGCTAGGGCTATGTTGCGTTTTTTTGTCTCGAAAAATCAAAAAATATCTTCAACTTACCCGACACAGCACATATGACTTGACACTGGCGTTTTGTCCTGCGGGCTTTCCGCTGCAATCGCGGGCGCGGGGCGGCATTCGGCAACCACGCAATAAATCGCGTTTCTGCTGGAGCTTCGCCCTTGGTGTATGTGTAAGCACCAACGGCACAAAATCGCAAACGACATGTTTTGGCGCAGTAACATTCTACCTTTGTGGGGAATTAAATCACTATTTAAAGTCTGTCCATAAAGTCGAAGTGGCTAGGCTAGAAAGTTCGAGAGCGAGGCTTGCGATAGTTGAATATCAAGGAGTTTACTAACGTAAATGACTGGATATTCAACTGAGCATAACGAAGTTATCGGACTTTATAGACAGCCACTATTTAAACTGTAGAATCATGACAAAACAAGTATTTGCTTTTGCAAAAATCAATGACCAACAAGCGCGTTTACGCGTTTACGATGAACTAAAAAATGGGAAATCCCGCTTCGGTATGTGGAGTCAAACCCAATCCATGGACAAGGTATTTTACCCCAAACATGCCATTTTGTTGCGCGTGCAAAAGGGCGACTGGATCGTGCACGTGAACATGCCTGCCTACGGGAAGTGTGTGGCCGTGCAAACTACCGGAACATATCAATTTGATGCCGGGATCGATTGCCACTGGGGTAAAGATTTCCACAACCATTTTCCCGTGGACGTTTCCACCATAATCGAATTTGATCGAAACGATCCCAACATCCTGCCCTCGGTGAATCTCGCTCCGCGTCGCCGTGCCCAGAAGGTCTTGCAGGTGCGTGACTTTTTGCAGAGTATAGCCAATTTGAAAAGCGGACAGTTTGACGACATGGACCCCGCCGAGCGCAACATCACCCATCTGCGCGGTAAAGTAACCGAACTGCTGCCGGCCATCACAAAGCAAATTCATGAGATGAACAAGAGTAAAGCCTTTGAGCGCTTTTTACAGCGCATATTCGAAGGCATGCCCAATACCATTTCCATTCAAAACGGCTTTGGTTGGAAAACCGACCACGGAGCGGATCTTATCGTTGAGTTTGAAAACCCCATTGTCAATGTGAACCTGACCACCAAACTGGTAGTTCAGGCAAAATCTTTTACCGGCAAGCACCACGATACGCATGCCGTTGACCAAATCGAAATCGGCATCAACGAGTACGAGGCCGATGCCGGACTGCTCATTACCACGGGAAAAGAGACCGAGGCTTTGGAAGAGTACATTCGTGAAAAATCTGAACAAATGGGCAAGACCATCGACCTGATTGCCGGCGATGAGGTGGCGAGGTTTGTTTTGCGCTATGCCCCGGACTTACTGATTGGAAAGTGATTTAATGACCGATGAATGGAACGACCGTTCGATAAAACAACCGCCTCATTTTGCATATCCAAACCATCAACAGCACCACCATTGTTCTCACCGCCGATACGCACGGTCGGCATAGGGAATTGACCGTTCCGGACTGCGACATCTTCATCCACCTCGGCGATGCCTGTACGGATGGCGATGACGCCGAGCTCAACGATTTCTTTCACTGGATGGCGACCCTTCCGGCGCCCCACAAACTCTTTGTGCCGGGCAATCATGACTGGCCATTTGAATTTGACCCGGACAGCGCCATGCGTAAGGTTCCACCCAGCATAATCGTTCTCGAAAACCGAGGCATCGTCATCAATGGCATTGTTATCTTCGCAGTAGTTGCCCGTCCTTGGCTGCACACCCCGCCGGAAATCCCCGCCAATACCGATGTTCTATTGTCTCACGGTCCGGCCCACGGCATACTCGACCAGCAAACCGGCTGTCCCCTACTCCGTCGCTGTCTCGATCACATCCCGTACTTCTTCTTCGGGCATATCCACGAAACCTGGGGAATGGAAGAAATGGTAGGTGGAAGTGTTTGTCGGAATGTGGCCGAAGCGTCACGTTTTGTCGCCCCAAGCAAATACATTTGCCGGATTAACAACAAAAACACACACCATGACATTAGCTGAATGTATAGAACGCATCGACCATCCAGGGAGCATTGTATTGTTAGAGGGTAAGCGCAAGGTCGCCGCAGGAGATCAAGTCCGCTTGGTGGAGCTGGGCAAATTGTTGGCCGCGCAGACCCAACACGTCGTCTTTCGCAGTGGCAATGCCGCCGGGTCGGATCAATTTTTCTCCGAAGGTGTGGCCGCGGTGGATAAAACCCGACTGGAAGTCATCACACCCTACGCCGGTCACCGCAAAACCACCAA
>JAFIEY010000166.1 GCA_020832345.1 Cryomorphaceae bacterium | reverse complement strand
GGGTGCGGGGTGGATGGTGGGCGTTATTTGGCGGGTTTGAAATGTTTAGGCTAAATTATTAACCATGCGCCGAGGGCTTCCATGCGGTGCGAGGCGCCAAATACGCGTCAACGAAGTTGACTAATACAAAAATCCAAAAAGCCAGAGTGGAATTTTATTTCCGAAGCCTGTTTCTGTATCGTCTGTTACGACAAAACTATTTTGAATATTCTTAATTTGATCGAAGCTTTTACTGCTCCCCCCTACTTCAAACATATAGGTGTCATCGACTAAAAAGTCACCTTGTTGTGATATTCGCACATGATGTAAACTACGCACTTGATTGGCAAAAAAAGTTTCTCTAAGATTACCTTTATTTACACCTGATGTTGCCAAGGCATACTGCAAATTCGTATTTTCCAGGTAAATTTTATCCGGTTTATTCATCAGGCTCATTCCTTTTTTGGAGGAAAATAGATTAATGGTCAAACCTGCTTTTTGCAAGTAATCAAGGTAACGTACGGTATTGGCTCTATTGGTTTCTATTTCGGAGCTGAGTTTGGCTATATTAGGTGAAAATGGCACTAAGGATGCGACAATCATTAGCATTTTTTTAATTTTGTGAATGGTCACATATTCAATATTTTCAATTGCCGGTAGGTCATTTTCCAGAATGGTATTGACCACATTTTTCAACCTCAACGGATATGCCTTAATCCCCTCTCTGTAAAACGGATAATACCCATACTCCAAATACTTTTTAAATTCCGGTAGCACTTTTATCTGCGAAATAATCATTCCTGCAATACGCTGATGATTTTGCAAAATATCTTCGAGTGTAAAAGGCTCGATGTTGAGCTTGTTTTCAAAGTTGAGAAATTCACGAAACGACAACCCGAGCAGGTTATACGTTACTGCCCTTCGTGATAGATCGGCATTGGAACGGTAAATTTCTAATATAGAAGAACCTGTAAACACTACTTTTAAATCAGGATAGCTGTCGTAAATGTTTTTGAGTGCTATAGACCAATTGGGATAACGGTGTACCTCATCAAGGAAAAGATGTGTTCCACCATGTGCCTGAAAATAATCCACTAGTTCCAATAGTGTGTTTTTGGTGAACCAGATATTATCCAAACTCACGTAGAGCGCTTTATTCATTTCCGAAAAATTATCGGCAATGTGTTGCAGCAATAATGTCGTTTTGCCTGTACCTCTTGCACCCGTAATACCCGTAAGACGATTGTTCCAGTCGATTTGTCCATACAGATAACGACGGTATTTTACATTTACCGAATGTACCAACCTTGTATGATCTCTGAACAGCGCTTCCATCGATTCTAAATTTTCTACAAATATACTAAAGTGATCATTTGAAAGCTCACTTTTTGTATAAAAATGTTCTTTTAAAGGTACAATTTCATGGTTGGCGCTGTCGGAATAGCCTAATTCCAGGGCCGAGGAGCCGAAGCGAACTCATCATAAAAATATGCGTAATCAGCGTTCAAGCCTTCCCGCATCGGCGAAGCCGATAACCCCGCGTCAACGCAGTTGACATCCCCGCGCGCGAAGCGCATCCCCGCGTCAACGAAGTTGACATCCCCGCGTGCGAAGCACATCCCCGCGTCAACGAAGTTGACATCCCCGCGCGCGAAGCGCATCCCCGCATCGGCAAAGCCGATAACCCCGCGCCAACGCCAGTTGGCATTGAGCGAAGCGACAAAATCATGACAATCTGCGTCATCAGCGTTCTATTGCGTTCCAATGGCACTAGCGCGCCTTCACTTTTTCTTCTATCTCTTCAAAAATCGCTTTTGCAATTTGTGGATTGATCCCGATTTTATCTGCTACGGTCAAAATGTCATTCCGCGTTGGTTTTCCGTTGGCATTCACCGTGGTTGTGTGGTGTCCGTTGAAACCGTCGCTCGGTAACAGGTCGTAGGCAGGTGCCAGGCGCCATTCATTTTCAATCCATTGAAAGGAGAAATTCTTCGCATGATCGTCTTTGTTTTCAATGAGTACATTAAAGACCATGATGCGAAAAAGTTGCAGAACTTCTTCCATGTTTTTTGTCAGCACAAGGCATGCCTGTAGCAAACCTTCATAATCCAGCGAAGGTTCCTGGAAATTTGCATTCAGCAGCCCTGCAGCACTGATGGTGTGGATTTTACCATTTTTGGTTCGATCAAAGCGTTTTGTGCCAAAATACTTTCCTTCAAATAATTTTGTTTCCGGCATATTGATACCACATTCTTTAGCCAGGAGCGAATAATTATATTCTGTTTCGCCAATATTTTCAGGATCGTTGGCAGCTTTAAATTTCACCAACCACTCTTCGTTGTCAATTTTCACAAAAACCTTTGGGCGAGCGCCCCCCGGGGAACCACCATATCGATAGAGTGTGTCAATTCCTTTGGTTTCAAAGTCAGAGGCAAGCAGTGCTCCGGCATCGTTGGCCAACTGATCAAAATTGATGCGCTCGTCATTCGTTGATTCGCTCCAGTCCGGGTGAAATTCCAACGCACCACGCCCATTGGTGCCCACCAGGGCGAGTCTTTGCAGTATATTCAGTTCGTACGGATTAACGCCCTTACCCTTTAAATACCTGTCGAGGATGAGATTTCCCCAACCATCCGGCAAACAATCATCAAATACCCCAAATCCGCCATGAAAAGGGGCTCTTTTCGCAATAAACACTTCATTTTTAAATGGAAGATAAAAAGGTGAAATAGAGAATCCGTTTTTTAAAAAATCAGCATCATATTCAAAAGCACAAAGGTGGTTATCGGTCATGCCCAGCGTCCCAACTTGCTGCTTATTTAAAAAAACGTTTACGCTATTAATTTCCTTCATTTTTTTGAAGCTCTTTGGCGTTTCACTTCTTTTTTCTTTTTGATAACATCTTGGATACTTTGATATTTTTGTTGTGTAAAGAGCGCATTAAAGGCATGTGTTTCATCCAAAATGGTGGCACACAACACTAAGTTTCTCAAGGTGATTTCGCCTGTATTTTCAAACGAGCGGTACGCATCATACCCTACACCGGCACGTTTGGCAAAGTCTTTTTGTGTGAGGTTCAATTCAAGTCTGCGTTGCTTTACCCGTTTTGCCATTTTCTGTAAGACATCTGAAACCGTCATTTCATTAATTGTGTCCATATCCATAGTTAAATGGCAAATATACGTATTATTGTGGTTATTAGCGCAGTTAACTGCGCGAGCGGGGTTGCGCTTCGTGCGCGTGGTTTCGCTGCGCGTGCTTGGTTGGCGCTGACGCGCCGCAGGGTCGGGCTGACGCCCGCATGGTTGTCCTTTCGGACGCGTGGTTTCGCTTAGCGAGCGGGGTTGCGCGTCGCGCGCGTGGTTATGGTTCGCATGCATTGTTTGACATAGTGGGCGGGGTTTAGCTGCGCGTGGGTGGTTTGCGCGGACCCGCCCCCGGGTTTGGCTGACGCCCGCATTGTTTT
>JAFIEY010000162.1 GCA_020832345.1 Cryomorphaceae bacterium | reverse complement strand
CTTGATCCGAGTCCTCGGATTAAATTGAAAACACTTAGGGTTTTGGATATGAATAATACCTGAACCACCCCACGCAAAACCAAAACAAACCATCCCAATATTGGGATACTTATTGAAAAACAGGCACTTGATCCGAGTCCTCAGATTAAATTGAAAACACTTAGGGTTTTGGATATGAATAATACTTGTTCTCCTGATTGAACGGTGTTGTTCTAACACCACTTGCAGGTGTCTTGCGTGTTTTGTTGTATTCTTTTGGGTATTGCAGTTTTGATATGGCTGGAAAACGGACTTTTCTCCGGTTGTACTGGCAGGAATGGTTTTGGAGACTATGGGGTCGATTAGGTCGAGTTTACAAGCAATAATCAGGTTGGTGTGGTAGGTGTTTTTTGTTTTCATTTGTTCAACAAAGTTGAAAGGAAATCACTTTGATCTATAGCTTAGGCTATTTACCCTTTCCTATGGTTCGTTTTTGTTACTTGAGTCTGCTCTAAAAAGTCCCTTTCTGCCAAAATCTTCCTTGTCGATAGACTTTTGAATCCTCACTAACAGCTGGTAAGCCGCGGTTCAAAAATCCCCTCGATTTTGATTGAAATTATCCTTTTTAGAGTGGACTCTTACTTAGTGTACGGAATTGACTGATCAGGAAATTGCACCGCCTTCTCAAGTTGCTTTTTGATCTCATCCCATTTTTGTTGGTGTTTCTTCATGTAGGCAATGGGGACAGTGAAGTCAATATCATTATAGTACAGCAATGCTTTTTTTGCAATTTTTCCACTAGCTTCTTCGTATTTCTTTTCATAAGCGTCAAGCATACTTTGCAAAGAAAAATGTTGGAGTAAGCATGAAACATCCACAAAGTCCTTTAGCCGGGATCCGTCTTGTACAATTGCATTAAACTTCATGGCTGCAATGTCATTTAACGACACCATTCGTATTCCATCAACTGATCCAACAGGATTGATAAGTGGGTATTTATGGGCAATCAGATCAACCTTAATATCATTGATATATCCCAAAAAAGTATTTGTTCCAATATAAGACACCTCAGCTTTGTGTTCATCCACAAGGTAATCACGCATTTTTAGAGCGTCAAAATCAGTGCCTGTAAATAAATCAATATCAATAGATTTACGATGCCCTAATTGCAGTGCTAAAGCCGTTCCACCTACAAGATAGAAATCCTGTAAGTGTTTGTCTAGCATTAAGCGCTTGATCAGAGCCAATGTTGCTTCCGAGACTGTTTGCGTTTGTAGCATTTCAACTCTTCCGGTTTTATTTTAAAAGTACCTGCCACTTTTTCAATGGCATGGTCGCTTAAAAAAGTAATTTCGTTTTTAAGTGCATGGATGATTTTTTTTCTTCCGTAATAATCGACCATCGCTTTCCAGTCTTTATCCGTTCCCCGCTCAATGACCCTGGCGATAACCGTGCGGTAACTTTTGACCCAATCCATTTTACCGTGGTCAAATTCCCAAAACAATCTAACTGGTAAATCCGGTTTATTGACTGCCGTAGTTTTTTGTGTAATTACTTTTCGCTCTATCATGATTTCATCCGTCTCGAAGACGGTCTTTTGTTTGGACAAATAATTGGAAACCGTATTATAGTTAAACCGGGGGTAATGGTTACAAAAAACCCTCAAACTTGAAAATACTTCAAACCGATTTTCTTCCCGGTTTTTCCACCATGCAATGATGACACGGCGGTTTTCTTTTGTGATAGAATTCATGATACAAAGATAACGAAAAAGAAGGTTATTGACAAATATAAATACAATAGTTGTCAAATTTAGCGTCTGTTTTCTTTACTTGTTGTGCCGTCATGAACCACCTCACGCAAAACCAAAACAAACCATCCCAATATTGGGATATTTACTGAAACACAAGGTCTTGCTAATATCTTCGGCTTTTATTAAAAACACTTAGTGGTTTTATATAAGGTTAATGCTTGACCTCCTCATTGAGCGGTAATATTCTAACACCATTGACAAGTATTTTGCGTGTTTTGTTGTATTCTTCTGGGTATTGCTGCTTTGATAGGCTAGAAAACGGACTTTTATCCGGTTTAGCACCATGAAGTATCTCATTCGGCGTATATCCGTTTAAAACCAGTAATGGTTGGTTGTTGTATTGGTCGATGGCTTGCTTTCATTCATGTTTAAAAAGAACCAAAAGTTGAGCCCGCTCCAAAAAGTCCCTTTCTGCCAAAATTTTCCTTGTCGTTAGATTTTTGAATCATCACCAACAGCCAGTTAGTTCCGGTTCAAAAATCCCCTCGATTTTGATTGAAATCATTCTATTTGGATTAGACTCAATTTTTTATTATTTAGATGAAAGGTATATAATTATATACAGAAAAGGAGTTTACTTGAAGTAAATGACTGTATTTTCAATTGAGCCCCAAAGCCTTTTGTGAAGGCAGGCATAACGCAGCTATTGGACTTTTTAAACAGACACTAATGATGGTAATTAGCCATGCATTTCCATTTGATAAATCAGCATAAAAAAATACGATAATCACAAAACCGCGAGGGATTCACAGTAATGAATGAAAACCCGAATTGTCGCGCATTTATTTTTGTGTCAAATAAAAAGGAATATCCGCTAGGTGGGAATATAAGCTGAGAATAATTGGGGAAATTTCCGTTCGAATTTCTAATTTGGGTTGATGATTTCCTTTTTATTTCCCGGCATGTCAATCACCCGAATACTTTTCGAATAGTTGAGCAACCGTTGGATGGTTTGCTCTGAGGGGCCTTTTCTGGCGTGGCCGCTCTTCTTAGGTGTAGTTGTTTTTAGCATATAGCATCTTGATTTGATATTTTAACGCGACCAAGATGGCTTTATTATGAAAAATCTACATTTAACGTTTTATTGTATGTGTCCGCCCCACCAATAAAGTGGGGTGGAAGAAAAATGAATTTTGTAAAGGCTGTAAATAACTATAAGTCACAAATTTTGATGACTTATCGCTTGTGCAGGACTATATTGTGTTCACTGATAATTTTTCGCAGATTGATCAGAGCATAACGCATTCTGCCTAGCGCGGTATTGATACTTACCCCTGTTTGATCGGCGATGTCTTTAAAACTCATGTCTTCATAAATTCTCATCACCAAAACCTTTTTTTGTTCATTGGGCAAATACTCGAGAAGTCCGGCAGCATCGCTTTCAATTTGGTCTTTGATGAGTTGATTTTCGGCATTCAGGGCATCATCCTTTAGATTGGTAATGATGTTGAAGTCTCCGGAGTTTTGAACCTTGCGGTGTTTTTTCTCACGACGGAAGTGGTCGATCACCAGATTGTGTGCGACGCGCATGGTCCACTGGATAAACTTTCCTTCTTCGTTGTATTTATTCCGTTTAATGGTATTAATGACCTTGACAAAGGTGTCTTGGAAAAGGTCTTCGGCCAAAGCGTGATCACGAACTTTGGAAACGATAAATAAAAATATGCGATCCTTGTGCCGACGAATGAGCTGTTCGAGCGCCATTTCGTCTCCGTTAGAATACAAATGTACCAATTGACCGTCGTCTTTTTCAGCGTACAGCATAACTACTTCTTTTTTGGTTAATAAAACATACAAAAAGTAGAGCTTACGCGATAGGCAAATTTGTTTTTATGGTTCGTTAGAGAAAACAAACTTATAGATTTTTTTTGAAATAACAAATATTTAATTTGACTTTTTTTGTTATTAACATTTTGCGACATGGCAAAAAACCGCTGAAACCCTTATAAAATCAGGCCTTGAAGGGTGAATAATTTTTTTTCGAGAATTTGTCACTTTATTCAAAATCCACATGTTTTTAGGTAATTTTAAAGAAAACCGACCAGAGCTTCGCCTTTTGATTTGCGAATTGCGGGTTGCGAATGACACGACATTACGAATTTTCTCGGAATTAAAATTTTGGATTATTGGTGAAATATTTAACCTGCTAAAATTGCTGATGAAAAATGTAAAGTGTGGAGTTGAGAGGTTTAGTCGTTTGGTCTTTGATTTCGGGAAGGATGTG
>JAFIEY010000136.1 GCA_020832345.1 Cryomorphaceae bacterium | reverse complement strand
GGGTGGCATCGACCGCAGGGAGATGACGGGGTGGTGCATTCCCCTCCTGAGGAGGGGTGGCATCGACCGCAGGGAGATGACGGGGTGGTGCATTCCCCTCCTGAGGAGGGGTGGCATCGACCGCAGGGAGATGACGGGGTGGTAAAAAGAGCCTCTAAAAACTACTTCAACCTCCCATACAATCCAAAACTAAAGGAAAGAGCTCGTAAGCTTCGAAAAGCAGGGAACTTGTCAGAAGTGCTTTTCTGGAATCAGGTGAAAAGAAAACAATTCAAGGGTTATGATTTTGATCGCCAAAAAATCATAGGTAACTACATCGTAGATTTTTATTGCGGTAATTGTCAAGTCGTCATTGAAATAGATGGTAGCAGCCACAACGATAAACAGGATTATGATGCACGGAGAGATGCCTACCTAGAATCACTGGGTTTAACAGTTATTCATATTCCGGTTAAGGATGTTATGAAGAGGATGGATGAGGTAATGGAAATGCTTTATGAACACCCCGCGTTGCAACAAGAAAAACCACCCCGTTCGTTGAACAACGCAACAGAGGAGTATAAACCACCCCGCCCTACGGGCACCCCTCCAGAGGCGTATAAACCACCCCGCTCTACGGGCATCCCTCCAGAGGCGTATAAACCACCCCGCCCTACGGGCACCCCTCCAGAGGAGGGGAATGTGCGGGAAGATCCAGAGAGTTATGGATTACCCGCAGTCAAAACACAACCCAAGGGCGACCGCAAAGGTGGCGTCGTTTGGCATACCCAAGGCAGCGGAAAATCCCTGTCCATGGTGTTTTTTACCGGGAAAATTGTTCTTGCCTTAGACAACCCCACGGTGGTGGTCATCACCGACCGCAACGACCTCGACGAACAGTTGTTCGATACCTTTGCGGCTTCTACGCAACTGCTGCGTCAAGAGCCCAAACAAGCCGAAAACCGCGACGACCTCAAAGAAAAACTGAAAGTGGCCTCTGGTGGGGTGATTTTTACCACCATCCAAAAATTCCAGCCCGACGAAGGCAATGTATATGAAACCCTTTCTTCGAGGGAAAACATCATCGTTCTGGCCGATGAAGCCCACAGAACGCAATACGGCTTTAAGGCCAAAACGGTGGACGATAAAGACGAACTCGGAAATGTCATTGGGAAGAAAATTGTATATGGTTTTGCCAAATACATGCGCGATGCATTACCCAATGCCACCTACATCGGGTTTACCGGAACGCCCATCGAAAGTACGGATGTAAACACCCCGGCCGTATTCGGAAATTATATTGATGTGTACGACATCGCCCAGGCAGTGGAAGACGGGGCTACCGTTCGGATTTTTTACGAAAGTCGATTGGCCAAAGTGAATTTGACGGAAGAGGGCAAGAAACTGGTCGAAGAACTCGATGACGAGCTCGAACAGGAAGAATTGTCGGAATCTCAGAAGGCCAAAAGCAAATGGACGCAGTTGGAAGCCCTGATTGGGAGTGAAAATCGTCTCAATACCGTTGCCAAAGACATCGTTCAGCACTTCAATCATCGTCAGGAAGTATTCGAGGGCAAAGGCATGATTGTAGCCATGTCGCGCCGAATTGCCGCCGAACTCTACAAAGCCATTATCGCCATTCGCCCCGATTGGCATTCGCCCGATTTGGACAAAGGCGTGATCAAAGTCGTAATGACTTCCGCTTCCTCGGATGGAGCGGAAATTTCCAAACACCACACGACTAAGCAGCAACGCAGAGTTTTGGCCGACCGCATGAAAGACCCCAACGACGAGTTGAAGTTGGTGATAGTGCGGGATATGTGGCTCACCGGTTTTGATGCGCCCAGCATGCACACATTGTACATCGACAAACCCATGAAAGGCCACAACCTCATGCAGGCCATAGCGCGTGTCAATCGCGTTTATAAGGACAAGCCGGGCGGTTTGGTGGTCGATTATTTAGGCATCGCATCCGATTTGAAAAAAGCACTGTCCTTTTACTCCGATGCCGGAGGAAAAGGCGATCCGGCCATTGCACAGATTCAGGCAGTTGCCATCGTTCTCGAAAAATTAGAAGTCCTTTCCGATATGTTCTACGGATTTCCCTACGAACATTATTTCGCCGCCGACACGCGGGGAAAACTCTCCTTAATTTTAGCCGCTCAAGAACACATTCTCGGTTTGGAAGACGGAAAGCGACGTTTTATCAATGAAGTGACGGCTCTGTCTAAAGCCTTTGCCATTGCTGTTCCCAATGAGGAGGCAATGGATCTCAAAGATGAGGTTTCCTTTTTTCAAGCCGTCAAAGTCAGGCTGGCGAAATTTGAACAAAACGGATCTGGCAAATCCGATGAGGATATAGAGACTACCATTCGTCAGGTTATCGATCAGGCTTTGGTTTCCGAGCAAGTCATTGACGTATTCGATGCCGCCGGTATCAAAAAGCCCGATATTTCCATTTTGTCTGAAGAGTTTTTGATCGAACTCAAGGGCATGGAGCACAAGAACGTGGCGCTGGAAGTCTTGAAAAAACTCCTCAACGACGAAATCAAGTCCCGCTCAAAAAAGAATTTGGTCAAAAGCCAGTCCCTTATGGTCATGCTGGAAGACTCCATCAAGCGCTACCACAACAAAATACTCACTGCTGCGGAAGTGATGGATGAGCTTATCAAATTGAGCAAAGAGATTGTCAACATGGACAGCGAGGCCAAGGTATTAGGGCTCACCGATTTTGAATACGCATTTTACACCGCTGTGGCCAACAACGACAGCGCCAAAGAACTCATGCAGCAAGATAAATTGCGGGAACTGGCCGTTATATTAACCGATCGTGTAAAACAAAACGCCTCCATCGACTGGACCATCAAAGAAAGCGTTCGCGCCAAACTCAAAGTGATCATCAAACGCACCCTTCGCCAATTTGGCTATCCACCGGATATGCAGAAACTGGCCACAGAAACGGTGTTGAAGCAAGCCGAAATGATTGCGAAGGAGTTGACGGGGAGTAAATAGAGTAAAAAAATTAGTTATGAGCAACAACAAAAATAGCACTTTTTTAATTGATAATAAAGTACTTGAAAGATTTAGAATCTGGTTTTTGTTGTTTTCTGTGATGGGTGTTATACCCGCTTTTGGACGAAGGGGTGTGGAAATAACGGAAAGGTTTGTCGAACGGATTGTAAAACTTAAAAAAACCACTCCTATGCACACGATACACATTATAAGCTGTCTCCTGGTTTTACATTTCCCAATCTTCGCCACCGATTACTTTCAGCAAGAAGTCAACTACACAATAGAGGTTGAGCTTGACGATGTTAATCACATGCTTCACGGACACGTTACGATGGCATACACCAACAATGCTCCTCATGCACTCAAGGAGGTTTTTATCTTGGCGATGCCCAATGCATACCAAAAAGGAACGGCACTTTACAAGCAAATGGCTGAGGGGCTGATGGCCGACATGAAACTCTTTGACAATCCAGATAATTTGGGGTTTTGCGACTCGTTGTACTTCGAAATTGACGGTGAATTTCACGCGTATTCCATCATCGAAAAAAATCCCGACGTGTTGCACATCGAACTCAAAAACCCGATTCTCCCCGGTGAAACAAGGCTCATTACCACACCCTTTAGAGTGAAAATACCCAATGCCCGCATTTCGCGCTTAGGACATTTGTCGCAAGATTATATGATTACCCAATGGTATCCAAAAGCCGCCGCCTACGATCGCGATGGTTGGCATCCATATCCATACCTCGCCAAAGGAGAATACTTTTCGCCCTTTGGCCGTTTCAATGTCTCCATTACACTGCCGGCAAACTACTATGTAGGTGCTACCGGAGCACTGCAAAATGAGGGAGAATGGGAACGGCTGTACAATCGTGTAGAGGCTACAAAAAATGACTCTTCCATAGCAAAGTTCGCAAATACGCCACCTTCTGACTCCGCTGCAAAAACCTTGGTTTACACCCAAGACAATATTCACGACTTTGCTTTTTTTGCCTCCAAGACGTTTTTGGTGGAAATCGAAACAGTTGATATCGACGGAAGAGAAATCACTGCCATGGCTATGTATCAACCCAAAAACAGATCAAATTGGCAATCCAAAGGATTGGAGTACATCATTCGCGCGATGCGTTTTTATTCTGAAGAAGTCGGTCCTTACCCCTACGATTATGTCACCGCTGTAGATGGTACCATAGCTGCTGGCGGCGGCATGGAATACCCAATGATTACCGTTATTGGAAATGCGAAGGGGATTATGCTCGACCGGGTCATTGCCCACGAGGTAGGCCACAATTGGTTCTATGGTATCCTGGCAACCAATGAACGCCTCTTTCCCTATCTCGATGAGGGAATGAATTCACATATTGAGAAAAAATACATTGAAAAGAATTATCCCGAAGAAGAGTTACTTGGCAACATCAAATCTTTTGGTTTTAACAATGGAAAGCAGCCGATCAACATTACCTCACTTACCGTTTTGTGGGTTCGTGGAATGCCGACCAACCGATGAACTTGCCGGCCAGCCAGTTTTCAAACGTCAACTACGGGGCTGTTGTCTATGCTAAGTCTGCCGTGGCTTGGGATCACTTGCGGGGATATATGGGCGAGGAAGCCTTTAAAAAAGCAATGCACCACTATTACAATACTTGGAAATTTCGCCATCCCGGCCCGGAAGATGTCCGCAAATCCTTTGAAGAATCTGCCGGAAAAAAGCTGGATTGGTTTTTCGACGACATGGTGAAAACCACGAAAAAGGTCGATTACAGTGTGGTTTCCTATAAATACAAAGATGGAAAAACCCACGTAAAAGTGAAAAACAAGGGCAACATCGCTGCACCTGTTGTTCTTACATTTAGTACAGATACCACTTCCGCCAAAACGAGAGAAACATCCGTTTCTTTAGAAGGCGACACCACGGTTTGGGAGGATGGATTTACAGGCACAAAAACCTTTGTGTACAACGGTGATATGGGCAATGTGGCAACCCACAATGCCCGCAATAATGCGCTGGATATCAAATTACACAACGACAGGGGTTCGGAGCGCGGGGCTGCGGGGAAACGATTAAAATTGCGTGGACTTTCCCTGTTGGATAACCGTGAAGAAAAAAATATCATGCTCCTGCCTTGGGTAGGTGGAAATGCCGGCGATGGTTTTATGACCGGATTTGTAATACACAATCGATCTGCTTTTGGGAAAAAGTTCGAATATTACGTAGCACCTGCCTACGGTTTTAGGTCTGGGGACATAGCCGGACTGGCGGGATTTGAATACAAAATATTTACCCCGAAACGCTCCTGGCTGCAATACATCAGTCTGGGCGTGGAAAGCAGTCGTTTTCACAAAGCCATGAACACCGGCAGTACCTTAGACAATGAGGAAGTGCAATTGGCCTCATTATACAACCGGCTTAACCCGTCTGCTGTATTTCACTTCAAAAAGAAAGACCAAAGTAAATCGTTTAACCACAGTGCCGGAATTCAAATGCGGTGGATCAACACCGAACGTGAAATGATTGGATATCTTGTTGACGAACAAACAGTTGCTGTTCAAGAAAAGTACACAGCACACGAGGTGTTTTACCAGTTTAGAAAAAAGAATGTCAATCGCACCCACAGCGGATACATCAGCTTTGAAAGCATTACCGAACAACAATTGGGTTTTCAGGGTGGGTTATACTTCCCATCAAAATTTGCCAGTAAGCTCTCCGGAACCTATGAATATGCGAAGCGATATTGGAGAAAGGGATTTTTTGGAGCAGAATCATCGTTTAGTCGTTGTTTTTTGGGAATTGGGGTTGGGTGCGGTTTGGATGGTGGATGTTATTTGGGGGTTTAGTCGTTGTTTTTTGGGAACGGGGTTGGGTGCGGTTTAGATGGTGGACGTTATTTGCGGGTCGGAGGTCGGAAGTCGGGGGTCGGGGGTTGGTTTCGGGAATGGG
>JAFIEY010000129.1 GCA_020832345.1 Cryomorphaceae bacterium | reverse complement strand
ATTGATTTCAATGATGCTGTCGCAATCGCCGGAGCTGGGTGCGGTAAGGTAGTGTTTTCCGGGTGTAGAAAAGGCTTGTCCGCGATAGGTAAAAACATCGCCTTCACAAATCTGGGCATTTACAAACCCTGAATCCGTAGGAAGTGCGATGACCGTAAGTTGTAGGATGGAGTCGCAGCTCCCAATGCCGCTAAGGGTGTCGGTGTAAACGCCCGGAGTATTGATGATTTGGTTGCCGAGAAGCACAGTGTCGACCGGAAAAATGGTGACAGTGGTTTGCAGATGTTTACTGTCTTCAAATGCACCGAGGTCGGGCAGGCTGTCGCCATTGCCGTTGCCATCTGTAAAGCGATTATTGCTGTGAAAATCGGTGGTGATATGCGAAGGAATATGACTGGTAGCGCCCATATCGATGAGTGCGGATTCGCAGGTGATATTCCAGTCAAAATCAAGTAGTATTTCGGGATTGGTTGGATTGTTGCCAATCACCGAGGAAGGATTTACAAAGTGAGGATAAAGCGTTCCCGGATCGTTGCCGCTGTTTTGATTGGAAAGGGTAATGATGCCAGGGCCTTGACCGCCGGCGGGTACATTAAACCCAGACTGCATGGCGGTGTTTTCTACAGCTACGTTGCTGCCAAGGTAGCGAAACTGGTTATTATTTCCCCAGATGACACAATTTTGCACCACTCCGGTATTACCCGAACGATACACCCCGCCTCCATTGGTGCCACCGGATTGATTGCGCACGATGGTGCTATTGATGATGTTGCCCGCAGTAATGTGAAAACCGCCTCCGGTTATGGTAGCCCGGTTATTGGCCGCGATGCAATTGACGATAGCTCCTTGATTATGGATATAGGCAGCACCTCCACGTTGGGCTAGATTCCCAATGAATTGACTGTTGTAAACTTGTCCGCCACCACGCAAGTGCGCACCACCGCCTTCAGAGGGAGTACTGTTTTTAAAAAACAGACAATGGTTTGCGATGGGCTCAACGTTAGACGATAAATTAAAATGAATAAAGTAGATACCTCCAGCTAACCCATCAGCATGATTTTCCTTGATGGTACAGTAATGTAATTCGTTATTGCTGCGGACAAAGCCGCCACCCCCATTGGTTTCAGCATAATTGTTTTTTATTACGCACTTGAAGAGAATGGTTTTCCCACTGAGATGCATGCCGCCACCACTTCGGTCGTTAATGATATTTCCGTTGGCCACACCGTCGCGAATGGTCAATCCATCCAAACGGGTGTTGTCCGCAGCAGCTAGAGCCCAAATCACGTGATAGGAATTATCCGTAGAATCGCCGGGAATACCGATGTCGCCGCTGAGAATGGTTTCATTTGCTCCGCCTTCGCCAAAGTCAGTCCGCTGTGCCGTATCCGTTTCGTTTCCGGCAAACCCACCGAAAACATGCACATTAGCGCGCAGGGTAAACGCTCGGCGACGCACATCAGCACTGTTGTCGTAAGTTTGTGTTGGTAGATACGTTCCGGCAGCAATCCATACCTCACCGCCACTGGTGAGGCCGTCTATGGCGGATTGTATTTGATTTCCCGGAAGGGCGTTATTCCAAGAGGAGCCGTTGGCTAAACCGTTGCCATTAGGAGAAACATATATCCGGTTTTGTGCGGAAATTTGAAAAACGAGCACGGTCAACACACACGAAATGAGGAAGGTTGAAATCTTCATGGGAGCAATTAAAATAATTGCAAAAGTAGGTATAACAAGACTAAAAAGTTACATTAAATTTTAATGGTGAGGTCATTCGCCCACCATCAAGGAATTGAAAAATTGACAAGGACATTTTCAAATTTTGCATAATCAACCCTTATGGTATCATTTTGGTTATCAACTAAAACAGCATTAGTGAGCTGAACCGTTACCGAATATCTGGTATCGCATCCGGTCATTTCATCCTCAATCCGAACACTTACCTTCCCTGATATTCCATTCCATCTGTTTATGATTTCTACAAATGGTATAATAGCATCGGTACAATTAAAATGGTGGCCGGAAAAATTATACTTATCAATCTGAATATACACCGTATTATCGACGCCAATGGTAAGCAATTTTTCTTTTTCATTTAAAATAAGTCTATTCCGATCTACATTTACCGATAGATAAGAGGAAGTATCACTTTCCAATTTTTTATACACAAAAAGATTTTTGCATCCATTAGAATTATAATCCGCATTATTTTTTTGTTGACACTCTTTGGCTTTGGTGCAAGCTAAAGCAAGCCAAATCATACCGATTACAATAGTGCAATTTTTTAAAATCCTCATAATTTTTAAGTTTTATGTTATTTGATTCTACTCCAAAAAGGATGACTTCAATCAAAATCTACTACAGAAAAGAAAGATTTTGGTAGAAAGGGACTTTTTGGAGCAGACTCTTATTTGAAAAACACTATACCAAGACATTCTTTTGCAAATAAAAAATCTGTCATAACCTCAACCCGAATGATATGAAAGCTCACATAAGAAAGAGTTTTAAACACAGGATAAAGCTCAAAAGTGGATTCCTCCCATTTAGCGGGAAACCCCTGAAAAGTCATTTTGAACGGATGAAATCAAATCCTCTGACAAGCCGGGCGACAACAAAACATATTGGGTAAAGTACTCCATTACATTGGTCACATACTGGACAGGCTCACGACCACGACAATACCCGTGTTTCACCACCGGATCGTTATAGTACTTGGGGATGCTTTTTTTCAAAAGCATATCCGAGACATTACCCTCCCACTTTTCGTCGTTTAATTCAAATTTAGCCGCCAGTTTTCTCGCATCAATTACATGACCCAGGCCTGCATTGTAAGAGGCCAAAACAAACTTATTGATGTCCGATTGGTCTTCCAATTTTCTCTCCCAATAATTGTATAAATACCGTAAAAATGCTGTGCCTGCATTGACATTTCGTTCGGGAATAAAGACTTCATTTCCATTTACGCCAAAGCGCTCGGCAGTTGCGGGCATCAATTGCATCAAACCTCTTGCCCCAAAAGATGATTCTGCTTGCGGATTAAATTTACTCTCCTGAAAACTCACTGCCGCCAAAAAGCGCCAATCAAAACCGTAACGCTCAGCTTCGCGTTTGAAAATATCGTCAAATAGAGACAGCTTACCTCCTTTTGCCAAATTAAATGAGGACTGCATACCAGCAACCGTTGTTCGGGAAGGGTGAAAATACTTTCGATAAATAACCGCAAATTTATTGGAATACCGTTGTCGTTCTATCCATTCCGAAAGCAGGGAATGCAAACTATCGGATTCTTTTCGGGTGGCCCAACTAATGGACTGGCTCAAACTTAAGGGTGTTTCAAAGTGAAGTTCAGGATATAGTCTGGCCAGTAATTTTCCGCGATTTTCATCAATCACCGTAAAATCAATTTTCCCCTTGGACACCAATTCAATAAGTTCCTCTGTATCAATATCATTAGGAACTGATTCAATTTCAATTTGAATGGCATTTTCCTCGGCAATGTTTTGCAATCGCTTATAAAAAGCGGAAGACTCGTGAACATGTACCCGTTTATTGTTTAAATCCAGTGCATCCGTCACCAACATTTTTTCTTTTTCCCTTCGCGATAATCCGGCGTCTTCAGGTGGTTGTCGCTGCACCAAAACCTGTCTATTTCTCAGCACATAAGGCGTAAAATTAAAACGTTCACTGCGCTCGGTAGTTACGGTCAGATTAGCAGCTCCAATATCGCCAACCCCGGCGAGTAAACTATCCAGAACATCCTCAAAATGAGGCATCACCCGCACCTCAAGGGTGAGATCGTGTTCTTTGCAAAACCACCTCAACAATTCATATTCAAAACCCCGGGGTTGCCCCTTAAAAATATAATAACTGCTAATGCTGTTGTCCACCAGTGCCACCAATTTACCCGAAGTTTCCACAGCAGTTGGTATCGGTTCGGGCATATCCTTATTTGTTTCCTCAATGGAAGTTTCCGAGGATTGGCAGGCCACAAGCGCAAAAGCAATCGCAAATGAGAAAAATATTCTTCTGATCATAGGCGTGTATTTTCAAGCCCCCAATATACGGAATCAATTGCGAATGTACCGATTTGTTTGTGAAGGTTTTTTTTGGGGGGGCGATTGAGACGGTTTTTTTTTTTGGAATTGGGGTTGGGTGCGGGTTGGATGGTGGTTATTTGCGGGGTCGGAAGTCGGAGGTCGGG
>JAFIEY010000084.1 GCA_020832345.1 Cryomorphaceae bacterium | reverse complement strand
GGTAGAACGTTTGCAACAAATTGCGGAAACATTGGATGTTGATGTGAGTCTTCTGCTAAACTCCGCTACCCCCACCATTTTCCTGTTTTGTGCGGCTTATAGCTTCACCCCTCTGAAACCCCTATAAACATTGAGGTTGTGTTTGTGTTTTGGGTGTCCCGCGTGATTTTTTGTGTTGGATTACCTTTGTTTCCATGTTTATTCGGCAAAAGAAAAATAAAAGCGGATCAATCAGTGTTCAGATAGTTGATAAATCTTCTGGCCGATATAAGGTTTTGCAAACTATCGGCAGTTCAAAAGACCCAGTTGAAATAGAATTTTTGGTAAAAAAGGGTAAGGGCTTCATCAGCAGATATTGTGGCCAACAACTTATCCCATTTGATAGGGACAAGGAGCTTGAGTTTGTTGATGCTTTCGTAAACAACTTAGAGAAGATAAGCTTGATAGGCCCAGAGTTATTGTTGGGGCGTATTTTCGATAGCATTGGTTTTGGAGAAATAGAAGATGATCTTTTTCGTCACTTAGTAATCACCCGAATAGTTTATCCAGTCAGTAAGCTAAAGACAGCCGATTATCTTTTTAAATACAAAGGTATTGATATCAGTGTTTATTCGATTTATCGCTACTTAGACAAATATCATCAAAAGCAAATGGATTTGGTTAAGTCGATAAGCTTAAGGCACACTACCTCGATTTTAGGTGGCAAGTTATCCGTTGTATTTTATGACGTAACAACATTGTATTTTGAAGCCTCAGATGAAGACGATTTGCGCAAAACAGGGTTTAGTAAAGACGGAAAGCATAAACACCCACAGATAGTGCTTGGCCTGCTAACTGGTCTGAATGGATACCCCTTAGACTATGATATTTTTGAAGGAAACAAATACGAAGGAGACACATTTATTCCCATTTTAAATCACTTTAAAACAAAATATGCAGCAGAAAACCTGGTTGTTGTTGCCGACTCTGGATTAATGTCAAAAGACAATCTAAGACGGTTAAGAAGTCTTGCCTATGACTATATTTTAGGTGCTCGAATTAAGAATATGAGTAAGGGTGTGACAGAGCAAATTCTTAGCTTAAATTTTAAAGGTGACTCAAGTGCTGAAATTAACTTAGGTAAAAGAGAAAGACTTATTGTTAGCTTCAAAGAAAAGCGAGCTTACAGAGATTCAAAAAACAGGCAGAAAGGACTTCTGAAGCTGGAGAAAGCCATAAAGTCGGGAAAACTCAGTAAAAGCAATATCAACAACAGAGGCTACAATAAATATCTTGTTTTAGATGGCGATATTGATATCTCAATAGACTACGCTAAATATGAAAAAGATCAAAAATGGGACGGCCTAAAAGGCTATATCACCAATACGAGTCTATCAAAAGAGGAAGTGATTCATCAATACGGTCAATTATGGCATATCGAAAGAACTTTTAGGATATCAAAATCAGATTTACAAATACGTCCTATCTACCACAGATTAAAACGAAGAATAGAGGCGCACATTAGTATATCATTCGCAGCATGTAAGGTTTATAAAGAACTAGAAAGGCTATTGGAGGAAAATAACGCAGTTTATAGTGCTACACAAGTCATCGATATTGTTAAAACAATATATAAAGTGGGCATTACAACGCCTTATTCAAACACAATTTATCAAAGGTTGCTTATAAAAACTGATGAGCAAAGGGAAATCGTTGAGCTTTTCAACTTGAAAATTGAATGATTCTTGTCCTGGGTGTCCCAACGCACAAAACAGGTCAACATTACCCAAAGCAGTTATGCGAAGTTGGAAAAGCAAGACACCAAACTCACGGTAGAACGTTTGCAACAAATTGCGGAAACATTGGATGTTGATGTGAGTCTTCTGCTAAACTCCGCTACCCCCACCATTTTTAATCTTTTCGATAATCAAACCGCCAATGGAAGGGTAGAGCATCTGTACAACAACCTCCCGGAGCAACTCATTTCTCAATACCAAAATCAAATACAACAACTCAAAGAAGAAGTGGCTTTTTTGCGGGGGTTGGTGGGGAAACAGTGAAGATGAGGAAAAGAGGTGAAGAAAAATGAGGATATTGTAAATCATATTTCATAGTTAGGCTTTGCATCAAAGAAAAAAATTATGTATTTTTGCGTAATGGAAACAGAATCTAAACAAACAAAAAACTCTGAAAAACGAGATTTCATAAAAGAATATAATGAGTTAATCGACTCTTCAAAAAATTCTGTTGTAATTGTTTCGGAATGGTCAAAAGAAGGAGATTATTTCAAAAAATTAACAATCTACGACAACAACTACAAACCCATTCCAACTCTTGGAGAAACCACTCTGATTAAATCCTTATAAATAATGCCGAATTGGAATGAGGTTATCATTGAAATTCAACAGGAACAGCAAAAGCATCCGAATGTAAACCCTCTCGATACCGTAAGGAGAAAATATCTCAAAAGAGTATCTGAAATTACAGGCAGAAATACAATTGCGTATTATTCGGGTTGGCTTCAAAAACCCACTGCCCCGGGAACAGCAGTAGGAGACAAGGATAAATCCGGATTTATGTTAGGCATTAACAAGCTTGACAGAAGTCAAGGGTTAGATTTAATATTACACACGCCAGGTGGAGATATAGCCGCAACAGAGTCCTTGGTTGACTACCTATATTCAATGTATGATAAAGACATTAGAGTTATTGTTCCGCAAATTTCAATGTCAGCAGGAACAATGATTGCCTTTGCTTCTAAAGAAATTGTAATGGGGAAACATTCTAATTTAGGACCCATTGACCCACAAATGGGAGGTTTAGCTTGTCAAGCTGTGTTAAATGAGTTTGAACAAGCAAAGGATGATATAAAGCAAAACCCCCACTCAGCCGCATTGTGGCAAGTAATTATCAGCAAATACCACCCTACTTTTTTAGGCGCATGTCAACAGGCAATCGAATGGTCTGAAAAAATGGTTTCTGACTGGTTAGAATACAATATGTGTAATGGAGACCTTGAAAGAGTCAAAAACATTGTTGGCACTTTTTCTAATCATAGTGTACAGAAATCACATTCAAGACACATTTCAAAAAAGGAGTGTAAAGAAGTCGGTTTAGTGATTTCTGACCTTGAAAGTAATCAAGAACTCCAAGATGCAGTTCTAACGACACATCACGCATTTATGCACACCTTTTCAAATACACATTGTGTAAAGATAATTGAAAATCATCAGGGTGTTGCCTACATTGAACAAGCAGCGCCGCCAAGCTCGCATTGAGCATCTAAAAAATGAAGTGACTTTTTTGCGGGGGTTGGTGGGGAAAAAGTAATAGTTATGGGCTTGTTCCAAAAACCTGCTCATAAATCTTCTCCCCAAACGCATCTAATACATGGTCTTGCACCGTACCCAAGCCAATGCTTTTGCGATTTTCGTTTAATTTGTCAATGCCAATATGTTGATCGAGTTTATAAACTCCGTTTTCAATGCTTAATTGCGTGCCGTAGAGCTGTTTTTTACCTCGAAATATTTGATATCGGTCATGCATCAAGGCATAATATTCAGGTGGTGACTCACCCTCTTCCACGGCTTTTTTAAGTAATGGTAAAGTTTTTTTACGCACTTGGTTTTCTGCATGTTGCACGATGAAAAAACAGGCTCGTTCACCTGGCTCTCCTACTTTTCTAACTGTTAGCCACCCGTCGTGCTGTTGCATCAACTTTAAAATTACGTCTATTTGCTCTTGCGATTTTTTACGATACGCTGCTTGATAGGAATTAAACTCAGGTGTGCCGAAAGCAGGTGTTTCATCAGTATAAAATCTTTTTAAGCTGCGGTTTTTTTGGTCTTCCGCACCCATTTCCCAAAGCATAAATGAAACCTCAGGAAGTTCCATTTTCGGTAGGGAATTAATGTACTGTTCCTTAAGCGTCTGAACTATTGATGACCAAATCACCGAATCATTTCGCATCTTAGATAATTCAGAATCAATGAAAAGTCGTTGTAAACTATCGGGGTGTTCGGTTTCCAATATCCATTGAGATAGGATAGCCTGATTTTCCTCTAAAGTCCGCTGATCTAGTGTTTCCCTAAAAACATGATAATCAACACTATTTTGAGCAAGTGTATTATGCCAAATGATCGTAAGAGAAAAAATCAGGGCGTGAAGTGTTTTGATTTTTGTCATGTCATTTTAATTTATTTTCAGGTTGACCGTTTACCCCGTCGCACTCTGCTAGGAATACGACAGCCTTATCACACTTTAATATACCAACAAGGTATCCTTGTCTTTACTAAACAGATACAAGTTGCCATTATTTATTTCCAAAAACTCATCCATATAGTTATTTTTGAAAGACAATTGCAGTATATCGGTATTTTGGTCAAAATGCTTTAATTCAAGTTTTTGTAATACATCATTTTGAGCGTTTTCGTAATAGTAATATTCTCCTTGAGAAACAAATACTTTAACTTTAACAAGCTCATCTTCTTTGCGTTTATAATAAAAGGGCTCGATTGTTCGTATCCAATTTCCGAGAACGGAATCTATGTTTAGATGGGGTTGAAATATTTCTTCTTCGGCACACATTTGTGTTATCTCACTCAAAATCAATTCCTCCTCTTTTGCAAAACCAATTCTCGATAAAATAAAATCTAAATTCTCAATTTTTAAATGGTTTCGGTATGGGTTTCTACCGAATTTAGCATGAAAGTAAATACGTATTTGATAATCCATAAACCTAGAATCAGTAATCTCTCCGTCTATGTATCCTTGATAAATCATTGGGAAGGTTAAATGCAGATTATTAAACCTATGTAACCGACCAGCATTATGTGCCCATGTAAGCCATGGAGTATCTGCATATTTCCCCATTTCACTCTTTTTTGGGTATCCATACTTACTTACAAGCACACATGCTTCTATAAGGTTTTGACAGTCCAGAGAATCATTGGCAAGGTGGTGTCTGAATTTTTGATCTCTTTCATACATGTTTCGCCACGCAACATAAATCCCGTTATTATCTTCAAGGAATTTTTCTGAATGCTCTACTTTCCGATGGTTTGAAAAGGAAAATAATATACCAAGAATAACGACTGCAAATAACTTAATTGCTCGCAAAATGAAATTAGTTTTGTATTCTACAAATATATTGAAAATTGGCTATTCAAAGCAAACTACTATTCTTTAATCATCGGACAGTTTCAATAGTTTTGGGAAATGCTCGGGCGCGATCCAAAAACCTGCTCATAAATCTTCTCCCCAAACGCATCTAATTCATATTCCTGAACCGTAGTCAAGCCAATGCTTTTGCGATTTTCGTTTAAATTGTCATGGTATCGCCATTTCAATGGTGTTTTGTATGATGCAATCCATTTTGTAGTGTGTTTAATAATTACAAGATGTTTTATTCGTGAACATTCGTGTAATTCGTGGCAATTCTAATGCGTGTTTTTGGTGGCGCTACGAAGTGTTGTTTTTTTAGCCACGAATGTTCACGAATGCACACGAATTTTTATTTGTGAGTATTGGTGTAATTCGTGGCAACTCCTTCTCCCCATATTATTCGTATCTTTATGATAGTTGCCGATAAAGTTGATAAATTCAGTATTCATTCCTAAAAAATCATGCTTTTTTTGGAATGCATTCCAAAAATGTTGTAATTCATACCGAAAGCTTATTCAAAGCAATTACCCCCCCCTGAAATCATATCTCGTTTGTAAGTGGGATTGAGCTGTGATCTCTCGGCCTCTAAAACCTTCAAATGAAGTCATACACACTAATTGTCATTTGCTTATGGAAATTTTCTAAGACCATCTTTGCTTCTTAGAAAGTTCTAAAGCTTCGTTTTTTTATGGAACAAAAAAATAAAGGGTGTAATTTATTGTCGAAAAAGCCAGATCAATAACCTTGTAAATTGAAATCTTTGCTTTCAATTTACAAGGTTACAAAATAGTGGTGTCAGCCCTACGGAGTTTACCCAATTTAGCCGCACTCAACGACTCCATAAGCAAAGACGAGCTGCAAATTTTCAGTGCGCATTTTCGCTCCAATCCCGAGGCCTTACCTTCAATCATTGAGGAACAAAACATCCACTGGCCGCAATTGCTAAATACGCAATGCACAACTGACTTACAAGCCGATTACACAAAACGCGACGTACCCTTTTCCCGCCTTATTGACCCTGAAGGCAAAATCATAGAGATCAACGTGCATGGCGGTGATGATTTGGTGGGACGAATTAGAGCGTTGATGGACAAATAACGCGTTCTTAGCATACCGGCATTATGGGGTTTATCCGTAGAAAATGAAAAATAATCTGTTTATAAATCTAAAAATTTATCTTTTCATTTCTTTTTTTTACTATATTTGCGAATAAATAGAAACGTATGTACGAACAGTTCAGACGATATTTTTCATCATACCCCATTATCTCTACCAAAGAAATCATGCGTATCATTCCAAACTTCGATGCGAAAAATCTTGTCTATTGGCAAAAGAAGGGCTATATCCAAAAATTGAGAAATGGATTCTATGTGTTTAATGATACGGAATGGAGTGAGGAGCGCCTATACAGAATTGCCAATACACTTTATTCACCGTCTTACATATCGCTGGAATCCGCGTTTCAGTTTTACAACTTCATTCCGGAGGGTGTATTTAGTTTTCATTCTGTGTCAACACTAAAAACCAATCGTTTTACAACCGATATTGGCACCTTTCAATATAAAACCATCAAAAGATCGTTATTTTTTGGATACAAATTAATTGAAATGAATGGGATAAGATTTCGGATGGCTACCTTGGAAAAAGCCATATTGGATTATCTGTATCTCAACCCACATATAAATGATTTAGAACACCTAAGGTCATTGCGTTGGAGTAAACCTGAATTGGCATCACTGAATCAAGCCAAGCTAAAAGATTATCAATCTTTGTATAATTCCCCCACAATAAATCGGAAAATTGAACTTTTAAAACAGTATTTAGATGATTAGTATTGAAGAAATTGAGCAGTATTACCCGGAAAATCTCAGGGTTTTTAAACGCTTTCTTCTGAGAGAATATTTGCAATTTAAGCTATTGGAAATCATTTTTAATGGCCCTCATGCTGATAAGCTTTGTTTTCTTGGCGGAACTTGTTTGCGTCTTGTTCACAACAATCAACGATTTTCGGAGGACTTAGACTTTGACAACTTTAATCTTACGGATTCAGACTTTAATGAAATTTCGGAAAATATAGACAGCGAAATTCAAAAATCTGGATATAAAGTCGAGATTCAACAGAAGTCAAAAGGCGCTTATCATTGTTATATTCGTTTTCCAAGCCTGCTCTTTGAGCAAGGTCTATCCGGCTATCAAAATGAAAAAATTCTCATTCAACTAGATACAGAGGCTCAACATTTCGAATTTAAGCCGGAGCATGCTTTGCTGAATAAATTTGATGTGTTCACAAAAATCAAAACAACCCCGCTGGACTTACTCATGGCTCAAAAGTGTTTCGCTATATTGAATAGACCACGCAATAAAGGTCGTGATTTTTTCGATCTGGTATTTTTGATGGGAAAAAACATATCGCCAAACTTTGCGTACCTAAATCAAAAAATTGGCGTCGATAATTGGGGTGAATTAAAATCCAAGCTCTTGAAGAAGTGCGAATCGCTAAACATGCAGGAAATGACTCTTGATGTTGCCCCTTTTTTATTTCAGGAAAAGCAACAACGCCAGGTGATGCTTTTTCCTGAATATTTAAAACTATATCAACCAATTGATTAACATAACATTCAATTCTCATACTTATGATTAATCTGAGTTGGATTACATTCGGAAAAGATGCTGAGGTTTAATACTCACAAGCCACAGTTGCTCCACACGCTGTGCTCAACAGAAGTCCAAACGGATTAAATAAAATACGGAGCACTCTATCCTGCCCAATTGGCTCTGATGAAAAAATTGTAATCAACCGAACGTTTATCGACAAGCTTAAACTAAAACAACTGCCCCAAACCAATTCCAAAAGGAACAAACCCTAAATCATCCGTTTGTATTCCTGAAATCGGCCATGACAAGAAAAATTTGAAAGTCGTGTTGTTGTTTCCGATAAACCTGTATCCAATAATCGGATAAACGATATACGGCTGAGTTGTGTTTCCAAGAACTAAAATACCGCCTGCACCAAGTTCTAAATAATTATTTCCATTACCAATATTGTAGGTTACTTTTTGTGGTGAGACAAAGTAACCATCTCGACTTGTAAAATCGGTATTGGCCATAAACTGCCAAACTTTGCCTTCTAAACCCACGCCTGCACCTATAGACGTAATCAACAAATTATTGTTTTTTTCATTGCGCCAAATTCTTTCATAATCTATAGAAAGTAGGGTTCCGGAACCTAAATTTAAACTGAGTCCATTATTCGGTTTTGCGTCTTGCATTTGACCAAAAATGGATGGCGACAACAGAATCAATAAGCAAACGATTAGGTTGCTTATATTAATTTGTTGTATCTGTAAATGTCTATTTGTCATAGAGCTTTAGCACATCTAATTTGATTACTGGTGTCTTTAAGTCTAAAATTAAATTGTTTGTGATGCTGATTCTTATCATTCATTTTAACTTAAAAAAATAGTTATGAAAGTACTAGGTTTTTTATTACTTGTAATTGGGCTTTTAAGTCTTTATGGAGGCTTAAGGTTTCCCTCTGAATCCCAGCCATCAGTTATACTCATAGGTTATGTTTTTAAGTTTACATTAATTTTCGGAGGTATTGCTTTAGTAAATAAGTCTAAAAATAAAAAAGATAATAGATAAACCTTACTTATCCCCCTCAATCTGGTTATTTCGGTCTTATTGAGCCACTTTGTTTCGGTTCAACTTGTGCCACTAGAAGAGTGAGGTGTTTTTCATAAAACTGTGTTAATAATCACTTTTTGTATTGTAAAAAGACACTAGCATCCGAAAGTTGATTTTTTAAAAGCCCTCAGAATCCCTTATTTTTGAGTTCGACAAAAAACTTTAAAATTATGGGACTCTTCAGGCGAAACAAAAATAACAAAAAACCAGTCATTCGACAAGTTTTAGATTTAG
>JAFIEY010000069.1 GCA_020832345.1 Cryomorphaceae bacterium | reverse complement strand
CATTGATTCTAAAAGGAATTGGGACGTTGAAAATCAACGTTTCAGAATTCCTGAAAAAGAATTTTATAAAATAGAACGAACTACCAATTTAAGTAATTGCCAAATTTTTTGGCGTGGCAATTATCTTATTGTAGAGCACAACGGATTTGTGCATTATTGGGATAGTTTTCCTTACTGTTATTTGAAGCAGGCCGTGGAATTTATGGAAATAGAAAAACCGGCAAAGTGGAAGACAATTGACAAACTTATATCGCTACGGATGGGCATCCGACAAACCGAGGTAAATTATTGCGGTTACGTTGATCAGTACTTTGGGCGAAAAATGACTTTGAAGCTTTACAATCTATTCATGACGTTGGCACGCGCTCATGACGTTAATCACCACGGATCACCTACGTTTTGAGCGAAAAACTACGAAATATCGCCATTCGCCACTGCCGGCGTTGTCGGGTGTTTTTACCCTTCGATACCAGCTGTAAGAACGTATGCGACAACTATTTTCCAACCATTAAAGATTTTACAAATGAACACGCTACCATTATCGAGGCTACAGATGAGGTTAATTCTCATGTCGCTATTACTTCTGCACCAAAAGTTTGCGAAACTGAAAAACGCGCCACAGCTTCAAAAAATAATGCAAGACGAAAAAGCCGTAAACGAAACAATCGAGCATTACCAAAACACATTAGGCGAAATAGAATCTCTAATGCTTGAGTTCAACCTTCAAATTCACAAAAAATGAAATTTGATCGTGCCTTGGAAGTTTTAAGCGAAGAAATAAAAAGCCTCGACGAAAAAGGATTGTCGAAGCTGGCAGACTTCAAAACGGATGTTTACAATGCAATTGTAGAGCGCGTAAACAGGGATGAAATGAATGCCCTAAAGTGGCGTGAAATGTACGAAAACGAAAAAATTGCCCGGGAAAAGCTTGTTTGTATAGTCGCAATCCACGGGGTTGATCCCTACCAAATAGAAATGTACATCCATCAAAGCGTGCAGAAATTAGAGGTATTGGCCCGGGAATGTTCTACCCCCACCCTAATCGTTACCGGGAAGCCGGTGTATTGCCACCGAGTACCGTTTTGGGTAAAGCACAATCTTCGCCTCTGGAACGAACACATGGCCAACCCAGAAGCTTCAGTCGATCCAAATTTTGAGAACCTAAAAAAACTAGTCAAACAAAATGGCATTAAAAAAAATTAGCAAAAAGCGCTCAACCAAATCAATTCCGGACAAAGAAGGTTGGACACTGCCAAATGGCATGGCATGGGAAGATCACCACGCAGATTTAACGGCGCACGGCGTGACTTTTTGGCAAAATCAAATTTGGGTAATGACCCCGGTTGGAAAGGGTAGGAACAAAAATAAAGTGGTACACACTTATTCCGATTTCATTGTGAACATACTCCAACACATCGTTGATATTTCAAACCCGATTAAAATTGTGGAGTTGGAAAATACGTCTGGTCATAAAGTAATTTTTGATTGTCCTGCAGATCGCTTTGTCGATATGGGAAACTTTAAAAAAACGGTGGAAAGGCAGGGGGCGTTTATATGGGAAGGTTCTGAGGTGCATTATGCAAAGCTAAAAAAATACCTCTACAACAAAATGGGCTTTGGCCGCAAAATAGAAGTATTAGGATGGCAGGGCGAAGGATTTTGGTGCTGGAACAACGGAATATTTGTTCCTGGCAAAAATGAGTTTATCCCAACGGATCAAAACGGATGCGTGAAGTTCAAACAGACCACGTTTTATTTGCCTTCTGCAAATCCTATTTATGCAGATAGTGACAGCGATTTTATTCCGCAAAAAAAGGTTATTTGCATCGAGCCTAAAATTTCGTTTGAAGACTTTATGGCGCAATTTTACCGCGTTCACCGGGAACATGCCATTACCGGCATTCTGTATATGATATGTGCCGCCTTTTCCGATTTTATTTTCGAGCAGCACGATCAAGTCCCGATTTTATTCCTCTACGGCCCCGCGTCCAGTGGAAAAAATCACATTTCAAAATGTCTGAAAAGTTTTTTTGGTGCACCACAACAAGCCATGGGGTTGACGGGAAAAGCCAATACGGATAAAGGGAAGATCCGCAAGTTTGCCATGTTTAAGAATTTGCTGGTGGAATTGGCGGAATACCGTAATCAATACGTCACCGGGGAAGTGGAGGAAGCTATTAAAGCGCTAGCGGATCGCGTTGGTTACGAGCGCGGCACCATGGCTGCAAAATACTCTAGCGAACATGTACCAATTTCCTGTTGTGCCATTATCACGTCCAACGACTACCCTACCAATAACGAAATGATTTCGCGAATGCTTATAGAGGAAGTATCGCAAAACAAATTTTCGATAGAAGACAAGGAGGAGTTTTCCAAGCTTCAAAAAATGCTAGAAAAAGGCTATTCAGGTTTTTTACATGAAATTTTGCAACGGCGAAAAGAATTTTGTTCTAAATATCCTGTGATATTTCAAGAACACAGTAAAACAATAAGTTCGATTTTACGAGATGCAAACGTAGAGGAACGAATGATACGAAACCCAACGATATTATACGTTATTTATCGTTTTTTCCGTAACAAAATCGAATTTCCATTTAGTGACGAACAAGTAAAGGAGCATTTGAAAAACGTAATTTCGTTGCAAAACGAAAAACGAGAAACAGGGTCAGACATCACAAAGTTCTGGGATGTTTTCTTGCACGCCTGCAAACTTGGAAAAGTCGTCAACAATCGGGATTTCAAAGTTGATGGGAATTTAATTTACATCCAATTTGCTTTTGTTTTTCAGCAATATTTAGAAACACACCGTCACCTTCATGGAAAGCCGGGTTTTTCCAAAACCACACTTTTAGACAAACTCAAAGTACACGTAAGTTTTGTGGAGTACAAAAAGGTTCGGATTGATAACGGAACCCCATGGACATTGATTTTTAACATGGATAAAATTTCCGAGGACTTTGAAGATTCGGTA
>JAFIEY010000067.1 GCA_020832345.1 Cryomorphaceae bacterium | reverse complement strand
AAACAAACCGAAGCAATATCAATACAATTGCAGACGATTTAGGTACTAAAATTCAAGAAACAGGACAACAAGCAGAGACCAGAATTTCCGAATTGGGTGGTGACGTTGAGAAAAACCGATTGTATTGGATTATTGCCACTTTAGTAACGTTGCTTCTCGGTGCGTTTATGTATTTGTTCTTGGGTAAGCGGATAAAGTCAAGTCAAACTGACGTAGAAACGCAAATTAGAAATACAAAAAAATCATTGGAAGAAGAAAGTTTGAAGCTTGATAGTGAACTTATCAAAGTTTTTCAGAAGCAGCTTGAAGTATTGGAAAATTCACCTAATAAAGGTTCTTCACAAGATGATGACCACTCACTTGTCCTAAAAATTGCGGATAGGTTGACAGCGATGGAAACCAATCTTTATAGAATGGATCCAAAAACAAGAGGGTTGAATAATCTGAAAAACTTGGTTAAAAGCACAAAAGAAAACTTCAATGCTAAAGAATATGAGATTGTCGAAATGCTTGGCAAAGAATATAAAGAAGGTATGGAAGTAATCGCAACCTTTATTCCAAGTGATGAAATTGAAATTGGTAAGCAGATAATAACACGTGTTATTAAGCCACAAGTAAATTTCAAAGGACAAAAAATTCAAGCTGCACAGATTGAAGTCAGTATTGGAGAATAATAAAACGAAAAACGATTTAAAATGAATAAACAAAGAACAACCGTTGATTTTGGGATTGATTTAGGAACAACCAATTCCGCCATTTCGAAAATGGAAAATGGTAACCCCAAAAGTATTAGAACTAATACATTGAAAGACACTATGCCATCTTGCGTCTTTATTAACAGAAGAGGTGCTATTCAAGTTGGTGATGCTGCATTTAATGCTCTTAAGGTAGAAAAATTAAATGCAATGAAGAATTGGGATTCGAGTGATGACAATTCTTTCATAGAGTTCAAGAGAACTATGGGGTCTGATGCTAAATATGATAGTTCAAATGCTAAACGGTCTTTTACTTCTATTGAATTGTCGGCAGAGGTACTTAAAACATTGAAGTCTTTTGAGAAAGATGAAAACATAAGTACCGTTGTAATTACCGTTCCAGCGGCATTCAAAAACAATCAAATAGATCACACAAGACAAGCAGGAAAATTAGCAGGTTTTCAACAAGTAGAAATTATCACTGAACCCGAAGCAGCTGCTTGGGTTTATGGTCTCAATGCAGAAAATAAAGATGGCTATTGGTTAGTGTTTGATTTCGGAGGAGGGACTTTTGATGCAGCACTTTTAAAAGTTAATGATGGCATTAGACAGGTTATAGACACAGAAGGAGATAATTACTTAGGAGGCAAAAACCTTGATGAAGAAATAGTTGACAAAATCATCATTCCGTATTTGAAAAACAGATTCGTAATTGATGAACTTCTTTCTGATGACTACAAAAGCAAAATTCTTAGAAGTTCAATGAAATTTTATGCTGAAGAAATTAAAAAGCAACTTTCGTTTAGTGATGAAACCAGCATTTTGACAAACTTGGGGGATATTCCAGGCGAAGATGATGAAGGAAACGAACTTGAATTGGATATGACAGTTGCGGTTTCAGAACTTGAAGATGCTATTGCTCCAATATTCCAAAAATCAATAGATATTAGTCAAGATTTATTGAAGCGTAATAACCTTAATGGCTCAAAATTATCGGCTTTGATATTAGTTGGTGGCCCTACTATGTCCCCAATTCTTAGAAAAATGCTTGCCAGTCAAATCTGCAAGCCAGATACAAGCGTTGACCCAATGACAGTTGTCGCCAAGGGTGCTGCAATCTACGCTTCTACAATAAAACGACAAGAAGGTACAATTCCAATTAATCCAACAAAAATTCAGCTTGAAATCAATTTTGAGCCTACATCTGTTTTTGATGAAGAGGATGGAGTTATCAAAATTATAGTAGATAAAACTGAAAGTGAAATTCCCGAAAAAGTATTCGCAAATGTTAGCCGACAAGATGGTGGTTGGTCAAGCGGAAATGTTGAGATAAATGCCATCGGTGAGATTGTAACAGTACAGTTGGAAAAAGGCAAATCAAATGCTTTTTCAGTAACGCTGTATGATGACAAAGGTAACAAGCTTGAGTTTGAACCTTCAAGTTTTAATATTTTACAAGGTGGTAAAGGCGGAAGTGCTGTATTGCCCTACAACATTGGCATAGAGATTCAGGATAGAAACACAGGGAAACTTGAATTTAGAACGGTGGAAGGACTAACCAAAACCAAGCAGCTACCTGCTTCGGGTACAATGAGTAATCTCAAAACTCCTAAACAGATTCGCCCCGGAATGGACAGTGACTTTTTGGAGATTGCGATTTATCAAGGTGAACACGGAGCAGAGGGATCAAGGGCAATCTACAACCATCACGTTAATACCATCCTAATCAAAGGGAGTGATTTACCTGCTTTACTTCCGGCCGATAGCGAAGTAGATATTGAGTTAAAGGTTGATATAAATCAAAAG
Source organism: Cryomorphaceae bacterium (assembly GCA_020832345.1). Taxonomy (GTDB): domain Bacteria; phylum Bacteroidota; class Bacteroidia; order Flavobacteriales; family Schleiferiaceae; genus CSBr16-58. The sequence goes on along the minus strand of JAFIEY010000067.1, from coordinate 6,548 downwards.
ATAACAGGACAGGCAATTTTTCCATACCTTGATTCTTTCTCGTTTCCAATTGAATGTGAAACAAAAGTTGATCCAACAGGTGAAGAGATAGAAGATTATATTGGTAAAGAGATAAACAAAGGTCTTTATTATATCAAAAAACTTAAATCTAAAGGAGTTAGTGACATCAAAATAGATAAAGCAGAAAAAGATTTAGAAGGAATCAAATCACAATTTGAGAAAGATAAAACTGCACCTGATGCAAAACAACAAGCGATAGCAAATTTAAGAAAGATTCTTACTGTAATTGATGAATTTGAGGAGCAAAGAGAATGGCCTGAAATGGAGAAAGAACTTAAAGAGGCGTTCTACAACTTAGAAGAAATCAATAAGAAGAAAGGTAATGAACAAACTACCAAAATGGTGAATGACATAAAACCTAATGTGGAACAAGCCATCAGAGACAAGGACAAAAAACATACTCCTGCCCTAATAGAAATGATAAATAGGCTTGGTTTTGAATTGGAAAGATTAGAACATTTGATAGGCTTTATTTTTATGCTCGACAGAGATTTTGACAGCATTAATTGGAGAAATCGACAGGCTGCGAGAAATGCGATAGAGCGTGGCAAGTCTATCATCTACGAAACGCCAAGTATTTCTAGTTTACAACCAATTGTAAATGATTTATTCGAAAATGGAAACTTCGGATCAGGAAATGGTCCGGTTGACGGAGGTCCGAATGGTCCAATTGGAGGTAGTACTTTAAGAGGCTAATTATGAAAATAAACTACGGCATATATATAGGCACTTCATCTGCTTCCATTGCAAAAATGGAAGCAGGTGAACCTGTTGTTATCCGTAGTAACTCCCTTAAGGACTCTATCCCAATGGCTGTTTTTATAAATCGCAGAGGGGCTATACATGTTGGTGATGCAGCAATGAATGCTTTAAAAGCAGAAAAGCTTAATGCACTTAAAAATTGGGAATTTGGCAATGATAATGCATTCATTGAATTTACCCGAACATTAGGTAGCGATGCTAAATACCATTCATCAAATGCCGATAGAAGTTTTTCATCCGAAGAACTTTTAGCTGAAGTATTAAAAACGCTAATTTCATTTGAAAAGGATTTTGATGTAGAAGCTGCTGTTATAACTATTCCAGCAGCATTTAAGTACAACCAAATAGAGGCTGTCAGAAAAGCGGGATATTTGGCAGGGTTAAAACAAATTGAAATTCTTCAAGAGCCAGTTGCTGCTGCTATGGCTTACGGACTAAACAGCAAAAATAAAGATGGTTACTGGTTAATATTTGATTTAGGTGTAGGAGCTTTTGATGCAGCACTGCTAAAAGTTAGTGATGGCATTATTCAAATAATTGATACAGAGGGAAATCAGTTTTATGGAAGTAGTCTTATTGATGAAGCTATAGTTAACGAAATAATCATCCCTCATCTACAGGAGAATTTTAAAATACAGGAGTTGCTTGCTGACAATTACAAAAGCAAAATTCTTAGAAATTCAATGAAATTCTATGCGGAAGAAATTAAAGAGCAACTTTTGCTTAGTGATGAAACTAGCATTTTGACAAACTTGGGTGATATACCAGTAGAAGATGACGGAGCAAACGAACTTGAACTGGATATGACGGTTACTGCTTCTGAACTTGAAAAAGCAATTGCTCCTGTTTTTCAGAAAGCAATAGATATAAGTTTAGACCTGCTCAAAAGAAATAATCTAAAGGGTTCAGACCTGAATTCTTTAATTTTGGCGGGAAAGCCAACTTACTCGCTTATTCTCAGGGGTATGCTTTCTGAACAAATTTGTGAGCCTGACACAAGTATTGACCCTGAAGCAATCATTGTGAAAGGGGCTGCTATTTATGCATCTACTATTGATTTAAAGGTTGAACTTGAAAACTCAAAAAGAGACAGGACAAATATTCAGCTTGAAATCGGTCACGAAGCATCAACCGTTGAAACAGAAGAATTTGTTACGGTCAAAATCTTAGAAGACAAAACCGAAAGAGAAATTCCAGAAAAAGTGTTTGCTGAAATCAAAAGGGATGACAATGCTTGGTCAAGTGGTAAAGTCGAAATAAATACAATTGGTGAAGTAATAGACGTTCAACTTAACGAAGGTAAAACCAATATTTTTGGAGTTACACTTCATGATGGTAAAGGAAATATTTTGGAAAGTGAGCCAAATATTTTCAGCATTCTACATCTTGAAGAATGGCAGGTTACTCGAGCAACTTTACCTTACAACATTGGTATTGAAGTAGAGGGCAAAAATACAGGTAAACTTTTGTTCAGAACCATAAAAGGGTTAGAGAAAAGCAAAGCTTTACCAGCATCAGGTACTTTAAGCAACTTAAAAACACCAAAAGCAATCAGGCCAGGTGTGGATAGTGATTTTTATCAACTTGGTATCTATCAAGGCGAGAACGGTGCTGAAGGCACAAGGGCAATTTATAATCACCATATCAATACTATAGTTATTACAGGCAACGATTTGCCGGCATTACTACCTGAGAACAGCAATATAGATATAGAAATAAGAGTTGATATTAATCAACGAATAGTAGCTTCAGTCCATATTCCTTGCCTAGATTTTACAATTGAATGTGAATGCGAATCAGCAATTGATGCTTCGGGAGAAGACCAAGCTAATTACTTAAATAAAGAAATTATCAAAGGATTTGAACTTATAAACCAACTAAAAGCAAAAGGAGTAGTTGATTATGAACTGGATAAGGCTGAAAAGGAGTTAGCAGAAATCAAATCGCAGTTTGATATAGATAAGTTAGCATCAGATAATCAGCAGCAAGTACTAGAAAAATTACGAAAGGTGCTTAAAGTAATTGATGAGTTTGAAAGCAAAAATGAATGGCCAAAATTAGAGTTGGACTTGAAAGAAGCCCATAATAGACTTGATAGTCTATCTAATGATTTGAAAAACGATAATATTATTCAAATGGCATTTCAGTTCAAGACACAGTTAAATGAAGTGATAAAAACAAAGGATATTAAAGTAGGTAATTTTCTACTTCAAGAAGTTATAAAAGAAACAAATCGCATTGAATCTATCAATGAAAAATATGATCGAGAGTATCTTAAGCTCTATGAAAATGGAGAGATGACATTATTTGAAGTAAAACAAAGCCTTGAAGAAGTCAAAAGGCAAAAAGGTCGTGTTTATCAACAAGTTTTGGATTTGATTGAACAAGAAAATAAAAATATAACTAAAGCAAAAGTTGAAGACCTACTCTTTCAACTTACGGAAGATGGTTTAATACCAGCAAATACATTCCAAGAGTTTTACGAACGGTTATCGCTTTCTAATGTTAGTAAAAAAGAGCTTTCTGTTATTTTTAAGCAAATCGATTTTTACAACCCAAAATGAATCCATGCCAAAAAAAATAAACATCCACGGTCAAGAAATAAGCATCATTTCAAACGAGAAGCAAGACTATATTTCGCTTACGGACATGGCGCGCAGTCAATTGCAAGATGTTGTCATCATTAAATGGTTGAGTTTAAAAAGCACTATTGAATATTTAGGTGAATGGGAAGCACTTTACAATCCAGATTTTAATTATACCGAATTCGGTACAATTAAAAATGCTGCTGGAAGTAATAATTTTGTTTTATCGGTAAAACAGTGGATAGAAAGTACAAATGCTATTGGCATTGCGGCAAAAGCTGGCAGATATGGTGGTACTTATGCTCATAAAGATGTTGCCTTTCACTTTGGTATGTGGATTAGTCCAAAGTTTCAATTGTTATTGGTAAAAGAATACCAACGCTTAAAAGAAGAGGAATTAAGCAATAAATCATTGGAATGGAATGTCAGCCGCACATTGGCAAAAGTGAATTATCGCATACACACTGACGCCATAAAAGAAAGCCTCATTCCTAAAGCACTCAATAAAAATCAAATTCACTTTGTTTATGCCAACGAAGCGGATTTATTAAACGTTGCGCTTTTTGGTTTAACCGCCAAAGAATGGCGTGAAAAAAATCCTGATCATAAAGGAAATATGAGGGATGACGCAACAATAGAACAGTTAGTTGTATTGAGTAATTTAGAAAGTTTAAATGCTGTTTTTATTCAGCAAGGTCTAAGTCAAAGCGATAGGTTAAATCAGTTAAACCAAATAGCCATTCAGCAAATGAAATCATTGCTCAACAACAATCAAATTAAGAAGTTAGGCGGAAATGAATAAATCAAACCACATATTAACAAATGGTCAAGTCATTGATGACAAGTACACTGTAAATTTCTTTTTAAAGAAAAGCAATTATGCAGAAACCTATCGTGTAAATGATAAAGAAAAGACAACCAAACTCTTGAAGCTCTTTTCTTATTCCAAATTACATAGAACACAATTTGACCAAAATGGTGATATACTTGAAATTGAAATTCTAAAAAAACTAAAACATCCGAATATTGTAAAACTCATTGATAACGGTAATCTTTTGATAGAAAATCAAAAATATGCTTATGCAATTTTAGACTTTATAAGCGGTGAAACCCTTGTCGACAAAATGAAAAGGGAACAAACCTTTAATCCTTATGAAGCAAAGGACATCATTCTTGGGGTACTTAACGGTCTGAATTACCTTCATAATCAACAAATCCCAATTATACATAACGACATTACTAATCTGAATGTGATGTTGGACTTATCGGGTCAGATTACAGTTCCAAAAATCATTGATTTTGGCTACGCAAGATATTTGACTCAGACGAACAAGGACTTTCAAAAAGAAGGTCTTAATCCATTTTATTCAGCCAACGAGATATTTAACAAAGTCTTTTCTGTTCAAAGTGATATTTTCTCAGTGGGTGCATTGTACTATCATTTATTGGTTGGACTTCCGCCTTGGTTTGTGGAATTGTCCAAATTCAAATCGGATAAAGTGAAATTGGAAGATGCTATATTGAATGAGCGAGAAAAGCCTTTACAGGTTGTTAGTTCGGATTCAAAAATCGATGTTAATACTTTCAACATCATTGCAAAAGCGTTACAACCTGATGCAGAGCATAGATTCAAGAACTTGAAAGAATTTATTCAGGCTGTTAATGGAGAATTAGTGGTAGAAAATCCAGTACTTGAAAAATCGGCGCAATCAACTCAGACCATGAAGTCGGTTAAAAAGGGCGAAGGTTTCAAATCAATTGCAGGAATGCAAGAACTAAAAGACACCATCAAATTAGATGTTATTAATGCTTTAAATGAAAAAGAAAAGTATGCTGAATACGGGTTAACAATTCCAAATGGAATGCTTTTATATGGCCCACCAGGTTGCGGAAAGACATTCTTTGCCGAAAAAATGGCGGAAGAAATCGGGTTCAACTTTTACCAAATAAAGCCTTCTGACATTCAAAGTAAATGGGTTAATGCTTCGCAAGAGAATATTAAAAACCTATTTGATGAAGCTAGAGAAAATGCCCCAAGTATCATTTTTATTGACGAACTAGATGCATTAGTTCCAAATCGAGACAATTCAAGTGTCAACCATATGAACACGAGTGCTGTAAACGAATTTTTAGCACAAATGAATAACAGTGGTGATGATGGAGTATTTATTATTGGTGCTACCAACAGGCCAAATTCAATAGACCCTGCAATTTTACGAGCAGGTAGATTAGATAAACACGTTTATTTACCACCGCCAGACTTTGAAGCAAGGGAGCTTATGTTTAAATTATATCTAGAGAAGAGGCCTATCGAAATTGGATTAGTTTATTCGGAGCTTGCAAAAGCAACTGAAAATTATGTTTCTAGCGACATCAAGTTTTTATGTGATGAAGCTTCAAGGATGGCACTGCGTTCAAAATCAAGAATTACGCAGAAAATTCTTTTGGAAACTATAACATCAAACAAACCATCTATCTCCCTTGCTGATTTAAATAGCTACATAGAAATGAAAGCGAAAATGGAAGGTCAACAATCTATCACTAACGGACGACCAAGAATTGGTTTTAAAAACAATTAAAAATGGAACAGATACGCTTTGACAAACTTCTATTAAAGACCGCATTTTCTTGTATGGCTTGTGATGGAGACATTGACAAAAGAGAAGTCGCTCTAATTAAAGAAATGCATCAAAAACAAAAAATATTTGGTGAAATTAACATTAACCAAGAACTTGATAGCTTGCTTTTGGAAATCAACAGTGATTCACAAAAGTTTCTAAGAAGTTATTTCAATGATTTAGCATCGTCCGAACTTTCTGAGCAAGATGAATTGAAGTTAATAGAAGTTGCAATTGATACCATCAAAGCAGACGATAAGGTTGAATACAGCGAAGTAAAATTTTTTAAAGTCATTAGAAGCAAGTTGAAAATCAATGATGAACCTATTTTGGCTATTCATCCTGATTTTGAGGAGTATTTAGAGCAAGACATAATAAGTGCGAATTATTTAGCTAGACTTCAAGATGAATTTTTTGATACGCAAAATCTACCCCGATTTCAATTAGTTAGTGAAATTAATGAAGATTTATTAAAAAATCTTTCGGAAGGTACAGATGACTAATACAATCGAAAATTGTATTG
>JAFIEY010000064.1 GCA_020832345.1 Cryomorphaceae bacterium | reverse complement strand
GTAATTTCACGATATTAACTTGTTGTAAAAACTCCTCCCCTGCACCACCCCAAGCAAAACCAAAACAAACCATCCCAATATTGGGATACTTGCTGAAAAACAATTACTTGTCAAAATTTATGGCTTTTATTAAAAACATTTATTGGTTTTGTATATGAATAATACTTGTTCTCCTGATTGAGCGGTGTTGTTCTAGCACCACTTGCAGGTGTCTTGCGTGTTTTGTTGTATTCTTTTGGGGATTGCGGCTTTGATATGGCTGGAAAACGGACTTTTTTCCGGTGAAGCCCCATGTAGAACGTCATTCGGCGTATATCCGTTTAAAACAAGTAAGGGTTGGTTGTTGTATTGGTCAATGGCTTTGGTGAGATATGAATTGAGTTGTAGGATGTTTTGAAGAGCATTTTTTAAAAAAATTACCGGGGGTTCAAGGGTTTTGTGAAATGCTAAAAATGTAAGTTTGTTTTTGTAAAAATTGCATGTTGAATTTTTAAATTGGTAAAAGAATAAAGGTATCACAGTTTGTGATGCCTTGGAAATTTATTTATTTTTGCAGCTTTAAAGTTAAAATAATGAACAAAAATCTGATTATACCACAAGAAAGAATCTTAAATAGAATTGTTGTAATAAGGGATGAAAAAGTAATGTTGGATGTGCACTTAGCTGAACTTTATGAAGTTGAAACAAGAACCTTAAAGCAAGCAGTTCGTAGAAATTTGGATTTATTTCCAGAGGATTTTATGTTCGAGTTAACAGAACCAGAGATTGAAATAGTGGTGTCACAAAATGTGATACCTACAAAACAACACTTAGGAGGAGCTAAGCCGTTTGCATTTACGGAAACGGGAGTAGCAATGTTGTCCAGTGTGTTAAAAAGTAAGAGAGCAAAAGAAATGAATGTGGCAATTATGCGAACTTTTGTTGCATTAAGAAAATTAGCGCTTGGATATGCTGAAATTATGGGAGAACTGGAAGAAATCCGTAATAGGGTAGTAGGACATGATGACCAAATAAATTTGATATTTGAATACTTAAAACAATTTGAACAATCAAAGAAACAAAGTATTGAGCATCAGAAAAGAGAAAAAATTGGATTTAAAATAAAAAAAAGAAGTGAATGATAAGGTAATTCCCAACAAACGCATTACTTTAGCATCACCGTGATAACCTCCAAACCAACATATCATTACGACAGCCTGTACCGTCTGCTTAAAGCCACTGGACTAATTTTTCCTTTGGCCTAGGGGTTTCGCGTTTAAAAAGTTCAGTTGATTTTAGCGCTGAGGATATGCGAAACCAATTTATTAGTGAAACTCGATCGAACATACCAACTAGAAGTGATACCCTTAGTGCTCAATATAATTTAAAATATATGCCATGAAAAAACACGTTATTTTTATATTGCCAATTTTCACTTTTTTGTTTACCAATTGTGGTAATAATGAAACCTGTTTAGGTGTGTATAATCAAAAACCTATACTGCTAGACCTTGTTGATTCTATGGGAGTAAGTGAAGTTGGGGAAATCAATGTTTTTGACAGTAAAGACACTTTTTTTCTGCTAAAAACCTGGCTATTAGTATTTGATTCAGTAATTGATGTTTTTTATTGCAGAAATGATATTGATACCGTTTTCTATAATATGAAAAGCAGTATTTATTCTTGTGAGATGGCTTTTTATAGGGCAACTTTCAATGATTTCGGGAGTTTTAAAAGTAATTATCCGAAAACTTATGCGTATATTTTCGATTCCTTAATGACCAACTCTATGGAAGAGTTACGTTATCTGCCAAATGAATTCAAATATTTTATGGATAAGTATTATGAAAAAAGAACAAAAAATGAGGTGAGTCTAATAGTGTTTCCGGATTTGTCCTATGAAAATATTCTAATTGATTCATTTTTGTTTAAAGTTTTAGTTAGTGGAAATGAAAAATATGAGTATAAAGATATTCGTTCAGTAATGATGGATTTTTATATAACCCATAAGATTGTTTTTATATCTGCTAAAATAAATGAAGTTGATTTTTATTTAAAACACGAGAAATATTTAAAACAAAGTTTAAAGTTATTACAGCTAATATTAGAAGAAAAATTTGTTGTGGATGTTGACACTTTAGAGCCTCATCATCATACTTTTGGGGAAATGTATATCATTAATTATTATGATGAAATTGGTGATATTGAGTATAATAATGATCTTGGTGAAAATGACACATTAATGTGAGTTTTAAGGTCAAAATAAAATCATGTTTGAGCCTGCTCCAAAAAGTCCCTTTCTGCCAAAATCTTACTTGTCGGTAGATTTTTGAATCATCACTAACGGATAGCTTGCTTGGGCTCAAAAATGCCCTCGATTTTGATTGAAATCATCCTTTTTGATTGGACTCATAATTTAATAAGCCTATTTTTCAACTTTCAAATGGGCCGGTAATTCCAGTAATTCCGCAATTTCAATGGTGATTTTTTCCGAATGGGATAGTCGATGGGGATTGTAATAGGCTTGTTGCATGCCGGCACGCCGCGCACCTATGATGTCTGCCAACAAATGGTCGCCAACCATGATGCTTCGATTTCGTTTTGCTTCAGCAGCCCGCAATGCATGATGAAATATCTTGGAATCGGGTTTGTTTACCCCAACATCATCGGAGGTAATGACTTTGCTGAAAAACGGATATAGTCCGGTTCGGGTAAGTTTGGTATGTTGTACCTCGCGGAATCCATTTGTGATGATATGCATTTTAAAATCGTTGTCCCGAAGGTGTTCCAAAAGCTCCATGGTTCCGGGAATGAGATTCTTTTTTAAAGGAGAATTTTGGATGTACATTTCAGTGAAAAACGAAACTTCCTCGCGGTCTTTTACGCCAAATCTCTCCAACGTTTGGCTAAACCTTATTTCGCGCAATACTTCTTTCTTTATTTTTCCTTCACGGTAGGTCTGCCACAACGCATCATTGATTCGATTATAGGTTTGGAAAAAATCTTCAAATGCAATAGATCTTTCAGGTAATGAACTTTGAAGAAATAACTCCTCCAAGGTTTCCCTTGAATTTTTTTGAAAATCCCACAATGTGTGGTCGAGATCAAAAAATATGTCTTTGATAAAATGCGGTTTTGCCGACATGCCTGCGTTTTTCAGTTTGCAAAAAAACAAAACAGCACCTTGATTGATGTTGGTGCTGTTTTGATTATAGGCTTTGTTAAAATTACTTCATCAACGTATATCGCAAGGACTTCACGCCATATTGATGATATAGTCTGACGATATAGGAGCCGGAAGCGTATTTTTCCATATTTACTTCTCTGCTAATCGGACTTTCTACAAATACTTCCTCCATTAGAATTTGCCCTTCAAGGTCGATGATTTGCATGCGATATGCATTTACCTCTTCTGGTATTTCTACAGTAAATGTGCCTTGTCCTGGATTGGGGAATAATTTCCATGACGGCAAGCTATTAAAGGATGCAACACCAATATTTTCAACTGTAAGATCACGCGTAAAGGTTCGGTCTCCACAGTCATTGGTGGCAGTTTGCACAACGGTATAAGTGCCGGAAGCCGCGTAATTGTGAACGGGGTTTTGGGCAGTTGAACTGTTGCCATCTCCGAAATCCCAATGCCAGGCCGTTGCGCCACCAATTGAAACATCGGTAAAGGTTACTTCCAGGTTGTTGATGACTTGGTTAAATGCTGCAAAGGGTGCGTTCTCTACGTTTAAAGAAATAACGTCAGCACTTTGTCCTCCGGCATTGGTGGCCGTCACACTGATGTTTTTATTTCCTGTGGATCCATACACAACTGCATGTGGTCCCGGCCCGGTAGCAGTACTTGGGGTAGCTGCATTGCCGAAGTTCCAATTGAATTGTGTTCCGTTAGTGGAGGTTTGGGAGAATATAACGGTGTCGTTTACACAACCTTCCGCAACATTAGCGGCAATACTAACATTTGGCGCATCCATCAGCGTATCTACAATCCGGAAATTATTGAGGTACATGACATTTCCGTAACCGTTGATATTGGTGAATCTAAACCTGACACTATTGTCTATATAAGTAGATAAATCAATGGTATCTGATGACCATTGATTCATGTTTGGCACAAACAACGCAGTGGAGAAATTCCCCGTGGTGGATAAGGCTGTTCCTCCATCGTAAAATAATACGTCGTCAAAATCACCTTCACAGCCTACAGCAATATCAACTTGCAATGAGTCGGTGAAGTTGGAATTATACGGTGTGTAGGCATAATCAAAAATTAGATAAGCCCTGGTCTGGTTGCTTAAATCAAAAATGGGAGAAATTAAATGGTCTCGCTCACCCGGGGCATTATAGCCGTGGTTGTTAACCCGTACGGCTGCGTTGCTGCTCGGATTGGGCAGGTTAGGTACCAATTCCCAAGTGTCTGAATTGTCGGGGTTTTCAATGGCCCAACCGGGCAATACCGCGCCTGTACTATTGCTGTAAACGCCTAGGTATGGCAAAGCAAGTCCGTCGGTAATGGTGATGTGGTTGGTCTTGGTTAGTGTGTCACCACCGTTGTTATTACTGGCTGCCAAGGTAACTGAATAATTTCCCAGTGCATTGAAAATAACCCTTGGTTCGCGGTCTGTCAGACTGCTACCAGGCGCAAGGGTGTAGGTGCCGGGAGAAATAGACCAATTCCATGTATTGGGTGTGCCGGAACTTAAATCTTCAAGTTTAACTTCAACTGCCGGACAAGCAATTGAGTCTATAGCGACAAAATCTGCAACGGGAATATCGGTTGATTCCTTAAATACAATGTCGTCTAGTGCAATATCCCCTTGCCAGCTGGTGTTGGTTTCACCCCGAAATCTCACAGCGATGGTTTCACCCAAATACGGAACCAGATTGGCTTCGTAACGCGTCCAAACATTTCCGGTATTGGCCACAATGGTAGGCATAAGTTGGTGCCACTGCCCCTGATAAAAGACTTCCACGTTGAGGTCGCCGAGGGAGTTGCCCCTTCGGTGATGATAGAATTCCAAAATGGGTGCACTTGCATTGGATAAGTCAACGCAGGGCGTATATAAATACGAGGTTTTTTCAAAACAAACAGTGGCCTCCAGATAGACATATTTTCCCGAAGCAGTGCCGAGGGTATTGTCAACCATTGGCCCGGTATTATTAGAGGGTGTGCCGCCGGAGTTCACCCGCCAATCGATATCGTCAAATACGCCATTTTCCGCGTTTATGTAGCCATTGCCGAGCGGACAAACTGTTCCTTCACAGTTGGAGGTCGTTGGACAAGTAGATTCATTTTCAAAGTCCATAACGAATGGCAGGGTTTGGCTTCCGCTGCCATAAGTTTCAATCATAGCGTATGCTGTATCATTTCGAAAACTTTGGTCGTTTTGCATACTCACCCATACTTTGATATTATTTACAGTGGTTGATAATGGTTGAATGTAACTATTCATTTGGATTAGCGCAGAATCGCCACTTACTATCACCTGATTGAAATTTTGACTGGTTACCGCACCTCCGTTTATTCTAAAATTAATGGAGAAATTTGTGGCGGTATCGATGCCGTTGTTTTTTACCCATAGGGCAACTTCTATGGAGTCTGTTGCACAATTGGGGTATAAACCGTTTTGTGGACTGACCAAATGGGCAGCTTCCAAATCTTTATAGACTATACAATTAAAATATCCATTTCCACCGGATTGAATGGCCAGCGCCCTTCTTCCTATTCCTCCGTTGGGCGCTACAGCTGCAACGCTGTACCAATGGTCATCAAAGGCGCTAACGTTACCTACCATAAAACTAGTCCCGGTGGTGAACCCTACGGAATCCATATATTTGTTGCCTAATTTGTAAACAACATATCCGCCAGCATTGGAAACAGGACTCCATTGCAGGGTGGTGGTGTCGGGACAGATCTGACTAAAAGCTAAATTTTGAGGAACTTGTGCAATGGTTAAACTATCGCTCTCACTCACTTCGCTTCCTCGGGAAATACGTACTTTTATTTGTCCATTCATCAATACAGGGACGGTCCAGGTGTAATGGCGACTATTTTGACCTACCGTTGCAATATTTGTCCATGTAGATCCATTGTTTGCGCTGTATTGTAATGTGAAATTACCCGTAGCCGGAGGCGCATCCCAACGAATTATTTCCTGATTTCCGGGGACAAAGCTTTCTCCTCCTACGGGATAAGTGAGTTCTAGTAATTCGTTTTCAAAGTAATATACAATGTGATAGTTTTGAGGGCCGAATGGTACAGCAGTTCCATTGATGTTCACCGTATAATTTCCGGCTGAAGGATTGTTCACAACGACTTGCTCTACGTTGTTGAGTGTATCAACGCCTGTGGTGGCCGCTGCGTTTAATAAGGCAGGAACGGGTGTTGGATTTAGCACAAAAGGTTGGTATGTGTTGGCCCCTTGAGTTACCACCATGTCTAAATCATTTACCAATGCTTTGGCCGCGTTTACATTGGCTTCGCGGTCGGTCCAATACACCATAACCCGCATTTGGGTAACCCCTGCGGGCACAGTAATGGTGTGGTTGTTATTGTTGTTTTGACTTACTGAACCGCTGATGATCCAGTTGTTTTCAACCATGCGCAAAGACTTACGCATATTAATTCGTCCAAAACCGTAAATATAATCCGGCCCGGGATTTCCCAAATCTTGAGCGCCATTCATCAATAGTGCTTTCATCAAGCCCCCGTGGGGCGCATTGGAAGTCAGGTCTTCATAAGCTTCGTAAAGCACCGCCAGAGACCCCGAAACACCGGGACATGACATGGAGGTTCCAGTTTTGGTGGTGTATTCGTGAGGGAAAGTGGTGGAGAAAACCTGCGTACCCACACCACAAACTTCGGGTTTAATTCTACCATCGTGGGCAGGGCCGCGTGAGCTGGAATTTGCGATGTTGTCTAGCCGGGTAAGATTACCTACTGCAATAACATTTTTCCCAACTTTGTGACCACCGGTGATATTTCCCCAACCGGTACCTGCACCATATCCACAATTTGAAGTTCCTGAATTACCAGCTGAAAAAACGTGCATGAGTCCGTTGAGTTGCCGCGAGGTTTGATCCATGGTGCGGGCAAAATTGGTGTATCCAGCGTTACATCCATTACTATAAGATGAGGAAGTGATTCTAATGCCTTCGTTGTTGTAATCCGCAGTGGTGTTATTCAAATTGGCCGGATAGGAATAGTATAGCATTTCTGCGCCGGGGGCCATGCCTCGTCCGCGTGGATCTCTGTTTCCTGCGCCAAAAATGGTTCCCGCTACGTGGTCGCCGTGATCGCCGTTGCTCGCTCCTGCATTGGATTGATCCAGTCTTCCTTTATAGTCGATGTGGGGGCCAATTTCACCATCGTCTCCAAGGGATACTTTTACACCTTCACCCGTATAACTGTATCCGGGTGCGTGGGTGCCATTGATGTAGTTGATCCTATGACTTGTGATGGCGGTGTTGTTTTCCTTTTCTCCGGGCACTTCGGCTTCCAGAATGTTGGAGATTAGCGGATGGTTGACGAGCTGCCCCAAGTCCGCTATTTTGCAAATGGCTTCGATAAAGTTGCCCTGATCGATAACCTGAATTACATCAAAATGGTCGATATGAATGGATGCGGCAAGGTGTTGCGCTGGCACGTGGGCAAATGGAATAATGACAATTTCAACCCGCTCGTTTCCTTGGTCTGCATGTTCTGGAATGATTCCGTTATATAGGTTGTTGGAAAGTTTAAATTCCCGATTGGGAATTATCGAAGAACGGACGCCCCACCTCTTAAGCATACTTCCGGTCACAGTTACGGGAATAGAAGCTTGATAGGCGTTGTGGGGAATATAGTCAAGCAGTGTAATACCTGCGGCTTCCATTTTGCGAATGGTGGCTTCGGTGGGAATCTGGTCAAATTGAAGTACCCGAACAATTAATCCATTGTAGGCTTCGTTTTCACCAGCTTGGTGGCTTTCAACATTGTTTGGCAGTTCGAGATTTGCGTTGTTGAGTAAAATGGGTTTTTGCGCAAACAGGCCGTGGGAGAGGGCACCCAGAACGATAAAAGTAAACAGTTTCCTCATGTGTTTTTATTACATTCATTTTGTGGCAAAACAGCCAATTAACATTAATAGTTTTTAGTTAAAATGGTATATCACAAATTTTAACCAAAAATTTGATTGAATTAAATTCGGTTTTCTTTTTAATTCAATCCACAAATTTACAACTAAATACGGTCTTATTAATTTTTTTCAGGGACGTTTAGTTTTTTTTAAACATGGTTTTAACAGCAGGAAGCGGGTGAACACGCAATTTCAAATAAAAATTTTCAAAGCTCCACCTCGACATTTATCTTTGTCAAAAAATATATTATGCGGATTTTTTTCCTTTTTGTTTTTGGGCTATTTCAATCCATCATTTTCGCGCAAAGTCAGGATTTGGTCACCATGGACGATGTGCCAGTAGATTTTAGTAATCCTTGGAATATCGTGTTGTACATTGTCATGCCGCTGCTGTTGGTTATTTTCTATATTTATTGGAACAAACAACAACGAAAGGCGAGGGAGGAAGCAAGTAAAAAGAAGCAAAATAAAAACGAGTAAACATGAAAGAAATTAAGCGAAAGTGGTGGTTATTATCCATTCGTGGTGGGGTGCTTGCGCTGTTGGCACTTTTCATTTTCGGATTTGATGATTTTGAATTGGTCTTTACCTATTGGGGAATTACCATGTTGTTGCTCGGGATTATTACATTTTATTTGGCCATTCAGTGGAAACGACAGGAGAGAAATTGGATTTTCCCTTTATTGTTGGCCATTGTTGATTTGGCACTTGGTTTTTTTGTGCTTCTCTATACCGAACAAGTGGTGCAATTTTTCCGGATTTTGGTTGGCGGTTGGGCCGTTGGAATAGGGTTTGTCTTAATTTATATGGCCTTGCGGTCGGAAAAGCAAAAGTGGTTATTGCAAATCAACGGGATGATATCCGTCGCCTTGGGTATTGTTATTATTCTCAATCCCTTTGCTGAAGATTCTAGAATTGATGGTTTTTTACTCGGGGTATATAGCCTGCTTTTGGGCGCCTACCTTACCTTATTGTCATTTAAAATTCGTCCCGGAAAAGCCGAACGACTTGAACTGGAAATTGAAGAATCTAAAAACGATGACTATACCGATGATTTTTCGGATGAGGATAAAAAAAGAGAAGAGGATTATTAATTTCGCTTTTAAATTTTACAAAGCTCCTTTATTTGATAAGATTCCCATACGTTTATAGACGGTTCTGTTTCGTCAAGTGCCCGAATAATCATCGCTTTTGAAACACAGTGGGCGTGAATTCCCGCGTATTTTTTTGGAACAAAATATCTTGTAAACGGATCTAAAAATTTACTGATGCCCTCGCCAAGTCGAAATTCCTTCCGTTTGCCCAGCAAAGTAGAAGGGCGAAAAATTTCAATGACGGGCACACCACTTTGAATCACCTTTTCTTCCATTTCACCTTTGGTGCGCAAATAGAAAAATCTGCTTTCCACGGAAGCCCCGATGGAACTTACCACCAAAAATTTCTCTGCCTTAAAAATTCGCCCAAGTTCAGCTATCCTCGAAGGAATACCGCAATCAATTTCGTAATACTCCTTTTTGTCAGGTGTTTTTTTCTGGGTTGTACCCACCGCACAAAAAATATCATCTACCCCGGCAAAAGCACTGCGAGGGAATTCATCTGCGATCAATTGAGAAGGGTAAAAGGTGATTTTTTTGTGCGTTATATCCGATTCAGTTCGACCCAATATACGAACTTCCCTATAGGCTGCATTTAGCGATAAGTCCCTGACAAGGAAGTTACCGATAAGCCCACTACCACCAACCACCAATGCTATTCGTCTCTTATCCATTTGTTGCCCGTGGCAAATCGTTTTTGGTTATCTTTATATACGGCTAAAAACACGCTTGTTACAAGCAAAAATTATCCAATGTTAATTGTTCGCAACAAATTACAAATGTAACTAATTTTATCGAAAGTAAAAATTTTCTTTTATGGCAATTTGAAAATGATTTTCCCCACGACTTATTCAGGTAAATAATATCTGCTATGTTTAAGTCTGCTCCAAAAAGTCCCTTTCTGCCAAAATATTCCTTGTTGGTATATTTTTGAATGCTCACTAACAATTGGTTAGCTCCGACTCAAAAATCCCCTCCGCGTCAATTTTGATTGAAATCATCCTTTTTGGAGTGGGCTCATGGTTTAAGGCTGCAAAAGTAATTTATTCAACCTCTTCCACACTATCTTTGCCGCCAATTTAATCATTAATAGCTACAACTAATAAATCATCGCGCATGAAGTGTGGTATTGTCGGTTTACCCAACGTTGGGAAATCAACCCTTTTCAATTGTTTGTCGAGTGCAAAAGCACAATCGGCAAATTATCCTTTTTGTACCATTGAACCCAATGTGGGCATGGTCAATGTTCCCGATCACCGCTTGGAAAAACTCGCAGAATTGGTCAACCCACAAAGGGTGCAGCCTGCCACCGTGGAAATTGTAGATATCGCCGGTTTGGTGAAAGGTGCCAGTAAAGGTGAAGGACTGGGAAATCAATTTCTGGGAAACATCAGGGAAACCAATGCCATTATTCACGTCTTGCGCTGTTTTGAAAATGAAAATGTGACCCATGTCGATGGCAGTGTAAATCCCGTTCGCGATAAGGAGGTAATCGATATTGAACTTCAGTTGAAGGACTTGGAAACCGCACAGAAGCTTTTCGAAAAAACCAATAAAGTTGCACGTGTAGGTGATAAATCAGCCAAAAAGGAATCTGATTTTTACAGCAAATTGGTAAAACATATAGAGATGGGGAACTCGGCCCGATCTTGTCCTTTGGATTCTGAAGATGAAGAGATTTGGTTGAAAAAATCGCAACTCTTAACGGCCAAGCCTGTTTTATATGTATGTAATGTAGATGAGGCTTCTGCGAAAACCGGAAATGCTTATGTGGAAAAAGTGCGTGAGGCTGTTGCCGGAGAAAATGCGGAAATCATTGTTTTAGCCGCAGCAACCGAAGCGGATATTTCCGAATTGGAAACCTTCGAGGAGCGGGAAATGTTTCTAAGTGATTTAGGACTAACCGAACCGGGAGTGAATAAACTCATCCGAACTGCTTATTCACTACTCAATTTACAAACATACTTTACTGCCGGAGAAAAGGAAGTTCGCGCTTGGACTATTCCCATTGGCTCTACCGCACCGCAAGCTGCCGGCGTTATCCACAGTGATTTTGAAAAGGGTTTTATTCGGGCGGAAGTTATTGCCTTTGAAGATTATGCGAAGTTTGGATCCGAAGCTGCCGCCAGAGAAGCCGGAAAACTCAGGGTAGAAGGGAAGGAATACATTGTAAAAGACGGCGACGTCATGCACTTTAGATTTAATGTTTAAATAAACCGCGATATGCTGCGATTTTTTCCATCGCTTTCAGGATGGCCCTTTGGAATTATAATACTTTTTGCATTTCTGTTTTCCGGTTGTTCAAATCCTGATCAACTGGTTCAACGGACGGACTATGGTCGGGCACAAGGAAGTACGTATGCCATTTCCTATGTAGCTCCACCCAATGTGCATTTTCAACCTGCCATTGATTCTATTTTAGAGGTCATCGATCAGAGCATGTCAACCTATCGCCCTAATAGTTTGATTTCCCGGATTAATCGAGGGGAGGTGCTTCCATTGGACGAGCATTTTAAGGTAGTTTTGGCTAATTCAGTTGAGGTGCATCGCAAAACCGATGGCTTTTTTGATCCCACTGTTTACCCCATTATGAAACTTTGGAATTTTGAACGAAAAAGGCAGCAAGTTCCGGATTCTGTCAGAATTGATAGTGCAATGCAGTTTGTCGGACTTGAAAATGTCGATATTTCAAATACGGATTCCTTTGCTTTACCCAAAGGGTATAAACTGGACTTTAATGCCATTGCCCAGGGTTACACGGTAGATGTTATCGCAGAATTTCTCGAATCTCGTGGGGTGCTGAATTATCTCGTAGAGGTGGGAGGAGAACTCCGGACTTTGGGAAAAAATATTGATGGAGATATTTGGAAAATCGGTATTGAAGAACCCCTAGAGGAAAAAAGCACGGATAAGTTTCAAAGGATAATTGCCTTAAAAGATGCGGGGTTGGCAACCTCGGGCAGCTATCGGAAATTTATTGAGGATACCTTGACTGGAAATCGGTATTCCCACGCCTTAAATCCTAAGAATGGAAGGGCTACCAAAAATCCACTAATGAGTGTAACGGTTATCGCTCCCAGTTGTATGGACGCAGATGCTTACGCAACCGCCATCTTAGTTATGGGTTTGGAATCTGCCCGAAAGTTTATGCAAAAGAGAAAAGATCTTGGTGTGTACTTGATTCATTACGATAAATATCGCGGATGGCAGGAAGAAGAAAATGAGACTTTTAGTAGCATTCAATAAAAAAATCCATTGGGTACAAATGAGCACCCAATGGATTAGTTTTTTTATTCCACTATGAAGATTCCCTTCATAGAAGCATGTCCCGGATAGGTGCAGATAAATTGATAAATCCCGGATGCAGGGGCTTCAAATTCTACTTTAACGGTTTCTCCCGGTTGCGCCATAGGCGTATATGCCAAAACGGATGGGTGGTCTGGAACAAAATTGTTTTCTGCTCCTGCCTCTTGCGCCAGTGGATAAATCTCTTCGGACTTTCCTCTTTCAATAAGAACAAAGTTGTGAACCATGGCACCAGATTCGGCAACATTGTCGAGGATGATTTTTACGGTGGAGCCCGCAGGAACTTTCAACTGTTTGGGTTCAAATTCCATATCCGCCATGGTTTCCCCAGTGGTGCGTAACTGGAGTTCAATGATTTCTCCTTCGGTAAATTCAGATTGTGTATCTTCAGTTGCTTTGGGTGTAGTTTCCTTGGCGGAAGGTGCTTTTGGCTGAGACTCATCTTTTGATGCTTCATTTCCCCCACAAGCTGCTGCCAAAAACATTCCTGCTAAAACGATAACTTTTTTCATGCGTTGTTGATTTTACTATTATACTTGCATAACCATTAGAGGCCATGTTTTGTTGAACAAAAGTACAAAAATACTATTCTTATTGCGCAGTGATGCCAATCACAATCCCGGAGGGGATGTGGTGCAGGTGAATTCTACTGCCACGGAACTTCGCAAACGCGGCTTTTTAGTCGATGTGGTTTCCCATGAAAAGGTGCTCAATTGGTCGCAATACCAACTTATACAGGCCTTTAACTTAGGCCGGCCGGCAGAAATCTTACCCGCCCTAAATCGGGGTATTCCGGTTTTTATATTTTCCATTTGGGTGGATTTTCATATAATGGATTTGGCCTCACCGAACTTGATTCGTCGATTTATTGCACGGGTTTTCGGTAAATTCGGCGCGGAATACATAAAAACCTTCGGAAGATATTTTAAGGGGCAAATTCCTTTTCCCGGTTGGCGATATTTATTTCTCGGACAAAAGAGGAGTATGCAAATGGCTTTGAATGCCTGCTCCGGACTTATTGCTTCTACGGAAAATGAACTACATCGACTGCGACAGGAGGGACTTCTGATTCCGCCTAATTACTTCGTAAATCCGTTGGGGGTAGCCATGCATTTTTTTCGCACTAATAAAGAAGTGGGAAATGGTGTGTTTTTCGCCGGGTATATCGAACCGAGAAAAGGGGTTTTACCGTTGATTAAAATTTGCAACAAACGCCGTTGGCCACTGCATATTTTTGGCAAGGCCAGTGTGCGAAATGTTGCGTATGAGAAGGAATGCCGAAAAGTAGCCGGTGATTCTGTTGTTTTTTACGGGCATCAACCTCAGCTGAAAATGATTGAAGTGATGAGAAAATGCAAGGTGGTGGCACTGCCTAGCTTTTTTGAAACCACAGGATTGTCGGCTCTTGAGGGTGCCGTAATGGGAAAATCAATTGTGGTGGGAGAAGGTGGTGATACGCGCTCCGTTTTTGGTGATTATGCGTTTTACTGCAAACCCCAAAATATTGAAAGCATAGAAATTGCCATTGAAAAGGCTTTATTGCAAGATGTTACAAAAAGTCAAATCGAATATTTTTCGCAGTTTTCTATCACCCGTCACGTGGATGAATTGACTAAACACTACCAAGCCTATTTTGAAAAATAACCATCGAATCATGCGCATTGCAATTTTAGGCACCCGGGGCATTCCCAATCAGTATGGCGGGTTTGAAGAACTCGCCGAGCACTTGGCTGAACATCTCTCCCAAGACGGACATTTGGTCACGGTATATCAAACCCATAATCATTCCTACCACCAAAAAGAATACAAAGGCGCAACCCTAATTTCTCGTTTTAATCCGGAAGTTTTTCTGGGTACGTTTGGACAGTTTTTTTACGATTTGTTTTGTCTATTACATGCGCGTCGGCAAAATTTTGATATATGCTTACATCTCGGTTATACCAGTAATACGCTGTGGTATTGGTTGTGGCCAAAAGGTGCAAAGCATATCAGCAATATGGATGGACTGGAATGGAAACGCAGCAAATATGCGCCACTGGTTCAGCGGTTTTTGGGGTGGGCAGAAAAAATTGCGGCAACCAAAAGCGATCATTGCATTGCAGATCATCCCGTTATTGCGGAATATGTAAACAAGACCTATGGGGTTCAACCTACAATAATCGGCTATGGAGCCACCCATATTGAACCATCCAAGCAGTTGCCATCTAAATTATCCGGTGTAAAATCCTTTGATTTACTGATGGCCCGTATGGAACCTGAAAATCATGTCCATACCATTTTGGAAGCTCATGCAAATGGCGGAATTCGCCCCTTGGTCATTTGTGGTAATACACGAAATTCATATAGTCGTCAGCTATTAAAAAAGTACCCCCCAAGTGAAATGCGAATTTGGTTGGGTGGGGTGTATGATAAATCCGTGGCGGCGCGTTTGCGTCGAGATTGCAGCTTGTATTTTCACGGTCATAGTGTAGGTGGAACCAATCCGAGTTTAATTCAAGCTATGGCATCCGGTTGCGCAATTGTGGCCCATGAAAATCCTTTTAATCGAACAGTTATAGGTGAAAATGCGCTGGGGTATTTTGCGGATAAAAACGATTTGGAATCCACAATGAAAGAAGCACAACCCCAAAGGGTGAAATACGATGTGCCGGATTGGCAATCGATTAGTGATGCGTATGCAGCTTGTTTTTTTTCGACAATGGAAAATTAAAATTGAGTTTGCCCCAAAAAGTCCACTCTTCGTCGATTTTGATTGAAATCAATCTTTTTGGAGTGGTCTCAAAATTTAGTCCTTCGATCCATTTCCCTTTTTACATCTTTTTCCTTTATGGAATCGCGTTTGTCGTAGGTCTTTTTACCTTTGGCCAAAGCAATTTCCAGTTTGGCTAAACCGCGCTCGTTGATAAAAAGCTTCACCGGAACAATGGTGTTTCCCACATTCTTCATTTTGGTGGTCAACTTTTCCAACTCCCTTCTTTGGAGCAAAAGTTTTCGGTCTCTGTAGGTTTCGTGGTTGTTGATATTTCCGTGGGAATACTCTCCGATGTACATTCCGCGAATGAAAAGTTCATCACCGAGAAACAAACAATAACTGTCGTTTAATGCAGCTTTACCTTCTCGAATTGCCTTAATTTCTGTGCCGTACAATTGCAGCCCGGCCACAAAAGTGTCGAGAAATTCGTAGTCGTAGCGGGCTCGACGATTTTTTACAGTTGTATTTGCCATGGGGGCGCGAATTTACAATAGAATTGTGGTTAATAGCCTCCCTGGTTTGTACTTTTGTGGTCGGAAATTTATTGCCATCTTTTTACAGAAAATCTTTATGTATAAGCGCATTGTACGCCCTTTCTTGTTTTTCTTTTCCCCCGAAAAATCGCATTATATCGCTTTGTATGCCCTGAAGTTTGTCACGATTATTCCCGGTGCTAAATTCTTATTCAAACGCATATATCATGCTCAGAATCCTTATACCTGCATGGGGATAACCTTTCCCAATCGGGTGGGGTTGGCTGCCGGTTTTGATAAAAATGCGCAGTTTTATAAGTCGTTAAAACACCTCGGTTTTGGTTTTATTGAAGTGGGCACGGTGACGCCAAAAGCCCAACCGGGTAACCCGCAACCGCGTTTGTTTAGACTGCCTAAAGACAAAGGCCTTATTAATAGGATGGGGTTTAATAATGACGGATTGGATACCATGATTGAGCGGTTGAAAAGCCGTCCTGCTGATCTTATTGTGGGCGGAAATATTGGGAAAAATAAAATCACCCCCAATGAAGATGCGACCCAGGATTATATTTTGGGTTTAGAGGCGCTTCACCCTTATGTCGATTATTTTACGATAAATGTGAGTTCCCCCAATACGCCTGGTCTTCGGGCATTGCAGGAAAAGGAACCCCTTAAGGAATTGCTTAAAACCCTGGCCGATAAAAACAAATCTTTTCCAAACCCAAAACCACTACTATTGAAAATCGCCCCCGATATGGAGGACACTCAACTTGATGATATTGTGGAAATTGTTCTGGAATTAAAACTCGAAGGGGTGATTGCCACCAACACAACCATCGACCGGAGTCGTTTGAAAACCGATGCAGGCGAAGTAGAAGCCATTGGTGCGGGAGGATTGAGTGGTATGCCGGTTGCGGAAAAATCAACGCATGTGGTGTCATATTTGGCGAAAAAGGGAAAGGGACTTTTTACGATTGTGGCAAGTGGAGGTATTTTTACCCCGGAAGACGCCCAAGCAAAAATTGATGCCGGTGCTGATTTGGTGCAGGTTTATACCGGTTTTATTTACGAGGGACCGGCAATGGTGCGACGAATTGCAGATTCACTTTAATCATTTGTATTTTTACATTTTTTATTTTCCAAATATCTAAAAATATTTTATGGCTTCGAATTACGAAGATGCTATTTCCATTATTGAATGCCCACGAGACGCCATGCAGGGTATTCATCGTTTTATTTCCACCGAACAGAAAATACGCTATATCAATCGCTTGCTCAAGGTGGGATTTCACACCATTGATGTCGGCAGTTTTGTGTCGCCCAAAGCCATTCCGCAAATGCGTGATACGGCAGAGGTCCTAGAAAAAATTGAATGGAAGGACAGTAAAAGTAAATTGCTCACCATTGTGGCCAATGAAAGGGGAGCACTAGATGCCATCAAATTTCCTCAAGTTCATTTTCTGGGTTATCCCTTTAGCATATCTGAAGAATTTCAAAAACGAAACACCAATAAATCTATTGATGAATCCCTACAGTTGGTAAAGCGACTTCAAGAGATTTGTACAGAAAACGATAAGTCGCTGGTGGTCTATATTTCCATGGGTTTTGGAAATCCTTATGGGGAATCATGGTCTCCAGATTTGGTGGAAAAGTGGGCGCGGGAACTGGCGGGATTGGGCGTGAAAATTTTAAGTTTGTCAGATACCGTAGGCATGGCCAAAACCCATGACATTCAAAGTGTTTTTAATCATCTTATTCCGGCGCTGCCCGAGGTAACCTTTGGTGCCCATTTGCACACGCCTTATGAGGATTGGCACCAAAAAGTAGAAGCAGCTTATGCAGGAGGTTGCCGGAGATTTGATGGTGCCATTCGAGGATTTGGCGGTTGTCCCATGGCAAAAGACGATTTGGTTGGAAATATGCCTACGGAAAAACTAGTGACTTTTGCAGAAAATCACAAGCTTCAACACGGTTTAAATACCCTTGCACTTGAAACGGCGTATAATGCAGCCCTAGATATTTTTTACTAAAAATTTACAGCGCAAAAGTGGTTTTGTATTACCTTTGCCGACCATAGAGGGCGATTAGCTCAGTTGGTTCAGAGCACTACCTTGACAGGGTAGGGGTCACTGGTTCGAATCCAGTATCGCTCACAAAAAAAGCGGACAGTAATCAATTTACTGTCCGCTTTTTTAATGCACTTCAAACGGGCGTAGGATGCCATCATTGAGTCTGCTCCAAAAAGTCCCTTTCTGTCAAAATCTTCCTTGTCGGTAGGTTTTAGAATCCTCACTAACAGTTATTTAGCTCCAGTTCGAAAATCCCCTCGATTTTGATTGAAATCATCCTTTTTGGAGTGGACTCATCATTTCTTTTACGATTTGCAGTTTTACTTTTAACAGTGCAACTTGCTCTTCACGATGGCGAAGGTTCTTCTTTATTTCTTTCATGAATGGGTTATCCGAACTTCCGGTTACCCGGGCCATGTTTTCTTCAAGTTGCGATAATTCCCTGCGGGCTTCATCCATTTTCTGTCGCAAAAATTGTTGCTCCTTTTGTAATTTATCCATACCCTCCGACTGCTTCATGGTTTCAACCTTTGCCCGGTAGCGAATTGCTGAAGACTCCATCTTGTTCATGTCAATTTTTTCAAAACTTACATCAACAAGCTTATTCCACTCAAATTCAATTTCACGTTGAGATGCGGGAACTGGTCCAACATCTTTCCAACGTTTGAGTAAATCCATCAGCATATTCTTATCGGCACTTTCGAGCGTTTTAAGTTCTTCCAATAGTTTTTTCTTTTCTTCAAGATTGCCCTCCAAAGCTACTTCCCGCTCCTTATGCCTGTCTTTCATTCGATTAAAGAAGTGGTCACAAGCACTGCGGAATTGATGCCAAATTTTGTCACTGTCCTTTCGGGCAACGGGACCAATTTTTCTCCAATCGCTTTGGAGTTTTTTCAGGGTATTGGCCGTTTCTTTAAAATCCTCAGAATCCTTTAGGGCTTCCGCCTTTTCAATTAAGGCTTTCTTAGCTTCAAGGTTTTCTTGGTGGACTTGCTTCATCTCCTTGTAGAAAGCATTTTTCGCCCGGTGAAATTTTCTGTTAACTTCGCGGAAACGCTCCCAAAGGGTATCATTGTCGGGGTGTTTGGCATAACCGGCAGCCTTGTACTTCGCATTGGCTTCATCCAGGGTTTTCATGGTTTTTTGCCAAAGTTTATGGGAGTTGACTTTGTCCAAATCAATATCCTCCAACAACTCACAAATCTTGGCTTTTACTGCGATGCGATCCTCTGCTTCCTGTTTTCTCTCCTCCTCAAATGCATCGCGTTTGTCGTGAATGACTTTGGTAGCCGCACTAAATTTTTCCCATAAATCCTCTCGCAGTTCGCGCTCTACCGGTCCGGTCTCTTTCCATTGTTTGTGCAGTTTTTGCAAGGTGCGCATGGCGTTTATGACATCGGTTTCCTCTGAAAGCTTATCAGCCTTTTCGATGAGCTTTTCTTTGATTTCCTTATTCTTTTTGAAATCGAGATCGCGAAGTTCCCGGTTGATTTGCACATAATCGTAAAAGGCCTCTACGTAGAAGTGGTAATTGCGATACAACTCGTTCATTTCGCTTTTTGGCACTGGTCCGGTGTTTTTCCAAGCTTCCTGAAGTGCGCGAAAGGCGGGAAAGGTTTCTCCAAGACTTTCTTCTCGTTGCGCCAATGCCTTTATCTCTTCGATGATGTCTTTTTTGCGATCGAGATTGGCTTCTTGTTCTTTTTGAATGGCTTCTTGTCGAGCCTTGCGCTTTGCACGGTATTCACGGTAAATTTCGCGAAGGGTATCCCGCTCGGGTTGGTTGTACTCAAAATCAATTTCATTTCCGCCCTCGTTGATGAAGGCTTCCTTTTTCTCGTTAAGCACCTTATCCAGTTGCTTTTTCACTTCATCCCGTATGTACTCCAACTGCGCTTTTACAGCAAACACATTTTCTTCACCCAAAAGTTTTTTACCCTCCTTGAGCAATGCCTCTACATTCATATTGGCATAAAGCTCCTCGGGTGCAGGACGAACCGTTAGTGAATCTGCTACTTTCACCTTAGCTGGTTGTTCTTCGGGCGCATCAGCATTTTCCACAGCTTCTTCAGGTGCAGTTTCTGCTGAATCCTTATCCGCTTGTTGCGTAGTTGCAGTCCCGGAATCCTGTTCAGTTTGGGGCTGAAGGTCTTTGTTTTCCTCTTCCATGGTTTTATATCTTCAAAATGTGCTTTTCCAGATTTCCCATGCGAGTTCAGCTTGTCTGACCAACATGGCGTATCCGTTCATTATTTGGCAACCTCGTGTTTTACCGTGCTGCAAAAATACAGTCATATTTGGATTATATACCAAATCGTACAGTATTTGTTGCGGGCTCAAGGTGTGATAAGGTAAATTTGGTGCGTTTTGCACATTTGGAAAGGTGCCCAAAGGGGTGCAATTGACGATTAAATCAAACTTAGAAAGGTCGGTAATTTGTTGATATGACAGTTGATTTTCATCTGGGTTTCGACTTACATGTTGATATGTAATTCCTTTTTCTTTAAGTGATTGTGCAACGGCTAAAGATGCTCCTCCGGTGCCGAGAATAAGGGCCGTTTCTGGTTTTTGATGGAGCGTTTCGATGGTCTCCCCAAAGGCCGGAGCGTCGGTGTTGTAGCCAAATAATTTTTTTTCAAAAAATGCAATGGTGTTGACGGCGCCTATTTCCCTGGCCTTAGCGTCTATTTCATCGAGGTAGGAAATAATGTCTGTTTTATAGGGAATGGTAACATTTAGTCCCCGAATTTCCGGTTTGGATGCCAGTAATTCCGGAAACTGTTCCAGCCGATCTATTGGAAAAGTTTGGTAGGTATAATTAACCAGATTTTCTCGATTGAATTTTTCTCGAAAATATTGCGGAGAAAACGAATGCGTCAGGGATTTTCCGATAAGTCCAAAACGCATTCTAATACTTTTTGCTGCTAAGGCTGATGGATATGACCACTATAAAAGTCAGACACATAATCACCACAGAAGATACCATGGAAGGTTCAGTGCCAAAAATTGGGTTGGACTCTAAGGCGGCAAATGCCTTGGGACTAACGGATTTGCTGTAGGTAACGATCTCACGACCCTTTGAATCAATTTCTGTGAGAATTACTTTTTGCCATGGCCAAATTTTATTTAATGAACCCAACATAAATCCGGTCAACAGTCCGAGAACCGGATCGCGGTACTTCATATATCCCCAGTGCAACACCCTGCTTAAGGTGAATACACCAACCAAACAACCCACCATAAATGTTCCGACAATGGGAATGTTGGAAAGGTCGCCACCGAGTAAATCGCGAAGGGCTGGAATGATATAAGCATACATACCCAGAAGTAAAAGGACAAAGCTGCCACTGAGACCAGGAAGCAACAGGGCTGAAATGGCCAAAATGCCGCTAATGAAGACAAAACCCAACGAGGTTCGTTCGGTGCTGGGCTGTCCGCTTGTGACCCAAAAGGCAAAAGCAGTTCCGACCACAATAAATAAAATGGTTTGCCAATTAAACCGCTTCACATCTCTGGCCACCAAAAACGAAGAGGCAGCAATTAGACTAAAGAAAAATGCCCAAATGGAAATGGGGTGATTGTCGATTAGGTAAGTAATACCAAATACCCCGACAACGATTCCGATAAGCATGCCCAAAATAAGTGAAAAGATAAAGCCAAAATCCAGGTGTTCGGAAAGTGCCTTCCATTTTCCTTTGAATAACAATGAGAAAAAAGTTTTGTCAATTTTCCTAATCGTGATAATTAATTTTTCATAAATACCCGTAATGAATGCAATGGTGCCGCCAGAAACTCCGGGAACTATTTCTGCGAGACCCATTGCAAGGCCTTTAATTGAGGTGGAAGGTGAAAAACGCATGGCTTTGGTTTAGCTAAGAAGGTTTTGGATGATGGGATCGTCTTTGATGGCGGGAAACTTAATCATAAAATCGTCCACCATATTCCGATTGAGTTTTAATGCTTTTTTGAAGTATATAAGGGACTCATCGTATTCTTGCATTTGGTATAAAATGGCGCCCAGGCGGAGTTGAATTTCCGGATTTTCAGGGAAGTATTCCATGGCCAAATATAAAATGTCTAACCCATCGGTGTAATACTCCATTTCAAACATCAATTCGGAGTACATGAGATACACCTCTGGCGGGGCATCTTCTTGTTGCATGAGGTTGGCCAGCATTTCAATGGCCTCGTCAATCAGCCCGGCCTTGTGATGAATTATAGCACTGTAGAATTTAAATCCCTGACTGTCGGAAACGGTTGTGAGTTTCTTTGCATAAAATACGGCCTCTCGCCAAGATTCATTTTCTTCACAAAGGTTTACCATATTTAATAGGACGTCCTCCATATCGGGATCTTCCTGATAACCTTTTTGATAATACCGCATGGCCTGCTTATCGTCGCCCATTTCTCGGTACGCCAATCCAATTCTTAAATAGGTATAGGCATTGAGGTCTTCCAACTCCAGAAGATCAATATAAATGTCAATGGCCTTTTGATGCTGGCCGAGTAGTTCGTAAGCCCGAGCTTTTTCGTAATGCGCTGCCGAAAACAAATCGTCAATTACACAGGCATAGTCAAATGCTTCAATGGCTTTTTCGTAGTCTTTGTTTTTTTGATGTACCAAACCGAGTTGATGCCAGGCAATTTCCGAATAGGGGTTTTCTTCGATATATTGTTTCAAAAAATCGATGAGTTCTTCGTTTTTGCCCAACATATCGTAGCAAAAGGAAAGACTAAATAGTGCGGATCCGTCGTCGAAATCATCCAATAATACCGCTTTAAAGTGATGAGCGGCCTTTTGGTAATCGGCCAATTCGAGGTATTCCTGGGCCAAAAGAATATTGACTTCTTCCATGCTGCCCAGCAATTCTCCAGCTTTTTTAAGGTTTTGAACGGCTTTGGTGTGTTGTCCTTTTTTTGAGTGCCACTCGGCCTTGGTGAGGAATAAGTCGGCATTTTCAGGATCCATGTTTTCCGCCTTATCGATATCGATCAACGCTTCAATCAATCGGTGGAGATCGAGGAAAACCTGAGCACGCCGCACCAATAAATCGGAGGAGAACGCGTGTTGACCAATAGCGTAATTCAATGCTTTTAGTGCGCTTTCTACTTTTCCATTGTGCAAATAGTGATCACAGATCTGTTGAAAATCTTCAACGTCAAAGAAAAACTCATCGCCCTGATTAAGCATGGTTTCGTACCGCTCAACTAGTTTTTTATAATCAAAATTTCCCGGGTCAAACATAAAAGATGGGGTAATATTTAATATCGTATAAAAATACAAAACATTTGGCTTTTTGCAAATTCTTTTTTTCGGCTTTTTTCACGATGTTTTCAACATGGCCAATTAATAAAAAAGGATTTGAATACCTTGTGCTTTGGTGTATTTTTGGCAAAAATTTAAACTTCATTCCTATGGCTTTAATAGCTTCTGTATCCGGTATTCGCGGAACCATTGGTGGCGTACCCGGTAAAAACCTCACACCACCTGACATTGTCGCTTTTGTTTCTGCCTACGCTACCTGGCTTCGTAATGCCCGCAAAGGTACGTTAAAGGTTGTTATTGGACGTGATGCCCGTCCTTCGGGAAATATGGTTAAAAGTATTGTTTCTCAAACGCTTACTTCTTTCGGTATTGACGTCATTGATTGTGACCTCGCCACCACACCTACCGTGGAAATGGAAGTGGTTCGACAAGCCGCGGATGGGGGTATTATTCTCACGGCATCTCATAATCCCGAACATTGGAATGCTTTAAAATTACTCAACCATCACGGTGAGTTTCTCGATGCCGATGAGGGTGCTAAAATTTTAAAATTCGCAAAGGAGGGTGATTTTACGTATGCTGAAGTTCAGGATTTGGGTAGTGTTTCCACCTCAAATGACGCCCTCGAAAAACATGTTGAAGCCATTCTAGCACTACCGGAAATCAATGCTGCGGCCATTGCCAAAAAGAATTTTTCAGTGGTTATCGATGGTATCAATAGTGTAGGTGCAATAGCCATTCCCGCCATTTTAAAAGCTTTGGGGGTAACCAACTATACGGTAATCAACAGTGAAATGCACGGTCATTTTGCCCATAACCCGGAACCCTTGGCCGAAAACCTATCTGATATTATGAATGAGGTGAAAAAGCAAAAGGCCGTCATGGGTATTGTGGTCGATCCGGATGTAGATCGCCTGGCGTTTATCGATGAAAATGGAAATATGTTCGGCGAGGAATATACCCTGGTTGCCGCAGCGGATTTTTGGTTGTCAAAAAATGTTGGTCCGGTGGTCTCTAATATGTCTTCTTCCAGGGCTTTAGATGACTTGGCGAAGAAATATGATCAAATACGCCATACCAGTGCTGTTGGTGAGGTTCACGTTGTGCGAAAAATGAAAGACGTTGGAGCTGTGATCGGTGGTGAAGGTAATGGAGGTGTTATTCTTCCGGCACTCCACTACGGTCGTGATGCACTTGTAGGTGTGGCCATAGTCCTTTCTCATTTGGCAGAAACCGGAAAATCGCTTTCGGAATTGAGGGCGGGGTACTCAAACTATTTAATGAGTAAAAATAAAGTTCAACTCAAAGAACATACAAACCCTGATGAAATTCTACTATCTTTGCAAAAGAAGTACGCCGATAAAAATCCGGAAACCATCGATGGTTTAAAAATAAACTTCTCAGATTCATGGGTTCACATGCGGAAATCAAACACGGAACCCATTATACGGATTTATTCGGAAGCGGGCACACAAGGGGAGGCGGATAAGGTAGCGCAATCCTTTGTGGCGGAGATTGAAGGAATGATTTAAAGCAATGGTTATGCAACAAACAGAAGTTCAACTGGATCACCTGGAGGCATATTTCGCCCCTTACCGCAATAATATTGTGGGTATTGATGCGGAATACGAAACCCCTTTTGGTAAAAAGCGTTTGATTTATGCCGATTGGATTGCGAGCGGACGACTATATGCGCCCATTGAAAAACGAATTTCTGAAGAAATAGGACCTTTTGTTGCCAATACACATACCGAAACTTCTTTTACCGGTGCGCTGCTGACCAATGCTTATGATCAGGCAAAAAAGGTCATAAAAGAACATGTACATGCGAATGATCGCGATGTCTTGCTTTTTGCAGGAACGGGTATGACCGGAGCTGTTTTAAAGCTTCAACGAATTTTAGGATTAAAATTACCCGAACAATTCGCGGATAAAATCACCATTAAAGAGGAGGAGCGTCCGGTTGTTTTTATTACCCACATGGAACATCACTCCAATCAAACTTCGTGGTTGGAAACCATTGCCAGAGTGGAGTTAATTGAAGCAGATGAAAGTGGTTGCGTCAATTTGCAACACTTCGACCATTTATTGGAGAAACACAAAGACCGCGCTGTAAAAATTGCCAGTGTTACCGGCTGTAGCAATGTTACCGGAATTTTGACAAATTATGGGGAAATCGCCCGACGAATTCATAGCGCCGGTGGTTATTGTTTTGTGGATTTTGCCTGTTCAGGGCCTTATGTAGATATCGATATGCACCCGGAAAAAGAGGCGTGTAGATTGGATGCCGTTTTTCTCTCGCCACATAAGTTTTTGGGCGGCCCCGGAAGTCCGGGTGTGGTTGTGTTTAATCGGGATTTATATAATTTGAAAGTGCCGGACGGCCCGGGTGGCGGAACTGTAACTTGGACAAATCCGTGGGGGGAACACCGTTATTTTGACGATATTGAAACCCGTGAAGATGGCGGTACGCCGGGTTTTCTTCAAGCGATTAAAGCAGCACTGGCCATTCGTTTAAAAGAAGAAATGGGCACACAAAACATCCATGTCCGTGAAAAGATTTTAATCGAATATATGTTGGGTCGCATGCGGAAAATTCCCGGTATGCAAATTCTCGCCCAACAAAACATGGAACGACTTGGGGCCATTTCATTCTATTACGAAAAGGTTCATTATAATTTGGCCGTAAGTCTGTTGAGTGACCATTACGGAATTCAGGTGCGTGGAGGTTGTGCCTGTGCGGGTACCTACGGGCATTTTTTACTCAATGTATCTCCGGAACTGAGCAGCGACATCACCAGAAAAATTGACGAAGGTGATGCCTCGGACAAACCGGGATGGGTCAGGCTTTCGCTTCATCCCACCATGACTTATGATGATGTGAAATTTATTGCCGATGCCCTTGAGGAAATCGCATATAATTACCCCAAACTAAGTCGTGATTACCATCAAATTCACCGATCAAATGCCTTTGTACACGCTAATGGTCGAAAGGAAGAAAGGGAAATGGCAGTTCATTGGCTGTCAGGGTTATAAATGTTCTGATTAATTTTTTATGATATACCTCGATCACGCTTCTACCACACCTTTGCTTCCGGAGGTTATATCGGTTGTAAATGATGTTTTGACTGAATCTTGGGGGAATCCCTCCTCATCTCATGCCAATGGCCGCAAAGCTAAAGCGGTGGTAGAAACAGCGAGAAAGACGTTTGCTACAGATTTTGGCGTTACACCGGGTGAAATTTTTTTCACCAGTGGCGCCACTGAATCTATCTTTTTGGGTTTGCAATCCGCTATTCTCGACGGATGTGATTTTATAATTACCGCTGCAACAGAACACAAAGCTGTATTGGATTCTGTTGATTTTCTGGCCCAAAAACATCAGATCAAAAAGCTGGTTCTCGCGGTGAATAACAAGGGCCAAATTTCCATGACGGAACTGGAAAATGCCATAAAAGCGCATCCCGGAAAGACGCTGGTGGCATTGATGTATGTCAACAATGAAACAGGATTGATTCATCCGGTTAAAAGCATCGGACAAATTGTGGGAAAATACGATGGTCTATTTTTCTGTGATGCGGTGCAGGCTGCGCTATTTCAGGATATTACCCCACGAGATTTGGGAATACATTATCTCAGTCTTTCCGCCCACAAATTCAATGGCCCTAAAGGTGTGGGGTTGCTGTTTGTAGCTCGCGAAACGGGTAAGCATTCGCTATGGAAAGGCGGAAGTCAGGAAAGGAAAATGCGACCCGGAACCGAAAATGTTTATGGGATTGCCGGTATGGCAAAGGCCTGGCGATCAAACTTTGATTCGCGGATGGAAAAACGAAACCTAATGGCCGACTTAAAGTCTATTGCGATAAAGGCGCTAAATTCCATCCCGGGACTGGAGATTAATGCCGAGGACGGCGCACCGCATATTCTCCATTTTTCTTTTCCCTCCGCAAAAAAAGCGGAACAACTCCTTATGGCTTTGGACATCGAAGGTGTGATGCTCAGTGCCGGAAGTGCCTGTCAATCCGGAAGTCATCAGGTTTCTCATGTGATTGAAGCCATGAATAAGCCCGGAAATCAAATTCATTTGAGAATGTCTTTCGGATTTGGCAATACCAAGGATCAGGTTTTAAGTGCTTGCCAAACTTTGGTTCGTCTGGTATCTTGATTTCATAATTTCCATCAAAGCAAAAATTTTATGCGCTTGCCCAAAATTTTGTTTAGAAGTACCATAAAGTTACTTTCATTATTGGTGATGGTTGCTTTGTTAATTTCCCTTTTGGCCATGTGGATACCTCCTCATGTAGTGCCATTTTTGGGGGTGTTTTCTTTGGCGCTTCCTATTTTCCTGTTGTTAAACCTTTTGTTTTTAATATACTTTGCCTTTAGAAAAAAAACCTATGCATGGTGGTTATTGGCCGTTACACTTTTGGCGATGCCGTCTTTTCACAACTGGGTTTCGTTTGGCAATAAGGGCGTCACAATATCTGGAGAAGATCACTTTACGGTGATGACGTATAACGTGAGGATGTTTAATGTATATGAATGGATTGATGCACCGGATGTCCCGCAAAGTCAATTAAATCTTATTTTGCAGCACAACCCCGATATCCTCGGTATTCAGGAATATTATAAATACAGCCAAACCCCCAATATTTCTTATCCCTATTCTTTTGTTCACCTAAATAATCAAAAACAAACTTTTGGGCAGGCCATATATAGTCGTTTCCCCATCGTAGATAAAGGTGTTGTAAATTTCGACCAAACTGAGGGATTCAACAATTCATTTATTTATGCGGATATCAAGGTGCGCGGAAACATCATCCGGGTGATCAATGTCCATTTGGCATCTTTTTATTTTGATGTGAAAGATTTTTACCGATTGCGCGAGGCTGATAATTCCGACGATTTCCAATTGAAAGTAAAAAACCTATCCAACCAATTGTTTAAAGGTTTTCGTCGAAGGAGCAAGCAACTTGAAACCTTGGCTGAATTTATCGAGGTAAGCCCCCACTCAGTTATTTTAATGGGGGACATGAATGATGCGCCTGCTTCCTATACCCATAAGAAATTGCGAAAAACCCTTGAAGATTCATTTGTAGAGATTGGATCGGGAACGGGTAGAACCTATGTGGAACAACTGATGCCGTTGCGAATTGATTGGGTTCTTTATGATGCTAAATTTTTAAAGCCAACGAATTTTATCGTGGTGGGCAAGGATAAACCCCTTAGCGATCACTTTCCGGTTTTGGTAACTTTTCGCTTGAATTGATTTTATAGGTGTTTCTCAATTCCAATAAGTTGAGCGCATTGATGGGAAAATTTTGCACATCCGGGTTGATCAAACGAATAACCCGGTCGTAAAACAGGGGGATAACGGGCGAATGATCGCGAACAAGTAATTCCATCATGGTCCAAATGCTATCCCTTTCCTCTCCAGGTTGCAATATGGAAATACGTTGGTAATACGCATCGCTTTTATCGTGTTGGTGTCTTGAGTAATTTGGGCCATTGGGGGGTGCATTTTCGCCGGAAAATAACAGCATAAAATTTTCGTAATCGGGATAATCGGCTATCCAGGAAGCGCGAAACCAATCAATTTTACCGGAAGCCATTTGTTGGCGTAAAGTAGCTGGGGGTCCCACATCTACTTTTATGGGAATCCCAATGGACTGCACCTCTCGTTGGATGAACTCTGCCATGTCCTGATATCCGGGGTTGGTGTGTAATATGATTTCGGGTAATCCTTTTCCTCCGGGATAGCCTGCTGCGGCCAATAATTTTCGGGCTGTATCGGGTTGGTAGTTGAAATGCGAAATATCATTGTGATTTGTTGGCCACAGCGCCGGAGGTGTCATGCCCTTAGTGGCCGGAGTAGCCATGCCCCGCAAAAGATGTTTCACCATTTTCTCTTTGTCGATGGCGAGGTGAATGGCCCTGCGGATATCGGGATTTCCGTAGGGTGATTGATTTTTCTTTAAACGTTGGGTGTCAAATGCGAGGTATTCGGTGTTGAGGTAAGGCGTGGTTTCCAGTCGCATTTTACCCACATATTTGTTCTGAAGGTTTCCATTAATGTCGATTATTTCATCGCGATACGAGACGTCTAGTCCGGAAATAAAATCGAGATCACCTTTTATAAAGGCCAGAAAGGCCGATAGTTTGTCGGGGATAAATCGCACCACAATTGCTTCGAGGTGTTTTTTTGGCACACCATCATAATATTCGTGGAATCTTCGCAAGATCAATTTTTCTCCCGGAATCCATTTTTTGAGATAAAATGGTCCGGTACCACTGGGGTTTTCAGCGAAAGATATGGCTTTGCTTTCCACGGCTTCGCGGGGAACAATCGACAGGTATTTCATGGAGAGCACTCGCAAAAAGGGAGAGAATGGTGCAGATAATCGGATGGAAACTACCGAGTCGTTTTCCGCAAAAACCGAATCAACCCACTGCATGGTCCATGCGCCGGGTGAGGATGTAGCCGGCGATTTGATGCGATTAAATGAGTACACCACATCTTTGGCGCGAAATACGCGGGTGCCATCAAATGCGGGGTGGGGGTGGAAGTACACATTTTTTCGCAAGAGAAAAGTATAGGTCAGACCGTCAGTACTAATTTTCCAATCGCGGGCCAATCCGGGTTGGATATGCAATGCAGAATCCAGTTCTACCAGCGTGGAAAAAATTTGGTGAGCAGGCCAAATTGAGGACTGTGCTCGCGCAAAGGCCGGATCCAGACCGGGAATTCCTGCGGCTTCATTGTAGCGAAAAATTCTGTGGTCACCGCGACTGGTTTCCCGTCCGCAGGCATAGGCCACAATCAAAATCAAAGGAAGGATTTTGCGAAACATATTGGCAAATGTATGAAAGGCTAAAAAAAAAAGCCCTCGCAATTGCAAGGGCCTTTTGATTTTTTCGCCGGAGATATTAACCGCGACGCTCACGGATACGTGCCGATTTACCGGTACGCTCTCTTTGGTAAAAGATACGTGCACGACGTACACTACCTTTTTTGTTGACTTCAATTCTTTCAATAGAGGGAGAATTGATGGGAAAAATACGCTCAACACCGACGTTGCCACTCATTTTGCGAATGGTAAAAGTTTCGGTAGCTCCTGCACCGCGACGTTGCAAAACAATACCGCGGAAAAACTGGGTACGTACTTTTTCGCCTTCGCGAATTTGGTAATACACGGTGATGGTATCACCGGAAGAAAACTCGGGCACATCTTTTTTGGTGATGTACTGATCCTGAACGTAAGATACAATGTCCATGACAAGTAAAATTTAATTAATCGGATGTCAACATGCACAACGATTGCCAGTGGTTAATCATCCCGCTGTAAAACAGGGCGCAAATCTACAATAAATATTTGTATTGGTAAAGGTGTTTTTTAAAAAGTAAGCGCGGTATAATTCCCAAAAATACGCTACTTTCGCAACCGTATTGAATACTTCGTCAATGAATAGATTTTCTATTTCTGAATCTACCAATAACGCCTTGGCCAAGTGGGCGGTATTTAGCGTTATCCTAATTCTAATTTTGGGCATTACGGTGTTTCCTCTTTTTGATAATCAGGAAGCTATCAATGTACTGGCCGCTGCGAATATCCTGGAAACCGGAAATTGGCTTACCCCAAATATTACTTTTCCACCCTTTAATTTTTGGCTTATGGCCATTAGTCAAAAGATTTTTGGAATCAATGAATTTGGCGCCCGGTTTCCCGCAATGCTGTTTATGTTGCTCACTTTTTTAACGTTATTTTTCCACGTTAATCGCTTCGATCGACTTTTGGGGATGGCTTCGCTGGTGGTTTTTGCGGGAAATATTGCCGTAGGCCTAATCGGGAATGTAGGTTTTCATTATAGTCCTTTGCTGTTTTTTGTCACGACAATGGTGATCGGACTGCACCGATATCTCGTTTATGAAAGTTCGGGCTGGTTGGTGCTGATTTCATTTATGCTTTCACTTGCCCTGATTACGGAAGGCCCATCTGTATTAATATTTGTTTTTTTGCTGATTATATTGCTGGCGATATTTCACCCAAGGGGAAAAATACTCATAAAACCTTCGATGGTTTTAAGTTTGGGATTGGCATTGTTGCCACTGGGTTTTTGGGTGTTTTTAGCCGAAAAACAAGAGCCGGGTTTTGTGCTGGAGTTCATTGAGCAAAATGGCTACATCTGGACGTTTACCAATACCCTTTCCATTCCCTTTTTCTCGCATTGGGAAATGTTGGTTTTTGTTTTTGCCTTTTTGCCCTTTGTGGTGTTTATTCCCAGAGCGATTCTGCGCACGGTAAAGGTGTTTATTCGCCGTGGTGCACCAAAACAGTTTTTTGCACTTTGGGCCGGGGCAGCATGGATTCCTTATATTGTTCTTGGCGGTAAGGTAGCCTGGCTTTCCATGTTGTCGTTTCCAGCATTTTCGGTGATTATTGCATCCATTATGCTCGACTGGTCGCGACAGGTAAAGAAGTTTCCTCTGCTATTTGCCCCCATCGTTCAATCGGCCGTTTTGGCCGTTGCTCTGATCGTAACCTCATCAACCATGATTTTTATTATGAAGCCCGGAAGTTGGCTTTGGGTGTTGATTCCCGGTATTTTGCTTTCACTAGGAGCACTGCTGATGATATGGAAAATCCACACTTGCAATCCCCGGGAAAAGTTCCGTCGGTGGTTGGTGTATGGTTTGATTTCTTCTTTTGCCTTTTGGCTTAGTGTGCCCCACGCATTTCGTCATCACTGGGGTGCGGTAAAATACATGGTGAAAAGTGTCAAAAAATATGATCGGGTTTTTATTGCACATGAGGAACTCGAAAAACACCCCAGTCTGGAGGTATATCTCAGAAAGTATGTGCCCAATCGGTACGTGGTTCTCCAACCGAATCAGCAGCCGAAAGCCAATGCCGATTTAAAAATGGTTTGGATCAAACCCATAGATGATACCCATAAATCCACGTATGCTATTTTCCAAGGCAATATTAGTGGAGGTGTTGGTAGTGTCGGGTATTCGGTACAACCCCTTTAAATTGTGGCTGTCTATAAAGGTCTGATAGCTTCGTTATGCGAATGCTGAAAAATGCTCATTTACCAAACGTAAACTCCGCTTTTCCCCGATATTTATCGGGGTCGAAAGCCTCGCTCTCGAACTTTCTAGTTCAGCCACTTTGCTTTATGGACAAGCTCTAAATAAAACCTTGTTCCTTCATCCACCCATCATTATAAACTTTTCCGACGTACCGACTTCCGTGATCGTGGAAAAGAACGACGACGACATCCGTGGGTTTTAATTTGTCTTTAAGCTGACGAAGTCCCTGGAATGCAGAGCCACAGGAATAGCCCAAAAACAATCCTTCTTTCTTCGCCAATTCTCTGGTGGTTAATGCACCATCTTTATCGGTCACTTTTTCAAATAAGTCGATGGTATCAAAATCTACGTTTTTGGGTATAATATCTTCCCCAATTCCTTCGGTGATGTAGCTGTAAATTTCGGAAGCATCAA
The DNA here is from genome assembly GCA_020832345.1 of Cryomorphaceae bacterium. Classification (GTDB taxonomy): domain Bacteria; phylum Bacteroidota; class Bacteroidia; order Flavobacteriales; family Schleiferiaceae; genus CSBr16-58. Next base: position 34,725 of record JAFIEY010000064.1, on the reverse strand, counting down.
ACTCCCCGGTTTCGTGATATTTTTTAAAAACTGATCCGTATGTGTCGATGCCCCAAATTTGAATGTCTGGATTTTTTTCTTTTAAAAATTTACCCACGCCGCTGATGGTTCCTCCGGTGCCAACGCCTACTACAAAGTGGGTTATTTTTCCCTGTGTTTGCTCCCATATTTCAGGGCCAGTGGTTTCGTAATGGGCCAGACGGTTGCTAAGGTTATCGTACTGATACGGATAAAATGAGTTTGGGATTTCTTTGTTAAGACGTTCCGCCACTGAATAATATGATTGGGGGTCGTCGGGCGAAACATTGGTTGGGCAAACGATAACCTCAGCACCCATGGCCCGCAGCACATCCATTTTTTCCTTGCTCTGTTTGTCGCTCATGGTGCAAATCAATTTGTACCCTTTTACGATGGCGGCGAGGGCCAATCCCATCCCAGTGTTGCCCGATGTACATTCTATGATGGTTCCTCCGGGTTGAATTTTACCTTCGCGCTCAGCGTCTTCCACCATTTTTATGGCCATTCGGTCTTTGGTTGAATGTCCGGGGTTGAAGTACTCGATCTTTCCAAATACTTGAGCGGGAATGTCTTTAGCGATTTCGTTTAGGCGAACCAATGGAGTGTTTCCAATGGTTTGTAAAATGTTGTCAAAAACTTGTTTGTCTGGATTGATCATAAAAATGGATTAATCAACCGGTTTTCCGGTATTTCTATTTCTTTGTTTTAACGCGCTACGTTAACGGCGCGGGTTTCGCGAATGACCGTCACTCTTACGTGACCGGGATAAGTCATTTCGTTTTGTATGCGTTGGCTAACATCATAGGAGATTTCTGCCGCTTTTTTATCGTCAATTTGTTCGCTTTCTACCATGATGCGCAATTCGCGTCCGGCCTGAATGGCAAAAGCCTTATTGACACCTTGATAGCTCATGGCTAAATTTTCGAGATCTTTTAATCGTTGCACATAACTCTCCATCACTTGACGACGGGCACCAGGACGAGCACCGGAAATTCCGTCACATACCTGAATGATGGGAGATAGGAGGGAGGTCATTTCAATTTCGTCGTGATGTGCACCAATGGCATTGCAAACATCGGGTTTCTCTCCGTATTTTTCAGCCCATTTCATGCCGAGAATGGCGTGGGGTAATTCACTTTCTTCTGAGGGTACTTTCCCAATATCGTGAAGTAAGCCCGCTCGTTTGGCAAGTTTTACATTGAGTCCGAGTTCTGCGGCCATAATGGCGCTAAGGTTGGCAACTTCCCGACTGTGTTGTAAAAGGTTTTGCCCGTAGGAAGAACGATATTTCATCCGACCGATAATTTTCACCAATTCCGGGTGAAGTCCGTGAATGCCGAGGTCGATGACAGTTCGTTTCCCGGTTTCTATGATTTCGTCTTCGATGCTTTTGGTCACTTTTGCCACGACCTCTTCGATTCGCGCCGGGTGGATTCGCCCATCGGTAACCAAACGATGCAGTGCCAGTCGGGCAATTTCCCGACGAACCGGATCAAAGCAAGATAAAATGATGGCTTCCGGCGTATCATCCACGATGATTTCGACACCTGTTGCGGCTTCTATGGCACGGATATTCCGCCCTTCGCGACCAATGATTCTCCCTTTCACATCGTCATTTTCGATATTGAAGACCGAAACTGCATTTTCAATGGCTTGTTCAGTACCGATTCTCTGGATGGTTTGCACCACAATTTTGCGGGCTTCGTTGTTTGCAGTGAGTTTGGCTTCTTCGGTAGCCTGCTGGATATAGGCTGCTGATTCGGATTTAATTTCATCCTTAAGCGTTTCCATCAGTTGGGATTTGGCCTCTTCGGGGGAAAATCCGCTAATAACTTCAAGTTGTTTGATTTGATTTTCGCGGATGCTTTTTACCTCATCCAATTTTCTTTGCAAACCTTCAGTTTTTCGGTCAAAGGCTTCCAGATTTTGCTCCAGTTTTTTTCTGTTTCGGTTGTGTTCTTCGATTTGCCGATTGACCTGCACCTCTTTTTCCTTCATCTTTTTCTCCACCTCCTGCATTTTGCGCTCCCGTTTTTTGATGATGGATTCGTGTTCCTCTTTGAGTTCCAAGAACTTTTCTTTGGCCTGAACGATTTTATCCTTTTTAATGTTTTCGCCTTCTTTTTCCGCGGCTTTAATAATGGCCTGTGCTTGGCTTTTGAGCCCGAGCTTTTGAATGATAAAAGTGATGGCTGCTCCGGCAACTAATCCGGCAAGTCCTGAAATTATAATTGTGTTCATCTGTTGTAATAAATTAAAAAAAATCCCGCGCAATTCTGCTGTCTAAACTTCGTAAAGACAGGTTCGGAAGATTCCGAACGACGTCAAGTTTCCTCTGGTCAGGTTTTAAAACGCTGACACCCTTCGAGAAGGGGTGAGGCCTGCTTTAATCCGCCCGAGCCACCTTCCTATAGGAATCGTGTTAAGTTTAGTACATAATAGAAATGCGCGGGAAGGGTTATGTTGTCTGTTTCCCTAACAACAAATGAAAGCGATTGGAATAATCAACGATGGTTTCGTGCTCTTTGTTTCGCAGTCGTTGCAAATTTTCGAGTTTTGTAGCCAATTGAATGGCGACCATGGAAAGCAGATCCTGATTGTGATCAATGTTATAGGAACGCTGCATTTTGGTCAATTGATCGTTTATATTCTTAGCGGCAGCACGCACAGCCTCTTCCTCAACTCGCTTTACCGTAATCGGGTAGGTGCGATTGAGAATTTGCAGTGATATTCGGATGTGGTCGTCTGCCATTTTCGCTTTACATTTATCGGTTTAGGGTTTCCAGACAAGTGTCTATTTCCTGCACCAATCTATCAATCCACGCTTTGGTTTGTCGGTTAGCGTTTGACAAAACCGCAGCGCGGCTGCCGACGGAATCCGCACGTCGCAATGCTGAAATTTCCTCCTGTAGTTTTGCGTTTTTTTCGCGTTCCACCTGTAATTGCCGGTGAAGTTGGAGGTTGTCCTGCATAAGATGTTGGCATGCTTCCATCTTGTCTTTCAATAAGACGAGGTGTTGTTCCAACATTTCTTCTACACTCTGCATGGATGTCCGTTGACTTACGCAAATGTATAAATAAGACCTGAAAATTTACCATTTTTTTTACGCTTTATATTTTGGGGTAAAAAAAGGGTAATCCATTGTTTTAGGTGCTAATTTTTAATGTTTAATTTTATCTCTGTAGGCTTTATTCCACTTTAGATGAAATGTGAAATAGTTTGATTCCCTTATTAATGTCGTTTCTGAATTGTATTTTTGCTTGCGTTCAACACTAAAAATACACCATAAATCCTACGACAAGAATCACAATTGTTTGTTTATAGTAAATTCAAGAAATGAGTGGTAACTAAATTCATGAATTGTATTTTCATGCGAAAGTCCATCCTTTTTTAAAAGTTGATTCGCTTGTTTTTTTAAGGTTTTACATTTTTAGGTTAATGATTAGGGTCTGACCATAAAGTAAAAGTGACTAGGCTAGAAAGTTAGAGAGAGAGGCTTGTGACCCCGATAGCTATCTGGGGAAAAACAGTGAGTTTACAATTAGTAAATAACCTTAATTTCAGGCAAACATAACGCCGTTATCAGACTTTATAGACAGATACTAATTAATGCGCTTTTATTGTTTAATAATTAATGAAAAATATGAAGATAACCAAAATTTCTAAAAGTCGCCAACCCGATGTTGATTATGCAGATTTGCCATTTGGGAAAATTTTTTCAGACCATATGTTGTGGTGTGAGTATAAGAATGGAAAATGGGGAGAACCACACATCAAACCTTATGGAAAAATAGAGGTGTCTCCGGCTTTACACACACTTCATTATGGTCAGGCTATTTTTGAAGGCCAAAAAGCCTACCGTATGGCCGACGGACGTGTTGGGGTTTTTCGCGCGCACGATAATTTTTTGCGCTTGAACAAATCCGCAGAACGTATGTGTATTCCGCAGGTTTCCGAAGAAATTTTCATGAAAGGATTAACGGAACTCATTAAACTTGATAAAGATTGGGTGCCCAAAGACGAAAGTATATCACTTTACATCCGACCCTTTATGTATGGGAGTTCCGAATTTATTGCCGCCCGACCCTCAGAGGAATATGTTTTTTGCATTCTAACCTCACCTGTTGGAGCGTATTATTCAGGGGATGTAAAAGTCTATATTGAGGAGCGATTTGTCCGCTCCGCCGATGGCGGCGTTGGGTACGCAAAGGCTGCGGGAAATTATGGCGGTTCATTTTATCCGGCTAAAAAGATACAGGAAAAAGGTTATACCCAAATTATTTGGACGGACCACCGCAATCACGAACTCATCGAAGAATCAGGCACTATGAATATTGCTTTTATGATTGATGGCGTATTGCGGACACCACCTTTGAGTGAACGCATTTTGGCGGGAATTACCCGCGATAGTGTATTGACCATTGCAAGAGATTGGGGTATAGAAGTACAGGAAGCGCCCGTTCGAGTTTCCGAAGTAATAGAGGCGATTGAAAAAGGAAAACTGACGGAGGCCTTTGGAATGGGAACAGCTGCGGTTATAAGTCCCATTTCGGTGATTGGATTTCGCGAGCGCGATTACGCCATACCCGCGCAGGGTAGCGATGGATTTGCCGTCAAGGTAAAATCTCATTTGGCGGGGATTCGCAGCGGACGTATTGCCGATAAATACGGATGGATGACAATCGTTTAAAATCTATTTAAGGATCGTTAACTATTGTGAACAATATATGGATTTCAGAATTTCCTTTGCTCAACAATAAGGTTCGTTTAATAACTTTAACGGCTTTATACTGATTCAATGGTGAAAATGTAAAATATTTTAACTAAATTTGTCCGTTGTAAGCCAAAAATTTACATTCTCATGAAAAAAATTATCGGAGCGCTTTTAGTTGCATTGAGTTTCACCTTTCTTGCTGAAGCTTCTCACGTTCGGGGTGGTGAAGTTTTTTGGTATTGTATTTCGCAAGATAATAGATTGGAAATTAATGCTGAGTTTAATTCTAATTTCACCGTAGCCGACCACGGAAAATTTGTATTTGTGGCCAAGCTTTATGGTGATTGTACCGGGGCAAATAACATTTTTATAAACTCCTTTGTTACCACCATGCAATTTAATATAGGTGGATACAGTGGTGGAGGACCAAACTCTTCTCCAGTAATATTGGTTTCTTCAACAGATATTTCTCCGGATTGTTTTTCTAGTGCCTTGCGCTGGACGTGCAATCCACCTACCAATAGCAATAGTGCCCAAGGTCCATTAAATGGAGCGGGTTCCGTTTCTGAACACGTGTATCGATCCAATGCTTTCCAACTCAATGGTTCTCCACCGACGAACGGTGCATGGGTCATAGGACTTCAAACAACAGCTGGTGCAGGGCATTGTTGCAGAAATGGTTCAAATAATGTGAATGGACAACCAACCTTTTACCTCAAGTCGGAAATGTATCCATATCCTAACGTTGCTAACCCAAGAGCACACGGTTCTTTACCACCTTTTAGAAGCATGAATCCCTGTTATGATAACTCACCAGAATTTCTTGAATTACCCAATGTGGTTTCTTGTATAGGAGAACCTTTCACTTATGGGCCTTTAGCGTTTGACATTGAGTTAGATTCTCTGGTTTACGATTGGGGAACACCACTTATCAGTCCGCCAAATAACTCCGTAACATTTTCTGCGGGCTTTTCTGCCACCAACCCTATGCCTTCCACCGCCCCAAGTGTTGCAGCTAATTTAGATCCGGTAACTGGGTTAATAACTTTTGAATCTCACGCAGCGGGAACTTATACCACAAATACAGAGGTTTTGGCCTATAAATGTGGCTTGCCAGTAGCACTAATTTCTCGTGATATTCAGATTGTTACAGCCAATTGTGCTGCTGCTTATACTCAAGCTAACCCGCCCATTACCCCACCGGTAAACAACCCACCCTCAGTTACATTTATCCCGGATTCAACATTAACAATGACAACCCCTGCACCGGATATTTTTCGTTTTACGGTAGAAGCAGGTGATACAGTCGCTTTTACTCTAAATGCGCAGGATTTCGACTTGCTGCCCAATAGCCAGTTTCAGACCATAACCTTTGAAGCCGCCAGTGGTCAGTTGGGTGGTTCAAACTGGACAGATACCAATAATTGTAACAACCCCCCTTGTGCATTACTGAATCCAGCAACAGGTCAAACTGGATATGTAGCTTCACTCAATAATACGGTTGAATTCTTTTGGGTAACGGATTGTAATCACTTGGCTTCTGAAGTTGGTTGCGGCGTGTTTTCCAATGAATACGTTTTTTATCTGAAGATGGAAGACAACTTTTGTCCTACACCTTCTCGTTCTCTTGTAACGGTCGTGGTAGATGTTCAAGCAGGTGCGTCTTCAACCCCGGTTGATTTGTATTGTGCCTCTCGCGACGGAATGGGTAGTGTTGATCTTTCATTTATTCCCGGTGTGGATACCGGTTTTAGGTTTAATTTTCACATCGTGGAAATTGACACGGTTGGGGCAGGGAACTTTTTTGCCATTGATACCATTTATGATTATGATCCGGTTACCTGGTCTCTTCCCGATACCATTCCCCATCCAAGCTACTTTAGAATCCGTATGAATGTTGGATGTGAATTTACAACACCTCCTTCACTTATTGCCGGAACAATGGCTTTGGACTTAACTCCATTACCACTGGTTTCGCCGGATAAAGATACAGCAGATTTGAAATGGAATAATCCGAGACCCAATGATTCCGTGCCAGTGACTTATGAGATAGAAGCAGAAATTCCGGCGGGATCAGATAATTGGGTGTTTTTGGGTAGTCTAACTGATCGGGAATGGATTGAAGCCGTTTCTGTTTGTGATATGAATGTTAACTTTAGGGTTCGCTTCGCAATGGTCAATCAAGATTCGACATTGTCCTGTTACAGTTATTCCAATATGACTGGAGCTCAATTTTCAGATGTCACTAATGATGATACCATGCGTATTAATTATGTCACCGTAAATGAAGATGGACTTGCTGTTATTGATTTTCAACCTTCCAACACCGGAGATATTGTCCACTATTATATTCTGTACTTTAACGAAATGACAAGCTCATGGGACATTATCGATACGGTTGGTGGTATGGCTGCCTATGTATGGCAAAACTCTCAAGCCGATACCCGCCCCGAGAAATTTAAAATACTTTCCGTAGATAGTTGTGGAAACATTAGCGACGATCAATTGGTGATTCCCCATAATACTTTGGTGCTAAACTCAGAGGTAGATGTTTGTGAAGGAATCAATACCCTCACTTGGAATAGATATGCGCAGGGTTGGGGTAATAGCCTGGTTGGATATGAATTGCGTGCAGATATAGATGATCCCAATGTGGGTATGATGCCCGATGTAGTTTTGTTTACCGGAGGCCCGAATGATACATCATTTATTCAGGAAGAATTTATATCCGGTGCGATATATTGTTATCGAGTAGTTGCTATCCACCTCGACAGTGTAAGGGAGTCTTCTTCTTACCCAATATGTATGAATCCCGGTGTACCACAGCCAACCGAGTTATTGTATTTGTCGGAGACTGATGTCCGTGGCGATGGTGTTTTCTTCCGTGGCTTTACCGATGGTGATGCAGATGCCAATACCATTATTGTAGAAAGGGCGACACAGCGGAACGGAACATATTTTGAGTTAGCAAGAATTCAAGCGCCGCAAACAGCGCCCTATACCTTTACCTATATTGATTACTTGGCAAAACCCAATGATGGGGTGTATTACTACAGAATCATTGCTGCTGACAGTTGTGACGGTGTTGACACCATTTCCAACATTGTAAATAATATTAAGGTGGAAGTAGAGGCCAAACGCAATGAGCAGAATTGGGTTACCTGGAATAGTTACAAAGGTTTTGCCGGGGATTTGGATCGATATGAAGTGTATCGTGCTGAAGGCGAAGATGGAAGTTTTAGCCTAATAGCAGAAAATGTATCGCCAAATGACACGGTTTATGTTGATCGAATAGGTAATGTTGCTAAGGATGTTTCGACACTTTGTTATTATGTCCGCGCCGTTGAGACCAATAATCCACAACTCCTTCCTGATGGTTACGGTCCATTCCGCAGTCGTTCAAATCGAGCATGCGTTACGCAAAAAGTCAAGTTGGTTCTTCCAAATGCCTTTAAACCACTATCACCGATTGAGGCAAACCGAACCTTCGGTGCCAAGAATCGCTTTGCCGATGTAAACAACTTTGAGATGATTATTATAGATCGCTGGGGCAAGGTTGTGTTTGAAACCAAAGATCCAAATATAGAATGGGATGGATATATTGGAGGTTCTCTGGCACCAACAGGTGTATATAGCTATCTCATTCGCTATCAATCGGTGGGTGCATTGCCCGAAGAGGTTCGAGGCACCTTCACACTGATACAATAACGGATCATTTTCACTATAAAAAATCTAAAGAGGCCTTCGGGTCTCTTTTTTTTTACCCCGTTGCCTAAATCAAACAAGGGGTTGACTCATTTGGAGAATTTTTAGCACGTATAATGTCTTAAATTTGAACACTGTAAACGATATAGTATCGTAAACATTAACCTAAATTCTTGCGCCATGAAAGCATTTAAGCGTTTACTAATTTTACTACCATTATTAATCATATTTAATGCCGAAGCCTCGCATGTTCGGGGTGGAGAAATCTTTTGGTATTGTATATCACAGGACAATAGATTGGAAATTAATGCTGAACTCAATTCTAATTTCACCGTAGCCGATCACGGGAAATTTGTTTTTGTTGCAAAACTTTACGGCGATTGCGGCGGACTAAATAATATTTTTGTTACGTCTTTTGTGACTCAAATGCAGTTTAATATAGGAGGTTATAGTGGGGGAGGACCCAATTCTTCACCGGTAATTTTAGTTGCTTCAACAGATATTTCTCCGGATTGTTATTCCAGTGATTTGCGATGGACATGTAATCCCCCAACTGCCAGCAATAGTGCTTCCGGTCCACTTAATGGGGTTGGAGCGGTTTCAGAACATGTTTATCGTTCAAATGCTTTTCAACTCAATGGTTCACCTCCACAAAACGGTGCATGGATTATTGGACTGCAAACAACTGCCGGTGCCGGACATTGTTGTCGAAACAATGCTACTAATGTAAATGGTGGAAACTTTTACCTGAAATCTGAAATGTATCCTTATCCCAATGTGCCAAATCCCAGAACCCATGGTGCTCTCCCTCCTTTTAGAAGTATGAATCCCTGCTACGATAATTCACCGGAATTTTTGGAATTACCCAACGTAGTTTCTTGTATGGGGGAGCCATTTACTTATGGGCCATTGGCATTTGACGTTGAATTGGATTCAATTGTATATGATTGGGGTGTGCCCTTAGTTGGCCCACCCAACAATGCTGTAACTTTTTCTGCCGGATATTCTGCGACCAACCCACTGCCTTCTACTGCGCCAAGTGTAGGCGCCAATTTGGATCCAGTTTCCGGTCTTATTACCTTTGAATCCCATGTGGCAGGTGTTTTTACAACCAATACAGAAGTGCTTGCTTATAAATGTGGATTGCCGGTAGCACTAATTTCCCGCGATATTCAAATTATTACCGCGGATTGTGGAGCTGCCTACACACAGGCCAATCCACCAATCACCCCTCCGGTTAACAACCCGCCATCGGTTACCTTTATTCCGGATTCAACCCTTACCATGACAACTCCGGCGCCTGATGTATTTCGCTTTACAGTAGAAGCCGGTGATACCGTGGCATTTACTCTGAATGCTCAAGATTTTGACCTGCTTCCAAACAGCCAGTTTCAAACCATTACCTTTCAAGCTGCAAGTGGGCAATTGGGCGGTCCTGATTGGGATGATACCCTCAATTGTAATAATCCACCATGTGCATTATTGAATCCAGCAACCGGCCAAACCGGTTATGTTTCCACGCTAAATAATACTGTGGAGTTCTTTTGGGAAACCGATTGCAACCATTTGGCTTCTGAAGTAGGGTGCGGCGTGTTTTCAAATGAATACGTATTTTACTTAAAAATGGAAGATAATTTTTGTCCTACCCCTTCACGGTCTTTGGTGACTGTTATCGTAGATGTACAAGCGGGAGCATCCTCTACGCCTGTAGATTTGTATTGCGCCTCTCGTGACGGAGTCGGAAGCGTTGACTTATCGTTTATTCCTGGTGCGGATACCGGCTTTAGATTTAATTTTCATATATTGGAAATAGATACATTGGGAACAGGAAACTTCTTTCCAATAGATACCGTTTACGATTATGATCCCGGTACTTGGACTATTCCTGATACCATTCCACACCCCAGTTATTTCAGAATCAATATGAACGTTGGATGCAACTTTGTAACACCATCATCTTTAATTTCTGGAACGATTGATTTGGATTTATCTGCCTTGCCGCAAGTCTCTCCGGATAAGGATACAGCGGACTTAAAATGGAATGACCCACGTCCCAATGATTCTGTACCGGTGACTTATGAGATTGAAGCAGAAATTCCCGCTGGTTCCGATAATTGGGTTTTTATGGGAAGCCTTACTGAACGGGAGTGGATTGAAGCTGTTTCAGTTTGTGATATGGATGTGAATTTTAGAGTTCGTTTCCAGATGGTCAATCAGGATTCAACGCTCACTTGTTTTAGTTATTCAAATATGATTGGCGAAAATTTCTCAGATGTTACCAATGACGATACCATGCGAATAAATTTTGTCACCGTAAATGAAGATGGAAATGCTGTTATTGATTTCCAACCTTCCAATACAGGAGACATTGTCCATTACTATATTTTGTACTTCAACGAAATGACCAATTCTTGGGACATCATTGATACCGTCGGCGGAATGGCCGCTTATGAGTGGCAAAACTCCGAGGCTGATACACGCCCCGAAAAGTTCAAGGTGCTCTCCGTAGATAGTTGTGGTAATATCAGTGACGATCAATTGGTAATTCCTCACAATACCTTATTGTTAAACTCTGATGTTGATATTTGTGCCGGAACCAATACCCTGACTTGGAATAAATATGAAGAAGGCTGGGGAAATAGTTTGATAGGTTATGAATTGCGAGCTGATATAGATGATCCTAATTTGGGTATGACAACCGATGTGGTGTTATTTTCCGGAGGCCCTGACGACACTTCCTATGTTCAGGATGAGTTTGTTTTCGGAGCGGAATATTGCTATCGGGTGGTGGCCATTCACATGGACAGTGTCAGAGAATCTTTTTCATACCCGAAATGCATGAATCCCGGGGTACCACAGCCGACACAGCTGTTGTACTTATCAGAGACGGATGTACGCGGAGACGGGATTTTCTTCAGGGGCTTTACCGATGGAGAGGCAGACGCCAATATCATTGTAATTGAAAGAGCAACTCAACCCAACGGCACCTTCTTTGAAGTTGCAAAAATTCAGGCACCTCAAACTGCACCTTATACATTTACCTATATCGACTATTTGGCCAAGCCTCAGGATGGTGTGTATTATTACCGAATTTTAGCTGCTGATAGTTGTGACGGTATTGATACCATTTCAAATACGGTAAACAATATTCATGTTGAAGTCGAAGCCAAACCCAATGAGCAAAACTGGATTACTTGGAATAGCTATAAAGGCTTTGCCGGAGAATTAGACCGTTACGAAGTTTATCGCGCAGAAGGAGAAGAAGGCAGTTATCGTTTAATAGCCGAAGATGTATCACCAAATGACACAGTTTTTGTTGATAGGATAGGGGATGTGCCTGGGGATGTTTCCACACTTTGCTATTACGTACGCGCCATCGAAACCAATAATCCGTTACCCCTTCCCGATGGATATGGTCCTTTCCGAAGCCGTTCTAATCGCGCTTGTGTAACGCAAAAAGCCAAATTGGTGCTCCCCAATGCCTTTAAGCCACTTTCGACAATTGAAGCAAACCGCACCTTTGGCGCCAAAAATCGCTTTGTGGACATCAATAATTTTGAAATGATAATTATTGACCGCTGGGGAAAAGTGGTATTTGAAACCAAGGACCCCGATGTAGAATGGAATGGATATGTGGATGGAAGTATTGCACCCACAGGCGTTTATACCTATTTGATCCGCTACCAAACCGAGGGTGCTTTGCCGGAAGAACTACGGGGCACATTTACCCTGATCCAATAGGAAATACTGAGATTTGAAAAAAAAGGAGGCAATTTTGCCTCCTTTTTTTGTTTACATAGCAAAAGTTATCTTTAAATAAGTTACTTTTGCCTTTAACAATTTTTAGTTTAGAAGTGATTAATTTTTATTGTTTCTTTGGTCAGAATTTAAAGAGACCTAAAAAGTGTATCTCAAAACCTTAATCATTATGCGCACACGTATCCTTTTTCTATTGTTGGCCATAGCGTCAATATTAGAACTTTCCGCTTCCCACATGCGTGGAGGTGAAATCATCTGGTATTGCATCTCTCAGGACAATCGCCTGGCAATAAATGCCGAACTCAACTCAAACTTTACCGTGGGCGATCACGGAAAGTTTGTATTTGTGGCAAAACTCTATGGAGATTGCACGGGTGCTATTTCAATTTTTAATAGTGCCCAACCAAACTTTGTAATTGCCGGGTATGCCGGTGGTGGCCCAAATTCTTCGCCAAGTATATTGGTGTCACAATTAGATGTGTCCCCATCCTGTTTTTCACCAGGCCTTACATGGAATTGTGGAGTTCCTATTACTACACAAAACAATTGGTCTGGACCTACAGGGGGAAGCCAAGCGCCCAATGGAGCGGTTGCGGAATTCATTTATCGTTCAAATGCCATGCAACTCAATGGCGCGCCTGCGCTTAATGGCGCATGGGTGGTTGGTATGCAGTTTGGAGGGGGATTTCGGAATAGTTCCTCTAATTCAGGCGGTGGCTCAATGTACCTAAAAGCCGAGCTTTATCCCTATCCGGATGTGGCCAACCCAAGAACCCACGGAGCTTTCCCACCATTTAAGAATAATTTTCCCTGTTACGATAATTCTCCTAAATTTTTGGAGCAGCCAAACGTAGTTTCATGTATTGGCTATCAATTTTTGTATGGCCCTCTGGCTTTTGACGTGGAACTAGATTCCATTGTATATGATTGGGGTGTGCCATTGGTAAATCCAACGACAGGTGTGAATTGGACTGGTTCTTATACCTTTAATAACCCACTACCTACCACACCACCTAATGTTGGCGCCGTTATGGATCCCGTTTCCGGTTTGGTGAGTTTTGAATCCCACACCAATGGTCAATGGTTAACCAATACCGAAGTTACTGCCTATAAATGCGGTATTCCCGTTGCTGCAATATACAGGGACATTCAAATTGTAACAATTAATTGTGCCGTGGCATATACCGGAGCCAATCCGCCTATGCCCGTTCCAGTAAATAACCCACCTTCTGTTACCTTTATTCCGGATACCACACTTACCATGACCACTCCGGCAGTAAATACCTTCCGCTTTACCGTTATGGCAAAAGATACCGTTAGATTTACCCTAAACGCTCAGGATTTTGATTTGTTGCCAAATAGCCAATTTCAAACCATTACCTTTATGGCGGCCAGTGGACAATTGGGTGGATCAAATTGGACAGATACAAATGACTGCCTAAACGCGCCATGTGCCCTTATTAATCCGGCAACCGGACAGTCAGGATATGTGGCTACATTAAACAATACCATTGAATTTTTCTGGGAAACTGATTGCCAGCATTTAGCGTCAGAAACTGGATGTGGAGTTTTCTCCAACGAATATGTATATTACCTTAAAATGGAAGATAACTTCTGTCCTGCAAATGCACGATCCTTAATTACTGTAATTGTTGATGTGCAAGCGGGTACAGGTTCTAATCCAGAGCTATTTTGTGTTTCACGAAATGGAAATGGATTTATCGATATAGACTTTTTACCAAATGCTGATACAGGATTTAAATTTAATTACCACATCATTGAGGTTGATACGGTAGGTGTTGGTAATTTTTTCAAAATTGATTCCATTGGAGACTATAATCCGGGAACTTGGTCTATAGCAGATACTTTTCCACATCCTTCCTTTTTTAAAGTTAGAACAAATGTGGATTGTGACTTCCTGACCTCCGGTTCAAATGTGGTAGGAACAATTGATCTTGATTTAACCTCTTTTCCATTAAACACGCCTGATAAGGATACAGCCGACTTAAAATGGAACGACCCCCGACCGGCAGATACAACAACCATTACCTACGAGGTACAGGCTGAAATTCCGGCAGGTTCGGATAACTGGATGGTAATAGGCGCATCAACCCTTCGCGATTGGGTAGAAGGTGTTCCAATCTGCTCATTAGATATAAACTTTAGGGTAAGATACCGATCTGTAAATGCAGATTCCTCTTTTAGTTGCTATAGTTACTCCAATATTGATGGTGATTTGTTTTCAGATGTAACCAATGACGACACCATTGTGATTAATGTAGTTACCGTAAATAACGACGGTAAAGCTGTGATTGATTTTCAAGCCTCGAATACCGGTGATATCGTTCATTATTACGTTCTCTATTTCAACGAAACCATTAACGATTGGGAAATTATCGATACGGTGGGTGGAATGGCCCCTTATATCTGGCAAAACTCTATGGCAGATTCACGAATTGAAAGGTTTAAAGTTGTTTCTGCTGATAGTTGTGATAATGTTAGTGACATTGATTTAGTTATTCCCCACAATACTTTATTACTGAATAGTGATGTGGATGTTTGTGGTGGAACAAATACGTTAACATGGAATCGTTATCGACCGGGCTGGGGCAATAGTATCATTGGGTATGAATTGCGAGCTGACATCGATGACCAAATGGGTACCGTTCTCTTAGATGAGGTGCTTTTTGTCGGTGGACCAAATGATACGGTTTTCGTACAAACAGACTTTGTTGCTGGTGCAAGTTACTGTTATAAAGCAGTTGCAATCCACATGGATAGTGTTCGTGAATCCGTTTCCTGCCCCAAATGTATGTTCCCAGGTGTGCCATCTCCATCCGAAATTCTTTATCTCTCTGAAACGGATGTAAGAGGAGATGGAATTTTCTTCCGAGGATTTGTGGATGGAAATGCGGATGCCGATCAAATAATTATCGAACGCGCTACAAAACGCAATGGTACTTATTTTGAAATGACAACCATTCAAGCTCCAAGAACGGCACCTTATACCTTTACATACATTGATTATTTGGCTCAGCCAAATGATGGAGTGTATTATTATAGATTGACCGCTTCTGATAGTTGTGGTGGAGTGGATACAACTTCCAATATCGTAAACAATATATTGGTGGAAGTAGAAGCCAAGTCCAATGAACAAAATTGGGTAAGCTGGAATAGCTATAAAGGTTTCGTGGGGGAATTAGTTCGTTATGAGGTTTACCGATCTGAAGGCCCAGAAGAAAGCTTTAGTTTGCTGACGGATAATTTAGGACCCAACGATACCATTTTTGTGGATCGAATTGGGAACGTAGCTTCCGATAAATCAACCCTGTGCTATTATGTCCGTGCGGTTGAAATCAATAATCCGCTTCCGATACCTGATGGATATGGACCATTCCGTAGCCGGTCAAACCGCAGGTGTGTGACCCAAAAGGCAAAGTTGGTATTGCCCAATGCTTTCAATCCACTATCTCCAATTGAAGCCAATAGACGATTTGGTGTGATGAATCGCTATGTCGATATGTCAAACTTTGAAATGATTGTCATCGATCGCTGGGGTAAAGTGGTTTACGAAGCCAAAGACCCCAACGAAGGCTGGGATGGTTATGTAGGGGGCAAACTTGCACCCACCGGCGTTTACACTTATCTGATTAGATACCAGTCAGTGGGTGATTTGCCGCAGGAATTGCGAGGTACATTCACGTTAATAAAATAAAAAAAGGAGCCTTCGGGCTCCTTTTTTCGTTTTGTCTTTGTCTTTTTTTACCTAAATGTCTTTGTTTTCAAGGTGTACACTTTTTTCAATCCCAATAAATTCCATGTAAAAAAAAACCGTTGGGTGGATTACAATGTGTAATTTTGCGTGCAATTTACTAAATTGCTGAATTATGTCTTTTGACAATACAAAAGTTAAAGGAGAGGGACTCACATACGATGATGTCTTACTTCTGCCTGCCTATTCAGAAGTGCTTCCACGAGAAGTGCTTATTGAATCTAAATTTTCGAGGAACATTCCGCTGCGCACACCCATTATCAGCGCGGCCATGGATACTGTAACCGAATCCTCAATGGCCATCGCAATGGCGCAGGAGGGAGGTATTGGTGTCCTTCACAAGAATATGGGCATAGAACAGCAAGCTATTGAAGTCAGAAAAGTGAAAAGGGCGGAGAGTGGTATGATCCTCGACCCGGTTACTTTGCGTGCAGAAAATCGCATTGGCGAAGCAAAACGAATGATGTCGGAGTATAAAATCGGCGGAATCCCCATCGTCGATGAAAACAAAAAGCTCGTCGGCATCCTGACCAACCGCGACCTGCGTTTTGAACGCGATGATGACCGTTTGGTTCGGGACATCATGACCAAAGGAGATTTGATTACCGCTTTTGAAAATACCTCCATGGAGCAGGCGGAAATTATTCTGCAACAACACAAAGTGGAAAAACTTCCCGTCATTAAAAAAGACGGAACCTTGGTAGGACTAATTACCTTTCGGGATATAAGTAAACTTAAATTAAAACCGAATTCTAATAAAGACACCTTCGGCAGGTTGCGGGTTGCCGCTGCCGTTGGGGTCACACCAGATGTGGTAGAACGCGTTTCAGCATTGGTTGCATCAAATGTAGATGCCATTATTATTGATACAGCGCATGGACATACCCGAGGCGTGGTTTTGGCACTAAAAAGTGTAAAGACTAAATTCCCAGACTTGGATGTAGTAGTTGGAAATGTGGCAACTGGTGCTGCAGGAAAATATTTGGTCGATGCAGGTGCAGATGCGGTTAAAGTGGGCATTGGCCCCGGATCTATTTGCACGACTCGTGTAATAGCTGGCGTTGGTGTACCGCAACTTACTGCGGTGATGGAGGTGAGCAATGCCATCGCCGGAAGTGGTATTCCGGTTATTGCTGATGGAGGTATTCGCTATACCGGAGATATTGTGAAAGCCATAGCTGCCGGTGCATCAAGTGTGATGTTGGGCAGTTTGCTCGCTGGTGCCAAAGAAACTCCCGGTGAAACCTTAATTTACGAAGGAAGAAAATACAAAACATATCGGGGGATGGGATCGGTAGAAGCCATGCAAAGTGGTTCTAAAGATCGCTATTTTCAAGATGTGGAGGATGATATTAAAAAATTGGTTCCCGAAGGAATCGTCGGTCGTGTGCCGTATCGTGGTGATGTAGCCGAGGTTATTTACCAGTTTGTTGGAGGCTTGCGGGCCGGAATGGGTTATTGTGGGGCAAAGGATATTGCCACGTTGCAACAAACCGCTCAATTCTGCCGAATTACTGCCGCAGGTGTACATGAAAGTCACCCCCACGATGTTGTCATCACCAGGGAATCACCTAATTATAGTAGAAAGTAAAATAAACGTTTAACGCTAAATTGTATCAACAATGAAACAATACCTCTTTTTTGTATTAATGGTTTTCGCCGGAAGTGTTTCCGCACAATGGCAGGATGTAGTTATTTTTGAAATTGAAGGGGACTCCGTAACCGCGGGTGAATTCTCCGCCGTTTATAACAAAAACAGAGATATCGGGCAGGAGATTGATCCCAAAACCCCATTGGAGTATTTAGAACTTTACCTCAATTTTAAATTAAAGGTAAAGGAGGCCGAAAGCCGTGGTTTGGACACTCTGCCCCAAGTGAAGAATGAATTTAATTCGTACCGCTCGCAGTTGGCCAAACCATATTTGATGGACAAGCGCACCGACGAAAAATTGGTTTACGAAGCTTATGAACGCAGCAAAACCGACGTAAGGGCCAGCCACATTATGATAAAGGTTGACGAAAATGCCAGTCCTTCCGACACCCTAAAGGCGTATAATAAAATAGTGAAAATTAAATCTGAAATAAATGACGACGCTTCAAATTTCGGAAAATTAGCCGCCAAATACTCGGAAGACGATTACTCAGCTGCTAGAAATGGCGATCTGGGTTATTTTAACGTATTTGACATGGTTTATCCTTTTGAGTCGGCGGCATACCGCACGGATGTAAACCGTGTAAGTAAGCCTGTACGTTCGCGGTTTGGGTATCACTTGGTAATGCCTACCGACAAGCGCATCGCACGTGGCACCATAAAGGTGGCTCACATCATGACCATTGCCAACGATAAGAGTACAACCGAACAAAAGGAAAAGGCAGAAGCCCGAATTCGTGAGGTTTATAAAAAAGTTCAGGCCGGAGATGATTTCGCAACACTGGCCCGTCAGTTTTCTGAAGACAAAAACACAGCCGGAAAGGGCGGAGAACTTCAACCATTTGGTATTAATGACATGATAAATGAGTTTGAGGAAGCCGCCTTTGCGATGGATCGCGTAGGAGACATCAGTGAACCCATTAAAACACCTTACGGCTGGCATATCATCAAAATACTAGATCGTCCCCAAATCCCAACCTTTGAATCGGTAAAGTCCTCAATTACCCAAAAGGTTCAGCGGGATGAGCGTTCAAACTTGACTCGTCAAAATGCCATAAGCAAGCTAAAAAGGGAATATAACTTTAGTGTAAATGAGCGCAATTTAGCGCGTTATATTCAGAGCCTGCCAGGAGATTTGGCAGAGAAAGGCTATGATGTTCCCGATAATTTAAAAGATGCACCGCTTTTTGAACTCAACGGAAAATCTTTTGGGGTTCGCGACTTTGCCAGACATATTTCCAAAAGCTATCGAACCATTCAAGGTGATTCAAAAGAAGGTTTGGGTCGTGCACATTTTGCCCACTGGTCTGATCAACGGATTTTGGATTATGAAAACAGCAAGCTTGAAGAAAAGTATCCAGATTTTCGTTATTTGGTTCAAGAGTACCGGAACGGAATTTTATTATTTGAATTGTTGGAAGAGGTAATTTGGCGACCCAGCATGACGGATACTGCAGGTTTGGAAGCCTTTTTTGCCACCGTCCGCGATTCATTCCAATTGCCTGAACGTGCTCAAACTGTCGTGTATTCCGTTCAGAATAAAAAGGTTGCCAAAAAATTAGCCAAGCGATTAGATAAAGGAAAAAATACGGATAAGATTATTCAAAAAGCCTTAAAATCTAATGCATTAGCTGTTTCTCAAGAAGATAGGTTAATTGATAAAGGTACATATTCAGAGGTAGATAAAATATGGAATCGAAATGGAAAGGGAGCCGTGTATTTTGCCGGAAATGACGATATGTATCTCGTTGTTGAGATTAAAGAAGTATTGCCCTCCAGACCCATGGAACTTGAAGAATGCTGGGGTGCTGTTTCTGCACTGTACCAAAAAGAACTTGAAAAGAGATGGGTTGAGAATTTAAAGGATAAATTTTCCTACACCCTTTTTGAAGCGAACTTTAAAAAAGTAGAACCCAAAATCAACCAATGACCATCCGCAAAGCGTTACTGATGCTCTTATTGATTTCCTTCACCTCCTGTGAATATTTTCAAAAACAGGAAGGTGAAGGAATTGTTTTTGCCAGAGTTTTGGATAAAACACTTACATATCAAGAGTTTTTGGATCGTGAATTAAATATACCTAAAGATTCTGCCGATAGTGTTAGGTTTATCAATCGCTATGTAAACCGTTGGGTAAAAGATCAATTATTACTCGACAGAGCGGAGTTTAACCTCTCCGAACAACAAAAGCTCTTCGACTGGCAAATTGAAGATTATCGCCGCGATTTATTAATTTTTGCCTATCATCAGGAATACCTGAAGCAAAATCTTGACACCGTTTTGAGCCGCGAAGTAATTGAAGGGTATTACGATAAAAATAAAGAGCAATTTACTCTTTCAGAAAAAATATTTCAGGTAGAGTTTGCAGAGTTTCCTGCAAACTTGAGTAACAATAATAGGCTTAAACAATTGTTTTTTAGTGCAAAAGCCACGGATAGAGAAAAGTTTATGGATTTGGCCTTGCAATATGCAAGAAACATCTCCGTTGATGATACGGTGTGGTATTCCTTTCAGGATTTTGTCAAATTATTACCCCTTCTGGAGGGAATGGAATCTGAAATTTCAGCAGGGAAAACCAAAATTGAAATCTCCGATGAAAAATCTACTTATTTGGTGCAATTAACGGCAATTCGCCCTAAGGGAAGTCCGGCGCCGCTACACTATGTCGAAAGTACCATTCAAAGTATTTTGCTCAACCAACGCAAATTGCAAACTTTAGAGCGACTAGAACAAAAATTATTCAAAGATGGCTTATCCAAAAATGCGGTGGAAATTTTTAAGTAAACTTCTGCCTTTGGTTTTTATTTCTGTTGGATTCAACTCCAATGCACAAGTAGTTGCCGATGGCGTAGTAGCGGTTGTCGGTGCCAATATCATTTTAAAATCTGAGGTTGAAAGTCGTCATTTGGATTATGTTCGTCAAGGATTTATGGATAAAACCAAAGAAGATCTTTGTGAGGTGTTTGAAGAGATGCTGATGGACAAACTCATGTTGCATCGCGCCGAAATAGATAGTGTTGAGGTAGGTGAGGATGAAGTTGAATCGACAATTGAAAGTCGTTTACAAATGCTCATTCAACAAATGGGTTCCGAAGAAAGGGTGGAGGAGTATTACGATAAAACGATTCCGCAAATCAAGGAGATGATTTATCCTATCGTTTACGAAAGTTTGGTGGTGCAACGAATGCGACAAAAAATCAATAGAAATGTTGAAGTGACACCTTCTGAGGTGCAGATATTTTTCCAAAACCTTCCTGTGGACAGTATTCCCGTTATCAACGCACAGGTTGAACTGTCTCAGTTGGTGATTTTTCCGGAAATAGACAAGGAGGCAAAAGAAGAGGCAATAGAAAAGCTTAAAGGATTAAAAAAGCGTATCGAAGGTGGAAGTAGTTTTTCCTCGTTGGCTGTTTTGTACAGCGAAGATCCCGGTTCAGCAAAAAGTGGTGGAGAATATAAGGGCATCAAACGCGGTCAATTTGTCAAGGAGTTTGAAGCAGTAGCTTTTAACCTCCGAAAAGGTGAAATATCCGATCCCTTTCTCACAGAGTTTGGCTATCACATTGTTCAACTTATGCAACGTAGGGGAGAAGAATTAGACGTTCGCCATATTCTCGTTCGACCAAAAATCTCTGACGAAAATCTGGAAACCACAAAAAAACGACTAGACTCCATACGGGATTTAATTGCCGAGGGTTTTATTACTTTTGAACAAGCGGTTGAGCGCTTTTCGATGGATGAGCAAACCAAATTTAACAGGGGTTTGATGATGAACCCGCAAACGGGAGAGGCGCGTTTTGAAGCAGGTGAACTGCAAAGAGATATTTTTGTTACCGTAGAACGGTTGAATGAAGGAGAAATTAGCAAAGCTACTTTTTTTAGAAAACAAGACGGAAAGGAAGGGTTTCGTATTGTAAAATTGCATCGCAAAATTGAACCACACCGTGCAAACCTGAGGGAGGATTACCAGTTTATCAAAAGCATGGCCATGCAGAAAAAATCGAAGGAACGAATGCGAAACTGGGTAGAACGGTACATTAGCTCAACATATATAAACATCAATCGAAATGTTTTTGACTGTAGGAGCTTTTCAAATAATTGGATTAAAATAGAAAATACCTCTAACTAATGGCCCAAGAAAATCAAGATCGAGTACTACAAGCACAACAAGTAAGTGATAAATACAAAATTTTAAAAAAGGAAATTGCCAAGGTCATTGTTGGACAAGACGACGTAATTGACCAATTGCTGATTTCTTTATTTAGTGGTGGACATGCCCTTTTGATTGGTGTGCCGGGATTAGCCAAGACATTATTGGTGAATACACTTGCAGAATCTTTGGGACTAAAGTTTTCACGGATTCAGTTTACCCCAGACCTAATGCCTTCCGATATTACCGGTAGTGAGATTTTAGACGAAAAACGCCAGTTTACCTTTATCAAAGGACCTGTATTTTCCAATGTAGTTTTAGCAGATGAAATCAACAGGACACCTCCAAAAACCCAGGCTGCACTTTTGGAAGCCATGCAGGAAAAATCCGTGACGGTAGCGGGAAAACGTATGGAGTTGCCAAAGCCTTTTTTCGTATTGGCCACACAAAACCCCATCGAACAGGAAGGAACATACCCCATGCCCGAAGCCCAACTCGACCGTTTTATGTTCAATATTTTTGTTGATTATCCCTCCGAAGCAGAAGAAATGGTCATCGTTAAACAAACGACGGGTTTTTTGCCCAAAACCATAAATAATGTTCTCTCCGAAAAAGACATTATTGAAATCAGAGATTTAATTCGCGATGTGCCCATCGCAGATAATGTAGTTTCTTATGCTGTACAATTGGCGAGAAAAACCCGTCCCAATGATCCGGCAAATGAACTTGCACAACAATATTTTAGTTGGGGTGCCGGACCGCGTTCAGGACAACACCTCGTAAATGGCGCAAAATGCCACGGGCTATTGCACGGAAAACTTTCACCGGATATTGAAGATGTAAAAGCGATTGCACTTCCCGTATTGCGCCACCGTGTTTTGCGCAACTATAAAGCTGAAGCAGACGGATTGTCCGTCGATCAATTGATTCGCCAACTGCTGTATACATCCTGAGGATGACAACACTTCACGGATTACCGACCAAACCGCAACTGACGGCAGACACCTTCTACCGGTATGCAGATAGTTTGTTGAAAGGATGGTCATTGGTAGATGAAGGACATTCTGTATTGGGTCGTCCCTTGCGTTGTTATCATCGAGGAACCGGGGGCATCAAGGTGTTGATTTGGACGCAAATGCACGGAAACGAAAGCAGCGCTTCGTATTCCATTCTCGATTTACTGCATCATTGGGAAAACAACCCCTCAGAGGCAGGGAATACTTTTCGAACAGTTTCACTTTATATAATTCCCATCCTTAACCCGGATGGAGCTGAATCATTTTCGAGATATAATGCATTGGGCATAGACATTAACCGGGATGCGCGAACTGCCGTATCACCCGAAGCGAAATTTCTTCTGGATTGTGTGAAAAAGATTGAACCCCATTGGGCCTTCAACATGCATGACCAAAGAAGTATATTTTCCGTAGGAGAATCGGGAATGCCCGCGACCATTTCGCTACTTGCACCCGCATTTTCACCGGATTATTTTGGAATTATTCACCATAGAGAAAGGGCCATTTCCCTTATTGGCTGTGTTGTGTCAAAATGGACTCCAAATGCTTTGCGCGAAACAGCGCGTTTTTCCGATGCATTTTACCCTTTAGCCATGGGCGATTATTTTCAGGAAATGGGTATCGCAACCATTTTGGTGGAAACTGGTGGATGTGTTATTAATAGAGATACTGGACGTTTGCGAACAACCAACTTCCTTCTCCAAGCACTGCATTGTATTTGTCATCCAAACACCAGAGATTTAGCGCATTCTGGAAAATACTATTATGCACTTCAGGAAAATAAGGACGCGCTTCGCGATGTTAAATTATTAAACTGTAAAGTCGGAAACTTTGTTTTAGATTTTGCGTTTCAATTGCAATTTGTACCGAATAAAGACGCATTTTTGCTGGTGTTTGATTCAGCTGGAAAACTCAATCATTTGAAGGGTTATTGGGAATTAGATATGAAAAATGAAACGTCGGTTTCTCTTTCTGAAATTCAATTTCAAATTGGAACTGTAATTGAAAAACTACCACTAGTTTGGAAAAATGCGATACAAAACAATCATACCGAATTATGGAATTCGTTAGCATAAATCCTTATAACGAAAAACAATCAGGCGCTTTTCCCACCTTGAGTGATGCGGAATTGATGGATAAGGTTGCTCAGTCTTGGCGCGGCTTTAAAACCTGGCGCAAGGTAAAATTACCAGAAAGATGTCGCTTGGTGAGTCGCTTGGCCAATGAATTAGAAGTTAATAGGGATGCTTATGCCCATAGTATTACCATAGAAATGGGGAAACCCATAGTGGAAGCGCGTTTGGAAATTACAAAATGCGCAGCGCTTGCAAGATATTATGCCGATCATGCACAAGCATTTCTAAAGACCAAAGAAATTCACACCGAATCTAAAGCAAGTTATATTCAGTACGATCCCCTGGGCGTTGTGTTGGGTATTATGCCGTGGAATTATCCATTTTGGCAAGTTTTGCGTTTTGCTATTCCCACCATGCTGGCAGGAAATGCCGTTTTGGTCAAACACGCACCCACCGTACCGCTTTGTTCCCTGGCCGTTGAGGAAGCATTCTTACGGGTAGGTTTTCCAAAACATGCATTTACGCAATTATTTGCCTCCGTTGAACAAACCGGAAATCTCATCGACCACGATGCCATTCGCGCCGTTTCTCTAACTGGCAGTGAAGCAGCGGGGCGAAAGGTAGCTTCACGCGCAGGAGCGGCATTAAAAAAATGTGTTTTAGAATTGGGCGGAAGTAACGCTTTGTTGGTTCGACCAGATGCGGATTTTGGACTGGCCGTAAAACTCGCGGTTAAGGGTAGGTTTTCCAATGCAGGTCAGAGTTGTATTGCGGCAAAGCGAATTATTATTCCCGAAGAATGGAAAGATCGTTTTGTTGATGCCATGATATCCGAAGCGGAGAAATTGGTGGTAGGTGACCCATTAAATGAAATTACGCAAATTGGCCCCATGGCCCGCTTGGATTTAGCCGAGCACCTCGAATCCCAAATGAAAAAATCCGTCAAGATGGGGGCAATGATTGTTTTTGGTGGAAAACGAAAAAATTGTTTGTTTACCCCAACAATCCTAACAGATGTAGTTCCCGGAATGCCGGCCTTCGACGAGGAAACTTTTGGGCCACTCGCGTGTATTACCACGTATAAAACGCCTGAGGAAGGAATTAAGTTGGCCAAAAAGACAAAATACGGACTCGGGGTGGCCATTGTTACAGCAAATGTTGCTGAAGCTCGACAGCTGGCTAAAAAGTTTGAAGATGGCTCCGTGTTTATCAATCAGTGGGTCAAATCTGATCCTCGATTACCCTTTGGCGGCCAAAAAGCTAGTGGATACGGAAGGGAACTCTCGAAGGAGGGCATTAGAGAATTTGTAAACATTAAATGTATTCGGGCATGATTGTCTTTCTTACAGGCGCGTCCGGCGGAATTGGACGGGAAATTACCCGTCAACTTTTGGCAGAGGGACATGTCGTTATTGCGCAGGTTGGAGAAAACCCAAAAGCCTTGGATTCGCACCAAAACCTCTATGTATTTTCCGCAGATATTTCAAATTTTGAGGAAAGGGAAAAACTATTTCAAAAGACCATTGAAACGGTTGGATACCCTGATGTTTTAATCAATAATGCGGGGATAAATTCCAATGGTATGAGTTGGAAAATTGCCATGACAGACTGGTCTAGGGTAATGGCGGTTAATCTGGATGCGGCTTTTCATTTTTCCCAAATGTGTATTCCAAATATGCGAAAGTCATTAGCGGGAAGAATAATTTACATCAGTTCGGTTGTTGCTTTGCAGGGAATGCCGGGAACGGCTCCTTACGCAGCCTCTAAAGCTGCCCTGCTTGGTTTAATGCGGACGCAAGCCCTTGAGTTAGCCGACAGAAATATCACTGTGAACGCCATTGCACCGGGATATTTGGATGCTGGAATGATTCATCAGGTACCGGCGGATATTCAAACGCAAATCATTTCAAAAATCCCTAAGGGTGCCCTTGGGAAAACGCACCAAATTGTCGGTCTGATCAAATATCTCATCAGTGCTGATGCAGAATACGTCACCGGACAAACACTTCATTTTAACGGAGGACTTCTCGTAACATGATACATGTTTATTCTCCATATCAATCCCCGAGACTTAAATATATGCTGGACACACTCCTGCATGACTGGCTGGGTGTTTCCTATACATTATATCATGACGAAAAAACCTTTTTATCAAAAGATGGGTCCTGTAAACTGGAGTATTCCAGAACGGCCTTAAAACATGGTGATCATCCGCGAATTTTCAATAGTGGATTTTTAGAAGGGGATACCTATCGTAAGTGTAAGGTAAAAGTACACGGCGAGGGTAAGGATGTATTGCTTTTTCCCGGTGATGGAGATTTTGGATTTGATTTGCTGGCAGCTATGTTCTTTTGCCTGAGCAGATACGAAGAGTACAGTGATGCCAAGCGAGATGAGCACGGTCGGTTTCCGGCAAAAGAAAGTCTGGCATACGCCATGGGGTTTTTAGAATACCCTGTTGTGGATCAATGGAGAATTATGTTGGTGGATCACTTATGTCAAAAGTGGAAAATGGATCCCTTTAAAAGACCGGAGTTTAAAGTGCTGGCTACCGTAGATGTTGATAATGCAACGGCTTTTGCGCACAAGGGATTTTTTAGAACCATATTGGGATTATTTCGTTCGCTTTTTGTGCGCCAAAGAACATTGCCTCATAGGTTGCGGTCACTTTTTTCTGTTCGGAAGGATCCGTATTATACCTATGAACAACAATGGTCGCTCGTTGATAAGTATAAAGTTCCCTATATTCATTTTGTGCTTTGTGCCGCATTGTCTTCTCACGATAGAAGCCTAAGTCCAGATTCAGATGGTTTTCGGAAAATTTTACGCGGTATGAAGGAGCGTGCTTTTATTGGTTGGCATCCATCTTATGCTGCCTATTCCAATGTCAAAGCACTGATGAAGGAGAAAAAAACCTTAGAAGGAATTATTGATGAACCCGTTTACAGATCAAGACAACACTATATCCGAATACAATTTCCCAAAACCTATCGTCAATTGGTGAAAATGGGTATCAAAGAAGATTATTCGATGGGGTTTCCGGAAAGACCTGGTTTTCGTGCTGGTACATCCTTGCCTTTTCGCTTTTTTGATGTGGAGGCCAATACCGTTACAGATTTGAAGATTTTCCCATTTCCCTTTTTAGACACTTACTATTCGGAGAAAAAAGCTTTGAGTCCTGAAAAAGGATTAAAAGAAATGAAGGTTTTTGCTGATCGGATAAAATCCGTGAACGGTCATTTGATTTTAGTTTGGCACAATCGGACCTTTAGTGAATTGGAAAAGCAATGGCAGGGTTGGGTTCATAATTTTGAGGAAATGCTAAAATACAATCAACAAGGATGATTCAGCTTATCGCCCAAGAAAATTTAGATGAAGAAAAATGGGACAATTGTATTCGCCGTGATCCATCCGGACATTTTTATGCCTACCATTGGTATTTAGATATGGTGGCAAAAAACTGGGATGTATTGGTTTACGGCGATTACGAGTGGGTGATGCCTTTGGTTTACAATAAAAAATGGGGCTTAATTCCCTACCTGTATCGTCCGTATGGGGTACAGCAACTCGGTATATTTGGTGAAGAAAAAGTCGATGAGAAAATCGTTCGGTCGTTTATTTCTGCCATTCCCAGGAAGTATATTCATCGGGATATGTATTTCAACGTAGGAAATGCATTTCCCAAAGAAATTAAGCACATCCTACGCCGAACCTACGAAATTGATTTACAAGATTCCTACGAAACCATTTACGGCAGATATCATAAACAAA
Organism: Cryomorphaceae bacterium; assembly: GCA_020832345.1. GTDB lineage: Bacteria > Bacteroidota > Bacteroidia > Flavobacteriales > Schleiferiaceae > CSBr16-58. The sequence continues at coordinate 7,092 of JAFIEY010000064.1, read as the reverse complement.
CCCTACGGAATCTTAAGCGTGCAGATAAAGCTGGTTTGACCATTTTGGAAAATGATAGTCCAGATGTTTTGGTTCGTTTGTTTCGCAATAACCGTGGTGCCAAGCTGTCAAATTTCACCGAATGGCACTATGGTCGGATGAAGCAAATAATTTACACATTGATTTACAGGAAAATGGGGTCGGTTTATTCAGTGTATGATGAACGAAATGCCGTTTGTGCATCTGCATTTGTTGCGTTTACCGGAAAGCGCATGGTTTTTCTTTTCAGTGGCCAAGATGACTATGGACGCAATCACGGTGGTTTAACGAAGTTAATCGACAACATGTTGATGCAAGGCGCAAGCAGGGGAGGGGTGTTTGATTTTGAGGGAAGTGATATTCCAGGCTTGGAGGAATTTTATCAGCGATTTGGTGCTACAGAACGGACTTATGCGAATTATAGGTATTGGGGGATAGGATTGATGAATGTTTGAAACTGAAAATCGTTCGGTCTAAAAATTCGTAATTTTGAGTCCACTCCAAAAAGGATGATTTCAATCAAAATCGAGATGATTATTGAACCGGAGCTAACCATCTGTTAGTGAGGATTCAAAAATCTACCGACAAGGAAGATTTTGGCAGAAAGGGACTTTTTTGAGCAGACTCAATTTTTAATTGCACTTTAAACACCGCCTTTCTTTACCTTTGTCCCTCAATCAAAATTTGCATTTCGATTGGCTTATATCTTATACAACTATGATTAGGTATTTTTTGTTTTTGGCTTTTGGCCTGTTTTTTAATGATGTCGCACGGGCGCAGGATCCCCCTCCACCCCGCGTTCTCAACGATGAGTTCCACAAAGTCATCCTGCAAGTTATCAATGTAATTCCTCATTCCGACAGGCATGCCATTGTATTTGTAAAGGACCTGAAAAGAAAAGGTGATTTGGCTAAATTTACACCCCTTGAAGGTGAGTTTTTTATGACTTCGTTCTTTTATACCACCAATCCTACCCGTTCACAGGAAAAATTTAAAGACCTCGGATTCGACCTACCCGGCGTTAAACCCGGCGATATTATAAGCTGCCAGTTGTTGGGCGATCCCAGTCAAAGCGACTCCTCTAAAGTCAATTGGCGCATCTACGAATATGTGGTAATCGGTCACGAACCTTTACCCAATAGTGTCGATTGATTTTTTTCTTAGAGAATTTTCACCTCCCCATTCTGAATCATCCGGTAAATCGTAGATTTCCCAACACCTAATTTTTTGGCGGTTTCCACCACGTTATTTTGATGAAGCCCCAATTGATACTGAACCAAATCTGCAATGTATTCCCGAAGGGTTTTATCGTTGGAAATAACCGTATGGGTGTCGAATGTCTTTGCCGCCGGAATGGAAATGCTGTCCATTTCGATCACCGGTTTTTTTGAAATGACCGCCGCCAACTCCACAGTCGATTTGAGTTCTCTGATGTTGCCCGGCCAGTCGTACGACAAAAAACACTGCAAAACGACGGGAGAAAACGATTTCTTTGGACTGTTGTTTTCTTCGGAAAAGACAGTCAAAAAATGCTGAGCCAAAATTCCAACGTCATTTCCCCTTTCTCGTAAAGCAGGAACTTTTACAATCAATTGAGAAATATCCTGGTAAAGAGGTAATGAAAATGCTCCACTTTCTGACAGGTGTCCCAAATCACTTTGAGAAGAAAAAATAAGTCGCGTACCCGGGGTGTGATTGGTTGAAAGTATTTCGCTCAAAGCGAGGTATAGTGCATTTTGTTGCTGAAGACTAAGAACTTCCACTTCACTTAAGTAAAGTGTGCCACCAGCGGCCTTGCGCAGTGCGTTGATTTTTTTGGTTTGGGTTTCCGGATTGCTGAGCAATTCCTTGGCAAATGCACTGCTTCCCAATCCGGAAAGTGAAAAGTGTACAAAAGGGCCTTCCCTAAAAGTGGAATTAGCATGTATGGTTCTGGCTATCATTTCTTTGCCAACACCGGGCTCTCCCTGAAGCAAAACGGCTACATGAGATTTTACGGCTTTTTTTAAATGCTTGATCATTTCCAGTACTGCTGGGGAACCGCCTATGATATTGCCAAAATGATGACTTGCTGCCAATTCATTTCGCAGGGCGGTGAGTGACTGATAATGCGAGAACCAATGGGCCAATCGCTTTAACAAACCCGACAGCCACGCTTCGTGTACCCATTGCTGATCGACCAATTCATCCATGCCCCAATCGTGGTATAACCGAATGGATGCCATTGTATTTCCGTCCAAAACGCCCAGAAGATAAGCAAGCGGAAAGTGATCCCGAAGTCGAAGCAATTGATCTTGCTTGATACCCTGGCCACCATCGATTATAATCAAATCCGGTGGTACCTCTATGTTGCGAAGCGCCACATCCACGGAGGTAAAGAATGACCATGACCACCCAAAAACCTCCTGTCCGCTAACGAGATTTCGCATCAGCGGTCTGGATTCTATACATAAAATTTTATAGGTGGACATGCTTGACTTATTGGGACAAAAATACTCAGTCAGTTCCCCGCAGACAAGTTTTCATTCCATTAGAAGGAAATAAAAATAGTCGTGGTTGGTGTCCGGGACTTCATCTGTGGTTGCCGAATTTTCGCAAAGACTGTTTGTGAACAAGTTTGTCTGTTGATTCGGGGAAAAGATAATGTGGTTTACCTCGCTTTGTTTTACCTTTGCCGCCAAGAAAACACATCATAATTCACGCCCTTTTAGTCCAATTATTTCAATGAATTTTCCCCCAAACTCAATCAATATGAATCAGGATTTGCAGGATTCCGTCAATTTTTGTCAGCAAGTTCGTCGCGACATCGTTCGCATGGTACACGCCGTAAACTCGGGTCATCCCGGAGGCTCCTTAGGATGTACGGAGTTTTTTGTAGCGCTATATCGCCACGTCATGACCTACGATGCGAAAAATTTTGATATGGACGGAAAGGGTGAAGATTTGTTTTTTCTTTCAAATGGACATATTTCTCCAGTATATTACAGTGTATTGGCACGATGCGGATTTTTCCCTGTAGAGGAACTTAAAACCTTTCGGAAAATCAATAGCCGACTTCAAGGTCACCCCACCACGCATGAGGGTTTGCCCGGTATTCGCATCGCCTCCGGGTCACTTGGACAAGGACTTTCGGTCGCCATTGGCGCCGCATTGGCCAAAAAGCGCAATGCCGATAAAAAATTGGTGTTTTCGCTACACGGTGACGGTGAGCTGCAAGAAGGTCAAATTTGGGAAGCGGCCATGTATGCCGGCTCCAATAAAGTTGACAACCTCATTGCGACCATCGACGCCAATGGCCGACAAATCGACGGAAACACCGAAGATGTCCTCGATTTGGGCAACATCGGTGAAAAGTTTGCGGCCTTCGGTTGGGAAGTTGTCACTATCGCAGCTGGCAATGATTTACCCACTGTTGTCAATGTCCTCAAACAAGCCATTGACCTATCCGGACGCGGAAAACCCGTTTGCATTGTTATGCGCACCGAAATGGGTGCCGGCGTTGACTTCATGATGGGTTCGCACAAATGGCACGGCGTAGCACCCAACGATGAGCAGCTGGAAAGCGCTTTGGCTCAATTACCTGAAACCATGGGCGACTATTGAGGGAACAATATGGGGCGTACAGGGTTCACTTTAAGTAATCGAAACGGGAAACCCACATGAGCGAAAAAGAAAAAGCAGCTAAGGACAATACTTTTGTCAACCCCATTGATCCGGACACCATTACCGATACGCCATCGACACTCCCTTATGCACATACGGTAGGCAGCGCTGTGGTGCGTCCCGACGACCTCAAAAAAAACAAAAGTCGCTCGCTTTCTGCCATGCAACAGCAGACCGATATGCAGCTCAATCAGATAAAAGAGCAAATCGAACTATTGGCAAAACAAGCGCGAAAACTCGAAAAACGCAAGCAACTTTCCGAAATGATATACCAGTCGAAAATCGGATTTAAACCCGAAATCAATCATGTGTATCACTTGTATGAAAAGGATGACGAAAACACCTTTGTTTTATCTATGATTGGTCCGGATGAGTGGGGGCGCTCCACAATGCCGGGAAAGTTTAAGCATAGTGTTAGGTTATTGGCAGACCACACTTGGGACATTATTTAGTCCTTGTAATATAACACCATAGGCTTTGTTAATCAGAGTTTTAGAATCAGGTATCCCGACTGATTCTAATCGGTACGCCTTGGATTTCACCCCGAAAGCATTCTGGGTTGAAAGTCTCGTATATGACGTTTTATTTTCAAAGACAAACCATGCGGCTGCCCCAAAAAGTCCTTTTCTGCCAAAATCTTCCTTGTCGGTAGATTTTGATTGTAATCATTCTTTTTGAATTGGACTCAATGGTGCTTCTCTTTTCCACTCCTCCATCTCTTTTTAAAAAAAAATTACCATTGCTTTTATAGAAATTTTTCTTGGGGATTACAATCATAAACCCTACCTTTATACTTTAAATACAAAAGGCAATTCATGAGTACGTCCATCAACAGTGTCGTGAAAAATCAGGAGGATTCAGATGCGGAGGAGAAAAAAATAATTCTAAACCGGTACAGAACCCTATTGCGTTCTACCATTAGGAATTTTTCTGAGGCTGATAAAAAACTCATTCGCTCTGCCTTCGATTTGGCCATGGACGCCCATAAAGATGTACGGAGAAAATCGGGTGAGCCGTATATTCTCCATCCTATTGAAGTGGCCATTATCGTAAGTAAAGAAATTGGGTTGGGCAAAACCTCCATCGCGGCGGCGCTCATGCACGATGTAGTGGAAGATTCAGATTATACCTTGGAGGATATCCGCAGACTATTTGGCGATGAGATTGCCAAAATCATTGATGGATTGACCAAAATTTCCGGGATATTTGACAAAGATATTTCCGTTCAAGCAGAGAATTTTCGCAAAATGTTGCTCACCATTTCGGACGACATTCGGGTGATATTAATCAAATTGGCCGACCGTCTGCACAACATGCGAACGATGGAATCCATGCAGGCACATAAGCAGCGAAAAATTGCATCCGAAACCCTGTTTCTCTACGCACCCCTCGCGCACCGCTTTGGATTACATAATATTAAAACCGAACTGGAAGACCTGTCCCTAAAATATACCGAACCCGAAGTCCACCGCGAAATTGAACAAAAACTTCAGGAAGAACGCACAGACCGTACCCGGTATCTCAAAACCTTTTCCTCCAGGGTTCGAGAACAATTGAACAAGGCCGAATTGCAGTTTACCATTAAAGAGCGAACCAAATCTGTTTACTCTATTCGCAAAAAAATGAAGGAGCAAAAAGTTCCCTTCGAAGAGATTTATGATAAGTTTGCCATTCGCATAATCGTCGATAGTTCCCCAGAAAGTGAACGCGCCGACTGTTGGCGGGTTTATTCCATTATTACAAAACTATACAAACCCAACCCCCTTCGTTTCCGCGACTGGATTACCAATCCCAAATCGAACGGTTACGAATCGCTCCACATCACCGTAATGGGACCCGATGGACACTGGATTGAAGTGCAAATCCGGTCGCGACGAATGGATGAAATTGCCGAAAACGGTTATGCCGCTCATTGGAAATACAAAGATGACCCCGCCTATAGCGACGAGCTGCTGGAGGAGTGGCTCAACAAAGTCAGAGAGTTATTGGAAATGAAAGCCACATCCGCTATAGAGTTTGTGGACAACTTTAAACTCAACCTTTTTTCAGACGAAATATTCGTTTTTACCCCGGAAGGCGATATGATTCGATTGCCACAAGGCGCATTTCCGCTGGACTTCGCCTACGAAATCCACACCGACATTGGTAACCAAACCCTGGGGGCAAAAGTAAACGGCAAACTGGTGGCCTTGAGCAACAAACTACAAAGTGGCGACCAGGTTGAAATCCTCACTTCCAAAGCACAGCGTCCCAAACAGGAGTGGCTACAGTACAGCATAACCGCCAAGGCGCGTTCCAACATCAAGAACGCCTTAAAAATTGAAAAGCGGAAAATCGTCGAAGAAGGTGAAAAATCGCTGATGCGTAAACTTACCTACATTAAAGTCAAGTCCACCCCACGACTGATGCAGGACATGGTGCGCTATTTCAATCTAAAAAACGAAGAGCAACTCTACGAAAAAGTTGGCAAAGGACTGATCAATAACACCCACATCAAGGAGTTTTTACGACAGAATAACAACCGGTTTATGGGTTATTTGCGCAAGCGTTTTAGGCGAAGCGGCAAACAAATGCTCGATGACCACGAAGAAAACAAAGAAAATCTCGTATTGCAGTTTGGTAAAAACAGCGAAAAAATGGACTATAAACTGGCCCATTGTTGTTCTCCGATTCCAGGCGATGAAGTTTTTGGCTATCGCGCATCTTCCGGGGCTCTTAACGTTCACAGAACCGATTGCCCTAACGCATTATCCCTGCAAAGTAAATTCGCCAACCGCATCGTAACTGCCGAATGGCTTCTGGAAAAAACCCAGGACAACATCGTCATTTTAGTATTGCGTGGCATTGATACCGTCGGATTGATCAATAAAGTCACCCAAATCATATCCAATCAATTACACGTCAACATCAAGTCCATCAACATCGCCGGAAATGCCGGAATTTTTGAAGGCATCATCACCGTCATCGTCGAGGACAAAATGCACCTCAACCAAGTGGTAGAGCAACTGAAGCAAGTGGAAGGGATCACATCAGTGGAGAGGCGGTTTAAGAATAGGTAGTTTGGGCAACGAACTATTTTCGGTATTCGTGGAAGTTTCGAGATACCGAGCGTTTATTGGTAATGGGGTTGAATGTTTAGGCGTTGAGTCGTTTTTAGACCGAACGATTTTCGGTATTCGTGGAGGATTCGTAAGGCCGGGAGTTTTTGTGCAATGGGGTTAAGGTGTAGGCGTTGAGTCGTTTAGGTGTTTAGTCGTTTTTAGACCGAACGATTTTCGGTATTCGTGGAGGTTTCGTAAGGCCGGGAGTTTTTGTGCAATGGGGTTAAGGTTTAGTCGTTTAGTCGTTTTGAGACCGAACTATTTTCGGTACTCGTTGGGGTTTCGTGAGACCGTGATTTTTTGTGCAATG
>JAFIEY010000077.1 GCA_020832345.1 Cryomorphaceae bacterium | reverse complement strand
GGCTGAATTACCATCCTAATGAGGCTCTTATTTTTAAAGACTTGGAAAATGTGTGGAATGAGTTAAAAACAATTTACAACGATGACTTTAAAAATTTGGTGTATGAAGAATTCCCCAAAGAAGAAGCCGTTTTGGAAACTTTAAAAATGATTCAAGAAAGATTGAAAGCAATTTCTTGGACAATAATAATTGAACCCAAGAAATGAAGTTTACAGAGGTAAGTTTAGAAAAAGTGTTTACCGAGTTGTTGGAGCAAGAAGGATTTTGCAGAATAGTCAACGTATCAAGTCATCATAAACAATGGACAACAGAGTAACAACAGAAAAGGACAACGAAGGCTAACATTCATCCGAGTAAACAAAGCGCCCCACAAAAAAAGTCCCGATAGTTAGCCTATAACTGCCGTGGCGCTTTGTTTACTTCCCGTGCGTAGCTTACGGGATCCCGTCAACGAAGTGATACGGGAACCCGCCTCTTGCAAGAACTACCTTAAGGGGAAAGTATCTCGTAGTCGGCCTCAACGGTAAAGGCATTTGTAAGTCAACACCTAAATTTTGAGTCTACTCCAAAAAGTCCCTTTCTGCCAAAATCTTCCTTGTCGGTAGATTTTTGATTCCTCACTTGCTCCGGTTCAAAAATCCCCTCGATTTTGATTATAATCATCATTTTTGAAGTGGACTCAAAATATAAAAGAAAATGCGGCAAAAACCCCTTAAACCTTATGTTAATTCATTTTTCAGCCGGAACAGTCTTTCGATACTTTATAGGCCGGGTAATGAGCCGAACGCCATGCTCGTAATTGATATAATTCCAAACCCAATTCATTAGGGTAACAACCTTATTCCTAAACCCAACCAAGGACATGAGATGAACAAACATCCAAACCCACCAGCCGAGAAAACCACCAAACTGAAATTTGTAAAAATCCACCACGGCTTTGTTTTTCCCTACCGTTGCCATGGAACCTTTATCCTTGTAAACAAATGGTAAAAGTGCCTGCCCTTTCGCCTGACACTTAAGATTTTCCGCCAAATGCGACCCTTGTTGAATGGCCACTGGAGCTACTTGTGGATGACCATTGGGGTGAGCATCAGTCTCCATAAAAGCAACATCACCTAAGGCAAATACGGAATCAAATCCTTTTACCCGGGAATATTCATCCGTGCGCAATCGACCACCCCTTATTACCTCCACCGGAAATCCCTCAGGTACATTTCCCCGAACCCCAGCGGCCCAAATCAATTTACCCGCATAAAACTCCTCATGATTGGTGGTCACTATATGTCCGTCGTATTGCTTAACGAAAGTGTTGAGCATAACCTTGACCCCCATTTTTTCCAAATATCGTCTGGCCTTTCGAGAGGAGGATTCACTCATACCTGCCAAAACACGAGACCCAGCTTCAATCAAACGAACTTCCATGAGCTTCATGTCTAAATCTGGATAATCCTTGGGCAAGACATGGGATTTTAATTCACTGAGCGCTCCGGCGAGTTCCACCCCGGTTGGCCCGGCACCTACAATGACAAAATTCATCAGTCTTCGACGCTCCATTTCATCGTTGGTCAAAAGTGCTCGCTCAAACATTTGCAGCATCACACTACGCAGGTCGAGGGCTTCATTTACAGATTTCATGGGCATGGCCACCTTTTCCATTCCATCAATTCCAAAATAATTGGTCGTAGATCCAGTCGCAATCACTAAATAATCATAGGAAAGAGAACCAATATTGGTTTCAATGGTTTTTTGCTCAGGCATCACCTGCTCAACCTCCGCCACCCGAAAATAAAAGTTGGGATGATTTAAAAACATTTTTCGCAGCGGATAAGCGATGGAACCTGGCTCCAAACCCGCAGTGGCCACCTGATAAAGCAAGGGTTGAAAAGTATGGTAATTGTTTTTGTCCAGCAAGACCAATTGAAATCCCGCATTTTTCAACTTAGAAATCAATCGAATACCACCAAATCCACCGCCAATTACCACAATGCGTTTCGCCTCCGTATCAGGTATGTTCATGGTTTTAAAAATAAAATTTTACACCTACACCGTGGCGATAAAATTAAATTACAAAAAAAGGTTACGGGTAATTTTTGCGGAAAATATTTGAAGGCAAAATACCTTGCCCATATTTTCGATTATTAGCCATAACATCCTTCAATTTTTGCGAAACTAAAATTAAAATGGAAGTCGATAAAACTATACAAATCAATTATTTATGACGATGTGTTTGGTCACCACGCCTTTTCTGTTGCGGACGCGCAGCATATAAGAACCCGAGGCAAGCTTGCTTTGATCAAATGTTTTATTGTAATCGCCGCTAAAATCCCGGATGATTTCGTGAAATACAATTTTCCCGCTGATATCGAGTAACTCAATGTTTAAATCACTTACCATAATTTGTGAAAAGCTCAGGGTAAACCTACCTTCATTTGGATTTGGAAATACCTTGAAGTTTTTTAAAGTGTGCGACTGAATTCCGATTCCGTAAACATTGATGGCCTTACAGGTTTGATCTGAACAAGAATCGATAACATGAAGACAAACGTTGAATGTGTCTGTTTCGGGGAAAATAAAGGTCACCGTATCCCCGGTAGCAGTTCCCTGGCCGCCAAAATCCCAATTGGCCGTTAATCCCGCAGGTGAAGATGTATTAATAAATTCCACCTCAAGATTTGGTAAGATATTATAGGTGAAAGAAGCAATCGGCAGTGAGTCCGGTTTAGCATCCGATTGAACCCGGATGGTATTACAAGCTTGTGGCCCCAAGATATCTATGGTGTAATCTTCAGTTTCGCCAAAGGTGTATTGACCACATGGATTAATAGAGGCGTGATTATTTACGCCCACGGTAACGACCCGCATTGTCGTGGTCAGTCCGGCTGTTGCGCTAGCTGGGATGGCAACAAAGCCGGAAATTATACCAATACCATGACCACCTAATCCAAGTACTTCCTCGCCCGGATCAGTAAAATCACCGTTTCCATTAAAATCAATAAAGACTTTTGTAGAGGCCGAAACATTTGGACTGGCACAGGATTGCACTTCAATAGAAATGGGATAAGATTGCCCGATTTCGACCGGCGTAGAAAAATTGGTGAAATCTGTGTATGTTGCGCACATCATTCCGGAGGTGTTGTTAATACTCCCAAAGGAAACATTACTAATCACATTTTGAATCGTTGAAATTGCGCCGGATGAACAGTAATTACGATTTCCGGGTGAAAGGGGTATCGTTTCGTAACCCAGCCAAATGTTGGGTAAGTCAGAAACTGGAACGGTGATGGTGTCATTATTACTCAGCAAATTACCTCCAACAATTGAATCATACCATCCATAAGTAGCCAACTGAGGTAAATTTTCTCCAAACAGGGTAACCATAGAATCATTGGCACAAAAAGGCAGAAAATTTATTTGTGGTTCCTCGGGAATAATCCGAACATCGCTAACTGCCACTGTATCGTTTGACAAGTCTTGATCGTTTGGCAGATTAACATACGCCATCAAATTTATGTTACCTCCATCTGAAAGATCTACAGTTCCTACCGAAACAACATCGGTATTTCCCATGGTCAAATTGCCTGTATAAGTCGTTGTAATTGTTTGTGTAATGGCTCCGGTAATTTCCACGGTAATCGGCACAGAAGTTATCGAAAAATATGCATTATTGCGCAACTCTACACTTATTTCCATATTGGCATCACCACAATCGCGGTCTATGGGTGAGACAAAACCGAGCAGTTCGGCATCGTTAGCCTTGGGTGTACATACTGTAACCGGGCCTTCCCAAACACTGGTGTCTGAAACACAAACCTCGGCCACATAAAAGTCGTAACAGCTCATGGATGTTAATCCAGTGACTTCAAAAGATAAATTATTTGAGGCTCCAACGCGAGTTCCACCGGGATCACCGGGGGAAAAACCCAAAGGGCCATATTCGATAACCCAATTGCTATCAATTGACCCCCATGAAAAGAATCCACTGGTGGGGGTTAAGCTGTCATTTTCAAAGTTAAAAGTTCCCATACAAGGCAGCGGTGCAAATTCAATCGCACCAATATCCGGTGGTGTAGAACGCGCCACACCAAAATAATCATCGGGAACTACGGATAAAAGGTTTGTCCCCTGCCCACTCAATGCTGATGATCCCGGAGTATAATCAAAGTTTGACGGATCAATAAACAAGGGTGCTGCACCCTGTCCATTGGGGTCAAAATTTGTCCCGGCCTGCCAATCCGCCATGGTTGTGTAGCTTGTAGATAAAAAGCGGCCAACGCTACCATTGGGCACATATACAGCATTGTAATCACACCAAGTATTATTGTCAGTATTAAAATTGATTCCCAGTGTTGTTCCTGCTGATTTATCTACGGAAATTAGGTTGTTCTTTATTTCGCAATTATCAAACTGGCTCATGCTGGTGACATAAAATCCTGTGGAAATAAGGGAAGTTGAATTGGAGTCATCCAGAACTATATGGTTGTGATAAAATTGCCAAAAATCACTATTTGAGACATACACCCCGTACCAACTTCCATTTCCATTAAAGTCAGTGATAAGATTATTTGCCAATACGTTTTCCTTTCCTGCAGAACCGTTTGCTCCATTAAAATAGACACCATATTGTTGGCCAGAGTAATTGCTGCAATTTTCACAAGTTTTAAAAATTCGATTATGGGTAATTTCACAATTTTCAAAAGCGGTATTAAAGTACATCCCATAAAAGGGCGCATTGGTCGTTAGGGTTCGGCTACCTCTAGTGATGGTGTTTCCTTTTACGACCAAATCTTCTTGTGCTCGAAAATATGCGCCATGCCAAAAAAAGTGGGAGATGGTATTGTTGATGATTTTATTTTCAACCCCCTGATTGGATGCATTGTTACCCATACATGTCAAACCAAAATATCCACCAATAATGGTGTTGTTCTCAATGGTATTATAACTCCCAAAATTAGAACCTCCATTTGGGCGGGCATCGTTGTTTAAACCGGAAAGAACCACGCCCGCAAAATTCACTAAATTCGAGGTGGTGTCCACCTGAATAACACAATTTTTTAAGGCATTATGCTCGGCACCGCCAGTCATCCAAACACCCCATCCAAACTCATTTGGCAAACTTCCCTCAGCTACAATCCTAAGACTGTCCACAATCAACCAGGAAGTCCCGTCAAGCCCTAATGTATATCGTGCATTCGTCACATTGGAAAGGTGAGTAAGGGTATTGCCGTTTCCATTGATTGTGACGGTGTTTGCCGCACTGACACCGGCAATTTCTTCAAATAGGATTTGTTCGTTATAGGGACCACTGTTTGGAACAATATCTACAACAACAGCACTATCAACCCCCGCGCAATCTAAGGCAAATTTAAAATCCGCAAAACTTGTGAAATTTGTACCCGAAGTTGGCAACAATTGATTGATCGTATAAACACCTCGCATTGGGTCACTTCCAATGGAAATTTTAATCGGCGTTGAAGTCGTGGTCTGCATCCCGCAAGTCACTTGCAACCGATAAAACAAATCATTTGACCAACTCGCCACATAACTCGCGCCGGTAGCTCCGGGGATATTTGACCATGAAATGGAGTCAAAGGAAGATTGCCATTGATAGCTTTGCGAAAGTCCTATCGTCATGTTGGGGGCAAAAATTGTGGTTGGAACACCGGAACAAACCAAAGTACTGGTTGCATCTAACAAACCTATGGAAACCGGTGTAGTACACGTATCTGAAATTATGGTAAATTGCGCATTTGGTCGATGGGTGTGATTTAAAGAATCGATTATTGTACTTGAACATACCCCGAAGACATCAGCGCTGTATGATATGGACGTACCTGACGGCAAACCCGTTGTCCAAAACACCGAGGCATTGCCACCAGTGGTACTGGTAATATTTTGAGAACAAATCTCAACGATAATATGAGATGTACCGTTCCAAAAAAATGGCGCAAAAAACTGATGAGAATTCCAACCCGGGGTAGGCGTATAAGAAGAACTCGAAAATACTGTTGTAAAGCCCGTTTCCCATCCTGAAAGGAGGTTGTTGTTTGTCGAATTTTTAATTTTTATTTCAAAATCATTTAACGCAGATACACCATTAAGTGCATCCACCTGAAAAGAAATAGCTGTAATAAGTCCCGCGGATGCTCCGGCAGCGGTTAATTCACTTGCCCGATAAATCATTTGGGTACGGTTACCAAAAAAATTATTTCCATACGGAGTTGGAAGCTCAACATCATCGTTGGATAATGCTCCCGAACCAATGGTAAATATTTGCCCCTCAGCCGGGAAAAATGAAAAAATTAATCCAAATAAAAGCATCGGAAATTTAAAGAAGATATAACGTTTGATCATAATGCAACTTTGAATTTTGAGTCCGCTCCAAAAAGTCCCTTTCTGCCAAAATGCTCCTTTTTGGAGTGTACTCAATTTTTTAAACATTTTAATATGGGGTAATCTGTAAAGATGGCAATTAAAATTCCCGGCAGACCAAGTTTCCCGACGGTGATTATTTTCCTACTTGAAAATTTAGGCAACTGTCCATCTTTTTACACCCATGGTGACGCAAACATAATTTCATCATGTACATTAATGTATGCTTACTTATCCTACGACACCTTTAGTCTATTTAGCGAAAAATTCAATCAAAATTGGGTCTGCTCTAAAAAGTTCCTTTCTGCCAAAATCTTCCTTGTCGATAGACTTTTGAATCCTCACTTGCTCCGGTTCAAAAATCTCCTCCGCGTCGATTTTGATTGAAATCATCCTTTTTAGAGTGGACTCATTACTTAATAATCGAAAAAAAAGACTGATTCTTTTTGGTGTTTTTGAAAAGACTATTTTCCGCTGCGCTTGCGCTCATGCTCCTTCAAAAAAATCTTCCTCAAACGAATACTATTCGGCGTAACCTCCACGTATTCGTCACCTTGAATATATTCCAAGGCTTCTTCAAGGGTAAACTTAATGGGCGGCACCAGTTTCATTTTATCATCCGCACCAGAGGAACGCATGTTGGTCAACTTCTTGGTTTTGGTAACGTTTACGGTCATATCACCCGGACGGCTATTTTCTCCGATCACCTGGCCTTCGTAAATTTCTTCGTTGGGGGCAATAAAGAATTTTCCGCGATCTGCAAGGTTTGAAATAGAATACGGAATGGCTTTTCCGGTTTCCAGTGAAATCAAACTTCCATTCGATCTTCCGGGAATTTCGCCCTTGTAGGGTGCATACTCTTTAAAACGGTGTGCCATGATTGCCTCCCCCTGGGTTGCAGTTAAAAGGTTGTTTCGCAAACCGATAATCCCCCTTGAAGGCACGTTAAATTCGAGAATCATACGGTCACTTTTGGGCAACATGCTTAGCATTTCACCCTTTCGCATGGTAATCATTTCGATGGCCTTGCCCGAGGAAGATTCGGGTAAATCAATGGTCATTTCCTCAATGGGTTCGCATTTCACCCCGTTTATTTCTTTAATGATCACCTTGGGCTGACCGATTTGTAATTCGTATCCTTCCCGACGCATGGTTTCAATCAAAACTGAAAGGTGTAAAACCCCTCTTCCGTAAACGAGAAAAGTGTCCGAGCTTCCGGTATCTTCTACCCGAAGGGCGAGATTTCTTTCCAGTTCCAGCTCCAACCTCTCCTTGATGTGGCGACTGGTGACAAATTTTCCTTCTTTACCAAAAAATGGCGAATCATTAATGGTAAAGGTCATACTCATGGTGGGTTCGTCGATGCGAATTCCGGGCAAAGCCTCGGGGTTTTCGATGTCTGCAACCGTATCACCAATATCAAAGTTTTCCAAACCAGTAATGGCACAGATTTCACCGGCTGGTACTTCATCAACTTTAATTCTACCAAATCCGGCAAAGAGATAAAGTTCTTTTATGCGGGTTTTGGAAACCGATCCGTCGCGTTTTACAAGCGATACCGGCATATTGCTTTTTAATGTTCCGCGTTGTACCCGTCCGATGGCTATCCTTCCGGTATAACTGCTAAAGTCCAAACTGGTAATTAGCATTTGTGGCGTTCCAACACGAACGTCGGGTGCGGGTA
This sequence comes from Cryomorphaceae bacterium, assembly GCA_020832345.1. Taxonomy (GTDB): domain Bacteria; phylum Bacteroidota; class Bacteroidia; order Flavobacteriales; family Schleiferiaceae; genus CSBr16-58. Next base: position 646 of record JAFIEY010000077.1, on the reverse strand, counting down.
TTTCTTCAATGATTGCGTCCAACAAAGGGGTAATATCCGTTGTAGGTTTATTGTAATCAGTACTCATCCAGCCATTTAATCCAGAACCGTACAGGGTTTTAAAATCCAGTTGTTCGTCGGTAGCTTCCAAGTTGAACATCAATTCAAAAACCGATTCCTGAACTTCGTCGGGGTTACAATTGGGCTTGTCCACTTTATTGACAACGACAATGGGTTTAAGTCCGAGTTCGAGTGCTTTCTGGGTAACAAATCGTGTTTGTGGCATGGGGCCTTCAAAGGCATCGACCAGCAAAATCACGCCATCGGCCATATTGAGTACTCGTTCCACCTCGCCACCGAAATCCGAGTGACCTGGAGTATCGATGATGTTGATTTTGTAATCCTTATAAATTACGGAAACATTCTTGGCGAGAATGGTAATTCCGCGTTCGCGTTCGAGATCGTTGCTATCGAGCATCAACTCTCCGGGCTTTTCGTGATCTTTAAAAAGTTTTCCGGCGATGAGCATTTGATCCACAAGCGTGGTCTTGCCGTGGTCAACGTGCGCAATGATGGCAACGTTGCGTAGTTTCTGAATATCGGTCGCGGTAACGCTCATGCTTTTTCTTTCCTCTGTAGCACCCTGTGACCGTCAGATGACCACCAG
>JAFIEY010000056.1 GCA_020832345.1 Cryomorphaceae bacterium | reverse complement strand
AACGCATGTGGGTGGCCTGTCGAGCGCTCTGGGTTAACTTATTGAGAATTAAGTCATTCGTAGGGAGCATACACCCAGAACCGTTAATAATAAGTCAAAAACAGTTAAAATCTCTTAATAATTTTGTTGATTTAGCGATTTGGGGCCTCATGAACCTTCTGAGAATCGAATATTCGACACCAAGGGTAAACTCAATTCGAAATACGCCATTCTCGCGAAGAAAATTATTGGGGTTTTTTTAGCGGGCTCAATGACTTCCTGAAAAAATGAAAATCAGGAGGGCGGTAAAACAACTTTTGTAATGGGTCATGTTTGTTTATTTTGGTTAATGGCTTTGTGTATTAAAAGATCGGTCAGATAAAAGAACAAACACTCTTCAACATTAATAAAAACTTTGCGGAAATTTTCAAAACCTCCTTTTGTCTGTACCAATGTGCTGATGTTTACCAAGTCACCCAAACGTCTCATTTTTCGACGACTAAGATAGATAATAAAAATTAAATGTTTGTTTAAGCCATTATACGCACCTCAATTAAGACATCCCCCTATATCTTAATTAATTTTGAACGATATACACGTCCACCCATTTCTGCGTGAACATGGTAAGTGCCTGGCGAAAGTCCCTCCAACGAAATGATGGGAGTATGTGTTTTTTCTTCTCGCACGGTGGCGCCGCGCATATCCGTCATTCGAATTGTGAGCAGACAAGATGCGCAGGCGTCCGGAATGGAAATATAGACCTTATCCCTTGCCGGATTGGGTATGAGTATTGGTTTTTTGGCGTTGATCTGGTCGTGCCACATGGCGCTCAACGCCATGTTTTCAACCGCACCGGCATACCACTTCACGCGTTGATTGCCATAAAAATCGTCGGTAACGAAAGCTATAGGAACACCATCAACCAGGAATGGGTTGATTTGCTGCTGCCACTGTGTGATGGCTCCATAATGACCATCAACCGGAAGGCCTGGCTCTACAGTGGATGTAGAATCAAACGCAAATGCGGGTGGCTGTATATTCCAGTAATTTCCGTAAAAATCCACATCAAAGGGTACGGGAAAGTTGGCATCCAACCTCCTACGCACGGGATTGACACCGGGGTTTTTCGATTGAGAATAGGAAAAAACATTTTGCGCAAAGGTGGAATTTATCATTGAAGACATAGGGGTTGGATTGTTTGGGAATGCAATGCCGGTTCCGAAATTAAAGGAGAGAAAACCCTTGTTGGACATTGCAGAATCACTATCGAAGCCAATACAGGTATTGTGAACCGCCCAAACATTGGAATAACAGCTCGTTCCGGAACCAATCCCCACATATCCTTCCCATATACTAAAAGCTGATCCGCAATTGAGGAGTATGTTGTTGTAGGCGAAAATGCTGTCGTTGTGTGGCACAATGAGATTATCCAATATGGGGTTGACACATTCAATCTGACAATTCATTTGGTTGTTTAAAACATAATCGCCCGGACAAGATCGCTCGTTGGTGAGGGAAATACCCGCTGCGGCCAATGGTGCATTTTCGTATCCAAAACAGCTTCTCCACAGATCTTTCATGCCCGGCGTATTGTATATTATGGAATTTCGAATGACCAATTTAGATGAATTATCACTATAGACATTGGTTCCGTAATTGTCGCCCGAAAAACAATTGTCGATCAGTCCGTATTCGCAATTGTGAAAATTGATGCCTTCTCCCCAGTTGCGTGTCACGATTGAGTTTTTAATGGTTACGTGTCTAGACATATAGGGTTTGAAACCGGAGGGCCAGCTGTCGCACGGGTTTGGCGGCACGGGCGGTGAATACACGTTTGAGTGTTTTACAGAAACATTATCGGCCAGCACCCGTTCGCAATACCGGATGAGCACCCCGTGGGAGTTTACGCTGTCTATCTCCACGTTTCGAATAATTATATCTGTGGTTTCGCGTGGTTCAGTTGGTTCTCCGGAGATCAACAAACCGATGATGTTTCCGTTTCGCATTTTAATATTTTCAACAAAAATATGACTTCCTCTCAATGCCATGAGGTGATTGTTGGCAGGTGTGTTCACCGAGCCGCCTATGATGACCTCTCCCTTTCCGCGCACACTGATGTTTTTAAAGGTATTTCCGTTTTTCCATTGGCTATTGGACTGAACAAAAACCTGATTGTACCTTCCGGGCTTGATTACCACCAATCCATAAGCGTGGCCACCATTTACACCGACTTGACCGAAAGGCAGCAATTGAATAGCCCTTGAAAAAGTTGCCACGGGTTGCGACTCCGTACCCGGATTGGCATCGTCTCCATTTGTGGAAACAAAAACACTGTCGGTAATAACGAAATTCAATGTATTCACCAGTGGCTCGGATTGAATGTTGGGAAGACTTTGCCCAAACAACGAAAGGTTGTTGAGTATTGAAAACAAAACCATTCCTGAGAAATATCGTATTGAAAGCATGTTTTGTTGCGTGTTGGCTTGGTGAGTAGGACTTTAGTGGCGCGGCTGCAATTTACGTCAAATTATCAATATTCGAGTTGAAAGGGAGAGTCCACTCTAAAAAGGATGATTTCAATCAAAATCGACGCGGAGGGAATTTTTGAACCGGAGCAAGTGAGGATTCGAAAGTCTATCGACAAGGAAGATTTTGGTAGAAAGGGACTTTTTAGAGCAGACTCTTTATTGTATCTTCAATTCTCAACACGAGGTCCAAATGAATACTTTGAATTAAATAGCCTCAACGCCTTCAACATAATCCGAAATATCACCCTGGGTTTGCCGGCGGAGTTGATGGTGCCGGAAATATAAACATCGTGTTCTGGTACGTAAAAAGCGATGGATCCTACACTACCGCAATGACCGTAAAATGTGGGCTGTGCCTCAAATGGCGATAGCCATCGGGGAATGGAAAACTTTTGCACGCCCAATCCGTAATGTAGGGGAAAAAATATGGGAAGAAACCCCTTGTCATAATTCAACATAGTTTCGGGTGAAAAATATCCTTTTATAAAGGCCCGCAAAAATGTGATTTGATCACGGGCTGTGCTGACAATATCATGCCCTGTGGAGCGCCAATAGGCTTCTAATGGAATTTCTTTACCATGGCGAATAACGGGTTTAAAACTTTGGTTCTTGGGTAGTACAAAAGTGTCTCGCATGTTTAATTCATCAAACATTTCCGTTAAAAGATCGGAGATGGACTTCCTGGTAACGATTTCCAATATCCGCCCCAAAAGACGGAAATTGGTTTCTCCATAAGCCGCTTTTCCATTGCCCGGTGCAAAATGAGGCTTCATCTGCTTCACTTCCCTTACAACCCTTTCCAATGGCCATGCTTCATTTTTTCCGGCCAGCAAATCATCCATGCCACGGCGTCCATTTGCTTGCTTTTTTAGTAAATAACACGGTATTCCGCTGGTATGGGACATCAATTGCTGCACGGTAATTTCCCAGGAATACTCACGTCCTTTCCAAATGTGAATGCCGCTAATTAACGCACTCGGCAGGTATTTGGAAATCTTGTCGGATAGATGAATACTGCCCTGATAGCACAAACGCAGCGCAAGTGCGGAAATCATTATTTTGTTGATGCTCGCAATGTAAAACGGTGTTTCCGTTTGCATGTTTCCCGCAGCGGCGGATTGAATAACATTCCCATCTCCGGACTCCAACCTGAGTTGAATGCCCAAAATATCTTTTCCGTTTACGGCCTTTTCTACTAGAGATTTAAGTTTGCTTTCTTTGTTCATGGCGATTGTGTTTTTTTTTGGTTTAAAAATCAATTTTATAGGCAATATTGGGCATCATCGGCAATTGGTAAAGTTTGACAATGCTATGATCAGTTGGGTTGTAGTAGTCATTGACAAATGCCTGATTGTTGGTCACGTTTTGGATGTCAATCCTAAACTCATGTGTGGTTTTCTTTTTGTCTTTGCGGATGTAAAAAACCACATTGGTCATAAATAGGTCATCGGCACGTAAAGACAAGTATCTACGATCATCACGCACGCTCATTCCTTGTCTTTTCGATGCTTCCAAGTCGATGGGAGTGTAGCGCATACCACCGGCAAACAGAACTTTGCCGCTGATTCCGTAGGTGACTTTTTTGCTGTCTTTGTTGCGCACAAACTCTTTCCCAAAAAGGAAATTGGTGATATAATTCCCGTTGAACATGGTTTCCCTCCACTGGTTTTCGAGGGTTTTAAATTCAGATTGGTACAGCGACAGGGTGCTTAAAAAGAAATAGTTGTTTGAAAATAGCTTTTCCGCTGTCAACTCAACCCCGTAATTCCTTCCGTAACCGCCATTCACCAGCGCTCGTGTAGTAAACCAACCTGGAGAGTTTATCATTGAATACGGACTGGTTGGGTCAGCATCTACCGGAATATTGTGTAAAAACTGGTAATAGGCTTCCGTTTTTATCATCAGGTTGGGTGCAAGCATCAAGCGGTAGCCGCCCACAAAGTGATCTGCTTTTCCGAAACCCAATCCCCGGTTGCTCTGTTGAGTTGAACCATCCTCCTGTGGTACATTTGCAAAAAACAACGTCATCGGTTCTAATCTGCTGTGGCGTCCGTAGCCGGCCGTGAAGGTTTGTTTGTCGCTATACCGATAGGTGAGACCGGCGCGAGGTTCGATGGAATGCGAGTTGTTTAGTAGGAATGTCATGGTATGGAATCCACCAGTTATGGTTAGTTTTTCGGTAAAGCGGTATTTCCAACTTACGTACGACTGAAGTAAATCTGCTTGTCCTTTTTCGTCCACATATCGCTCCATTTCCCCTGTTTCTCTCATCTGCATTTCGGTGTAAAAATCAAAAGCATTGATGGCGTAAATCACTCCGGTTTTTAAAGTGTTTCGCGAATCCACCTTGAGGGTGTATGAGGAACTGGCTCGGTAGGAGGTTCGTTGAAGATTTTCGCTGGCGATTTTTTCGTTTAATGATTCATTTTCCATGCTGATGATTGCACCGTTGCCATTGGTCATGGCGGAAATGCTGTTGGTTAAGAACGCATTTTGGCTCAATGGGAAAACGTGATTGACTCCCACTACGCCCATGTTTGCCGTGAAATCTGCGTGGAGTTTATTCACCCCGAGGGAATCTTCGGTTGACTGGCGAATGCTGCTAACGCCGCCCATTCCGAATAAACTAAACCTTCCGTATTTTTTCGTGGGAATGTTGATTTTAAAAGCAACGTCCTGATATTTGGGTACGCCGGAAAAATCGACCAAACCGAGGTTGTCCATCATGGCAAGTGAAGAGTAGCGGTAGTTGGCAATGTAGGAGCTATTGCTTTTTGCAGACAGTGGCCCTTCAACATTTGCTTCTACTCCAAGCGCACCAATGGTAAATGAACGCTCGTGTTTTTTGTGGTTTCCAGTGCGAAATTTCATGTCCATGACACCTGAAGATGCATTGCCGTATTCGGGCGCAAATGCACCGGTAAAGAAATCTGAGTTTGCCAACATATTTACATTAATGGCATTAATGGGGCCGCCGGTAGCGCCTTCCGCCGCGAAGTGATTGGGATTTGGGATTTCCACCCCTTCGAGTTTCCAGAGGATGCCTTTAGGTGAGTTTCCGCGAACTACGATGTCGTTGTTTCCAGCCGGATCGCTGGCTACTCCGGCGAAAGAAGACACCATACGTGCCGGGTCACCGAGGCTACCCGCAAATCGCTTGGTTTCATCTACGCTAAACGTCCGGGCACTGGTGGTGGCAAATTCGTTGGAAGATTCGCCTTGTTCGACCTTATGGGTTACTTCTATAGATTCTACTTCGTAAAAGGACATTTCCATGTCGATGCGAAGGACAACCTCTTTTCCGGCGGTGACCAATACATTTTTAATAACCCTTGGCGCATAACCCAAATAGAAAACCTTCACATTGACACGACCCAGAGGCACATCTCTTAAAATGAAGTGTCCCATCTCATCGGTTGCACTGCCAATAACTGGCTCATGGTCGAGGATCACCACATTGGCGCCAATGAGTTCCATGCCAGTTTCGGCGTCGCGTACCTCACCGCGAATGGTTTGTTGTGCATTTACCGAAAGTGTGAATACGAATGCTGCAAGGGCAAATGAAGCCTGTAAAAAGGTTTGATTAAATCGGAATTTTGACATTCTCATGATAATGGTTTTTGTGTTTGACGGTGCAAAAGTGCGCTGATTAGCAGGGTGTTTAAAAACCAAACATGGTGAAGCGGGAAAATTGGATGGTGAAACGGGAAACAAAATGGGTAAAATCAGATTGGTGGTGGCTTCGACACTTATTTTTTTGTCACGAATAAAGATCAGCATTCACCCCGAGGGTGGTAAACCAATGACCTTCGCTCCAAAAGTTTTGGATTTTGAAAATCAAAAGATATTTAGATGGAAAGGTGTATTTCTGATTCCCGGACTTTTTGACGGTGAACATATTTTTGAACTTAAGCGGAATCACAATGGTACGACAACCTTAAACCATCGTGAAAATTTTTACGGTATTATGGTTCCGTTTATGAAAAAACAATTGAACACTGCCGTAAAAGCCGGTTTTAACGCCATGAATATTGCAGTTAAAGAACGCGCGGAATCATTGAACTGAGCGTTATTTTTGCCATGTAATATTTCAGCATGACCGATAAACCATTTTTTTGGAAAATTTTGTTTGCGAGCATTCTAAGCGTTTTATATACGCTGATGTTCGCATTCATTTTATATGGTACATGGAAATACCGCTGGGATCATACAGTTTTTGACCTCATCTATGCATTCCTGATGTTTTTGCTGCTCTATGAAGGATATGCATATCTGGCTCAACGTTTTGACCTCCAAATCAAACATCAAAAAATACTGATCTCACCCCAAAAGGTCATTCTGGCAGCTGTGATTTTTTGTTTGTACAGTTGGTTCTTACTAACCTTTGTGGCCTTTGTTCCCTTCTATTTTTTCATGGACGGCTTTGTCTCCCCGGTGGACTCCGCTCAGGAAATTCGAATGAATTATGTGTTCAACTTCGCTTTTGCCTTGGGATATTTTTCTACCCTAACAGGCTATAATATTTTCGGGCAATTGAAACAGGCCAAACTGGAAGCGGAAAAACTGGAACGCGCAAGGACAATGGCGCAAATGGAATCTCTTAAAAACCAAATCAGTCCGCACTTTTTGTTTAACAGTCTCAACGCACTTTCCACTTTGATTGACAAGGATGAAGATACAGCTGTGCAGTTTGTGGATGAGCTGGCGGCAACCTTCCGCTATGTAACCAACAGAAAGGACATCGAATTGACAACCCTTAAAGATGAACTCAATTTTATTAAAGGCTATCTCTTTCTCTTGAAAATCCGATTTCGAAATACCCTCATTTCGCAAATTTCCATTGAAAACGAGGCCAATGATCTTTTGATTCCGCCGCTTACTTTGCAGTTGCTGGTGGAAAATGCCATCAAGCACAATATCGTCTCAAAGGAAGATCCACTCACCATTGAAATTTTTACCGAAAAAGATACCCTGGTGGTTCGGAACAATTTGCAAAAACGCCGTCAATCTGAACCCTCAACGGGGGTGGGACTCGAAAACATCATCAATCGGTACCAGTATTTAAGCGATAGAAAAGTGGAAATCATCCCGACAGATACTTACTTTATCGCCAAGGTGCCATTGTTAAATTCCAAAGTATAATGAGGTCCATAATTAAGCGTATTTTCGTAAACCTGCTCAAACCTCTCCCGTTGATATTTACCTATCTGATGGGTCTAATTCTTTTGGGGTACATCAATCACGGTTCAGAATACGAAGGTGTAGGAGACGTTATTTACCTTGAATTGGCGTTGTTTTTCCTCTTTGCCATTTTAACCCATTTTACCTTTATCGGAGTTTCTCGTTTTTTTCTCAAAAAATACCAAAACAATTACCTTTCTTATCAGCGCATTATATGGGAATACCTAGCCACTATGGGTGCCATCCTTTTGCTTTTTAGCTTAACTTATGTGTTGCCCGTTGCTGCGGTGAATTTGTCATTTTCCTTTTCGGATGTTTTACGCCTTCGCTTTCGACAAACGTATATTTTCATTTTCCTCTTGAGTAGTTTGATCTTTTTTGTGCGAACTGGTTACCAGAGCTATGTTTTTCTAAAAGAAGAAGCTTTGCGCCGTGAACGCATCCTTAGGGAACAAGCGAGTCAGCAGTTTGAAACGCTGAAAAGTCAAATCAATCCCCATTTTCTATTCAACTGCCTCAGTGTGCTTTCTATGTTGATTATGAAAGATAAAACCCTCGCAGCCAATTTTTTGGATGAGCTATCCTTTGTCTATAGATACATACTCGAATCGCGGGGAAAGAAGTGGGTTTCGCTTCAGGAAGAGGCAAAATTTCTGAAGGCTTATGGTTTTATATTGCAAAACCGCTATCCCAAAAGTTTGGAATTACAAACGGATGAATCCACCTGGAACGAGGATTTTTTTGTAGCACCGCTAATTACCCAGTTGGTCATCGAACAAGCGATAGAAAAAAGCATCATGACAAAAGATGAACCACTGCGGATACAGCTGTTTGTAAAGGGGAACAAGCTAATTATGAAGCATTTGGAAAACTGGAAATCCGATATGCCGACTTACGAGGATTGGTTTACCCCGGTTGAGGTTTTTAGAGAAAATAATATCTTCCGGTTGGAAATATCTTTGCTTGAAAAAGAATCAGAACTATGAATGCACTTATCATTGAGGATGAAGAAGTCGCCAGTGAACGACTGAGCTTGCTTATCCATCGTTATGACCCCAGCATTGACATTGTAGGTGTTTTGGATTCGGTGAAGTCTGCTGTACAATGGTTTAAAGAAAACCCCATGCCCGATTTGGTCTTTCTCGACATTCACCTTGGCGACGGACTTTCATTTCAAATATTCGAGGAAATTCCCCAAACGCCACCCATCATTTTTACGACCGCCTTTGATGAATACGCCGTGAAGGCTTTTAAACTGCGGAGCATTGATTATTTGCTAAAACCCGTTCGTTCCGACGAATTACAGGCCGCCATGGAAAAGTTTAAATCGTGGCGTGGCACAGGTCAAACCCCGGGAATTCCCATCAGTGAATTGCGCTCCTTGCTACAAGGTCAGATGCCATCGTATAAATCTCGCTTTTCTGTGGTGGTTGGTCAAAAGATAAAAACCATAGAAATTGCGGATATCGCATATTTCCGCGCACAGGGTAACAACACCTTTTTAGTGACTCACACAAAAAATGAATACGCGGTGGATTTTACCCTCGACCAACTCAGCGGCATGTTGGATCCAAAGTTGTTTTTCCGACTCAATCGACAGTTTTTAAGTCAAATTTCCGCGATCGAACAAGTATTGGTTTATCCCAAAAGCAAATTAAAAATCCAACTCAAACCAAAATCCGATTTGGAGGTGATGGTGAGCTCAGAGCGGTCTGCTTCCTTTAAGCGTTGGCTCGACGGAGAAGTGTGATTTTTATATCCCGTTTAAACCCTAAATTCCATACCTTCGCGGCTCTAAAATCGAGGATTATGTACAGAAGCCACACATGCGGGGAACTCCGCAGCGAACATATTGGAAATGAGGTGAAATTAGCCGGATGGATTCAGCGTAGCCGGGTCATGAGCGGACAGATTTTTGCCGACCTGCGCGACCGCTACGGCATTACGCAATTGAGCTTTGTGGAGAAAAAGGACGCCGAACTTTTTGTCCGCGCCAAAAAACTGGGCCGCGAATTTGTTGTGCAAATCAACGGACAGGTTATCGAACGCCAATCTAAAAACCCCAATATGCCCACGGGCGACATCGAAGTGGAGGTGCAGTCGCTTACCCTGCTCAACGCCAGTAAAACCCCGCCATTTACCATCGAAAACGATACCGATGGCGGTGAAGAACTCCGCATGACCTACCGCTATCTCGACCTGCGCCGCAATCCACTACAAGATGCTATGAAACTACGCCATAAGGTGGCGATGGCCGTGCGCAATTACCTCGCAGAACGCGATTTCCTCGAAATAGAAACGCCATACCTCATCAAATCTACTCCGGAAGGTGCCCGCGATTTTGTGGTGCCATCACGCATGCAACCCGGACACTTTTACGCCTTACCCCAATCACCGCAAACGTTCAAGCAACTTTTGATGGTGAGTGGCTACGACAAATATTTCCAAATCGTACGTTGTTTCCGCGATGAAGACCTCCGCGCCGACCGTCAGCCGGAGTTTACCCAAATCGACTGCGAGATGGCCTTTGTGGAACAGGAAGACATCCTGAATACCTTCGAGGGACTCACCCGCCATTTGCTCAACACCGTGGTGGATGCCAACATTTCCGAAGCCTTCCCGCGCATAAGCTATGCCGATGCGATGAACAAATACGGCATCGACAAGCCGGACATTCGCTTTGGCATGACCTTAACCGAAATAACTACACTGGTCCAAAACAAAGGCTTTCAGGTTTTTGACCAGGCCGAGTACGTAGGTGGCATTTGCGTGGAAGGCGGCGCCGCAATGAGCCGAAAAGAAATCGACAAGTTGACGGACTTCGTCAAGCGACCGCAAATTGGCGTTAAAGGTCTCGTTTGGATGAAATGCGATGCCGACAACAAATCTTCCGTGGACAAGTTTTTCTCTGCCGAGCAACGCATGGAGTGGAAAACCGCCATGAATGCTCAGGATGGCGACCTCATTTTGCTCATTGCCGACACCGGCGATCGCGCACGTAAGGCCCTTGGCGAACTCCGTTTGCACCTCGGCAACGAACGCGGATTGCGAAACCCAAAAGAATTTGCTCCCCTTTGGGTTATTGACTTCCCACTGCTCGAAAAAGACGAGGAAAGCAACCGCTGGTACGCCATGCACCACCCCTTTACTTCGCCAAAACCCGAAGACATTCCCCTGCTCGATTCCGACCCGGGAAAAGTCCGCGCCAATGCTTACGATCTCGTGCTCAACGGCAACGAAATCGGCGGAGGTTCCATCCGTATTTTTGACCGCACCTTACAATCCAAAATGTTTGATCTGCTCGGATTCTCCAAAGAAGAAGCCGAGTCACAATTTGGTTTCCTCATGCAAGCCTTTGAGTACGGTGCTCCACCCCACGGCGGCATCGCCCTCGGTTTTGACCGCCTCGTTGCCATCCTCGGCGGACAGGAAAACATCCGCAATTTCATCGCCTTTCCAAAGAATAATGCGGGGAGAGATTTAATGATTGAAGCGCCGGCGGTGCTTGGGGATGAACAGTTGCGAGAACTTCAGCTAACAATTAGCAGTTAGAAATTAGAAATTAGTAATTGTGCTATGAGTAAAAATATAGTTAAGGATAAAAGTTTTCACTTCTCCATTAAGGTTATTGAATTATACAAGGTTTTGGCGTTTGAAAGAAAAGAGTATGTTTTGTCAAAACAACTTCTTCGATTAAGCAACTCCATTGGCGCAATGATAAGAGAGTCTGAATATGCATAGAGTAAAGCTGACTTTCTACACAAGCTTCACATTGCGCTCAAAGAGGCCAATGAAACGGACTATTGGATTGATTTGTTACACAAAACCAAGTTTATAAATGATGAAGAATATAATTCGATTTCTAATGACATAAAAGAACTTCTTCGTTTATTAGTATCAATAACTAAAAAGCTGAAAAGCAAATAATTGCTAACTTCTAATTACTAATTGCTAATCGAATGGCATTTGAAATTAACAAAAAAATCATCGCCTCCACCATCCTCGAAGAGGCTTTCCACTGTGACCTGAGTAAGTGTCATGGGGCGTGTTGTGTGGCGGGGGATGCGGGGGCGCCGTTGGAACTGGAGGAGACGAAAATCCTGGAGGAGATTTATCCGGTGATAAAGGATGGATTGCGACCCGAGGGCATCAAGGCCATTGAGGAGCAGGGCACTTGGATTCCGGATGCGCAAGACGATTATGCCACACCCTTGGTGGAGGGAAAGGAATGCGCGTATGTCGTTTTTGATGGCAAGACTGCGCTTTGTTGTATAGAAAAGGCCTATCGTGCCGGGAAGATCAATTTTCCCAAACCCGTTTCTTGTCATCTCTATCCCATTCGCGTGCGCAAATACCGCAGTGGGTGGTACGCGGTAAACTACGACGAATGGGATATCTGTGCACCAGCCTGTGAGTTGGGCAAGTCCATGAAAATCAAAGTATATGAATTTGCTAAAGACGCTTTAGTGCGGAAGTTTGGGAAAGAATTTTACAAAGAGTTGAAGGACGTTGCGGAGGCGTGGGAGAAGAAGAAAGGAACCTAGGTCAAATAAACCGTTTGAATTCAACGTCACCATTGATATGTTTGAAGCTCCCGAAGTCAACCCAACCATTGACATTAAAGATGATTATTTAACCATAACTCAATCGATACATGATGTAATCAATTCTAATGGTCATACCGGTTTCACTGCCAGAGAGTCGGTAGTTGTTTTTAAACGTAAAAACTAATTACATTTCCGTCAACACTGTCTTATCAGATTTGGTGTCAGTTTTAATAATTGAGTCCACAAAGAAAGATTTTGGCAGAAAGGAACTTCTTGGAGCAGGACCACCTAGAATCTAGCTCGATTGAAAATGGGCGGGTTTCTGTTGTCGATGCAACTGGCAAAGTGGTTCATCAAACCTCCTTTAAACAAGATAATCCAATCGATTTGTCATTTTTGCCAAGTGGGTCTTTTTTAATTGTCGTAAAATATGAAGAAGGCGTGGTCGTCAAGCGGGTAGTGAAGTTGTGAAATATTCGGGATTATTTTCTAATCTCATCCATCAATTTCCCTTTCGTGACTCAGATTCCCGGATAAGTTCGTCCAGATGATTGATTATTTCTTGATCATCAATGTCTTTCAGTTTCCCACTTTCCTTTGCTTCCTTTATCATATCCGTGGTTTTTTTATAGAGTGCTTGCTGTTTTTCCAAAAACGCAATGGAATCTGAGGCCGTTAGTGGTCGGCCAAATTTCTCCATCCACACCTCTGTCCTTGGTGGAAATGCTCCCCCAAGGGACTGACTTCGATTGATTTCAATTAGGGTGACATCGAACTGGTAATTGAGCAGAAAGTATCCGGAAAAGACTTGCAGGTTGCTGTCGATGTCTAAAATCTCATGTTGATGTTTGATGATATACACCTCACTTTCAGGCACAGGAACTCCTTTTATAGTTGAAATAGTCGGGGAAAATTCGGAAAAAGAAATGGCGCGATATGATTCGGGATACAGGGCAAAATGTCTGATCCAAGACGATAAGCTGTCCTCAACCTGATCCTGCATTTGAAAAAGTTTTTCAAAATGCGCCAAACCACCGCCACAAGAAATTGTGATATTTATGGCAAAAACCAGTACAATTGCGGATGGTATCTTTTTAAAACGATTCTCAAAAATCATGATAAATTGGTTTTAATGGTTGAGTCCATTCCAAAAAGGAAGATTTTGGCAGAACGGAACTTTTTGGCGCATACTCATGGTTTTTGCTTGAGGGATAATCTTGGGTTGGCGGGTGCAATCTACAACATTTTTGAAAATACTTTTAGAATTATGGGCGCGGGGCAGGAAACATTTGTTCCGCAATGGACCAAAATGCTTTATAATCTGGGCATAATTTCAGACCGTAAAATATTCAGCAAAGGTCTTAAAATTCAACTTTTTATTTTTATATTTGCAATTCATTAAATTTTTGTAGAAACCATACTTCTCATAAACTGAAAGCAAAAATTCAACATATCGCAAAATTGCACACCGGAATGTTTGGCAAACCCGAACCAAACGGAGATTATGCTTATCTATTTACCAGGCACTTTGACGATAATGGACAGCTAAGTCACGCCATATACCCGGACATCCCAAGCAATGCTAAAACACAAAAACACGCCCTGATCCCCGGCGATGTACTTTTTGCTGCAAAGGGCGCTAAAAATTTTGCAGCCGTTTACCACAACAACAATCCACCGGCAATCGCCTCCACCTCATTCCTGATTCTTCGCCTGTACAATACCAACAATATCTTACCCGAATACCTGGCGTGGAGCATCAACCAGCCCAACACCATGGCCTATTTGCGCTCACAAGCCAAAGGGACTTCCATTGCATCCATCTCCAAAAAAACCCTGGGTGAACTGGAGGTTTCTATTCCTTCCATCGAAATGCAACAAACCATTTTGGAAATAATGCGCCTTCGCAAACGCGAAAAATCCATCCGGGAACGCATCGAAAATTTAAGAGACCAACACATTCAACAATTATTAATTCAAGCCATAGCATGAGTAAAAAAATAACCCAAAAGGAAATCAATGACGCCGTTTGGAAAGCCTGTGACACCTTTCGAGGAAGCATAGACCCCAGTGTATATAAAGACTATGTACTGACCATGCTCTTTATAAAATACCTCAGCGATGTACACGACGACAAGTACGAAGGCTACCTTGCAAAATACGAGGGGGACGCCACACGCGCTAAGCGGGCCATGCAATACGAGCGCTTTAAGGTGCCGGAAAATTGCCACTTTCGCTATTTGTTTGACAAGCGAAATGAAACCAACATCGGGGAGCTCATCGATATTGCACTGGAAGACCTGCAAGAAGCCAACCGCGACAAACTCTACAGTGAAGACGGTGCGGGCATCTTCAAAAACATCAACTTCAACAGCAGTGTTTTGGGCGACGAGCGCGACAAAAATACCCGCTTAAAAAACCTGCTGCTCGATTTTGACAACGACAAACTCGATCTTCGTCCTTCGCACCTATCCGGAAACGACATCATCGGCGGGGCTTATGAGTATCTCATCTCTAACTTTGCCAGCGACGCCGGGAAAAAAGCCGGTGAGTTTTTTACCCCGGCAGAGGTTTCGACCCTTTTAGCAAAACTGACCAAATCGGCACCCGGCTCCCGGATTTGTGATCCTACATGCGGTTCGGGTTCATTGCTCATCAAAGCCGGCCAAGAAGTGGGCTCCGACAATTTCTCGCTGTATGGACAAGAAGCGAACGGCAGCACCTGGGCTTTGGCGGTGATCAATATGTTTTTACACGGATTCGACAATGCCACCATCCGCTGGGGTGACACCATTCGCAACCCCAAACTCAAAGAAGGCGATGCCTTGATGCGGTTTGACACCGTTGTAGCCAATCCACCTTTTTCCCTCGACAAATGGGGAAAGACCAGCGATCGGGAAGATAAATCCATCAATAGCTTTGATCCCGAAACCGACACCTACAACCGCTTTTGGCGCGGTGTCCCCCCAAAGAGCAAGGGCGATTGGGCGTTTATTACCCACATGATA
This sequence comes from Cryomorphaceae bacterium, assembly GCA_020832345.1. GTDB lineage: Bacteria > Bacteroidota > Bacteroidia > Flavobacteriales > Schleiferiaceae > CSBr16-58. Next base: position 15,995 of record JAFIEY010000056.1, on the reverse strand, counting down.
GAAACCCTGAACGAACAGGGAAAAGCAGGGGTCGTTGTTCCCCACGGCGTGCTGTTTCGCGGGGCAAGTGAAGGGAAAATACGCACCAAAGTCATCGAGGAAAATCTGCTGGAAGCCGTTATTGGCCTGCCCGCCAATTTGTTTTTCGGCACCGGCATACCCGCCGCTATTATCGTGTTCAATAAAGCCAAAGGGAAAAACACCAACGTCTTGTTCGTCGATGCGAGCAGGCACTACGAATCTGCCAAAAACCAAAACAAACTCCGCGAAGAAGACATCGACCGCATTGTTCGCACCTACCGGGATTTCAATGCCGGGAAACCGACACCCGGTGTAGTGGAAGAAAAGTACAGCTACGTGGCCACTTACGAGGAAATTGCCGAAAACGATTTTAACCTCAACATTCCCCGTTATGTGGACACCTTTGAGGAAGAACCCGAAGTGGATATTGCGGCCGTTCAGAAGGAGATTGAAAAACTGGAAGGTGAATTGAAAGAAGTGCAGGTAGAAATGGCGAAGTATTTAAAGGAATTAATGGATTAACTAAGTACGGGATTATTTCAAATAAGAAAATCAAACCACCATGGCAAAAGAAAAAAAATCTACTTTAAACGTGCAAGGGCTTGCTGTAAGCATTATCTCGGACAAAGCCGACGACTATATTTCCATCACAGACATTGCTAGACACCGAGATGCGGAAAGAAGCGACTACATCTTGCAAAACTGGATGCGAAACCGCAGCACCATAGAATTTATTGGGCTTTGGGAGCAATTGCATAATCCTAATTTTAATTCCATCGAATTCGATGGAATTAAAATCATGGCGGGCTCAAACAGCTTTTCACTGACGCCTAAAAGATGGATAGAGGCGACCCGTGCAATCGGAATTATGTCAAAAACTGGCCGATATGGAGGCACTTATGCCCATAAAGATATTGCATTTGAGTTTGCCTCTTGGGTTAGTGTGGAGTTTAAAATGTACCTAATTGTTGAGTTTCAACGATTGAAAGAAGATGAAAATAAAAGACTCTCAACAAAATGGAACTTAAACCGTACATTATCAAAAGTTAATTACCATATCCACACCGATGCTATCAAAGAAAATATCATTCCCAACAATATTACTAAAAAGCAAGAGCAGTTCATTTATGCCTCTGAAGCCGACATGTTAAATGTAGCCATATTTGGAAAAACAGCACAACAGTGGCGGAAAGCAAATCCAGACAAAACAGGGAATATCAGAGATTACAGTACTTTGGAACAACTTCTTGTCTTGGCGAATTTAGAAAGCATGAATGCCGAATTTATCCGCATGGGACTACAACAGGGAGAAAGACTTCGGAAACTAAACGCCATAGCCATACAGCAACTTAAATCTCTTATAGGAAAAAGCAATCTCAAAGGATTGAACAGGTAAGATTATGTCAAACCATCAAAAATCGTTAATCTAAAACCAACCCAATGAAAGAAGGCGAAATCATCATGTACAGCGCTCCCGATGGAAATATTCGGGTAGAGGTTATGTTTGAGGACGAGACGTTTTGGTTGAGTCAAAAGCGCATGAGCGCACTATTTGGCGTTGAGGTTCAAACCATTAATTACCACCTCAAGGAAATATTCAAAACCAATGAGCTTGATGAAAGTGCAACTATTCGAAAAATTCGAATAGTTCAAACCGAGGGAAAACGAGAGGTTAGCCGAGAGGTTGATTTTTACAACCTCGATGCTGTTATTGCTGTAGGGTACCGTGTGAACAGTTACCAAGCGACACAATTTCGGATTTGGGCGACCAAAGCATTGCGCGAGTTTATCATCAAAGGGTTTGTGATGGACGACGAACGCCTAAAACAGGGACAGCGATTTGGCAGGGATTACTTTGAGGAGTTGCTGGAACGCATACGGGAGATCCGAGCCAGTGAGCGACGGTTTTATCAGAAGATCACCGATATTTATGCCCAATGCAGCATTGATTACGACCCCGGTGCGGAGGTGACGCAAACCTTTTATAAGACGGTGCAAAACAAACTTCACTGGGCCATTACCGGACATACTGCGGCAGAACTCATCGCCAAACGCGCCAACGCTGAAAAGCCAAATATGGGACTTACAACGTGGAAGAATGCGCCCAAAGGAAAAATCCTAAAAAAGGACATCGCCGTTGCCAAAAATTACTTAGACGAAGAAGAAATTGATGCCCTTAACCGAATTGTGAGCATGTACCTCGACTATGCCGAAAATCAAGCGCGACGGCAAATTACCATGACCATGAAAGACTGGATTGCCAAACTCGATGCATTTCTCCAATTCAACGACTACCGCGTACTCAAAAACGCAGGGAAAATCAGTCACGAAATAGCCATGCAATTAGCCAATAAAGAATTTGAGTCTTTTCGGGTAATTCAGGATCGGGAATTTGAGAGTGATTTTGATAAAGAAGTGCAAAAACGGCTAAAAACCAAAAAATAGAATTTCAAAATCAATGAATTGATGATTAAAATGAAAGACGACAAAAAACTAAAAGGGGCAGTACTTATCATCGGCTCTCTATGGTGGGATGAAAACAGTTTTAGAAAAAAACTTCGAGACGACTATTTATTGATGTCAGAATCAAAATTAGTTGATGCTCCAATAAGGTACGGGAGATTTTCAGACAAGAGAAAAACCTACACTATGGTTTTTTCTTCTTCATTAGTAACTAAAAGTCAAAAAGGGAAAGCATACTTAATTCCTATCTTGGAAAAATACTGTAATACTGAAAGTGTGATTGAGGTGGCTCATGCAATAATAAATGCGGAATACAAATCAATATATGAAAATGAAAGATTTAATTGGGGGTGGGGATGCCTGCCGTTGCTCCTTAATCCCAAAAAACAAAATAGCCAAATACAGACATTAAGTAGTTTATGGAACGATCACTTTAGTAATGGTTTTAATCCTGATCACTACAAAGTAGGAGACGAGTCTCCAAGTGTAAATAGAAATGGGCAATTGCAAATTCCTTGGTCTAGTGAATTCAATAATTTTGACTTTATTATTTCCACTTCAACAAAACCTAATTCTGATTCTTACCCAGATTCAAAACGATTAATTGAAATCTTTAAACAAGATGACAAATATTTTAGAAAAAACGTAGATTCAGGAATATCAACCTTTCAAGATAAAGAAATTGCAGATGGACTAAAGAGTCAATGGACAAACAAACGACTAGAAGAGATTTGCAATCATTTTAAAAGTGGGGCTGGAATCGTTTCAAAAGCTATTTCCCAAAAGGGCAAGTATCCTGTGTTTGGAGGAAATGGACTTCGAGGCTTCACGGACTCATATACCCATGAGGGTCAGTATCTGTTAATTGGACGACAGGGGGCTTTATGTGGAAACATTCAAAAAATAAAGGGTAAGAATTACATATCAGAACACGCTATTGCAGTACAAGTAAATAATGATAATGATTTAAATTTCTTAGCGTATAAGCTTGATTATAAAAACCTAAATAGACTTTCAGAGTCTTCTGCGCAACCAGGCCTTTCAGTTGCCAAACTTCTAAGGATAAAATTAAAAATGCCTCCCCTCCCAGAACAACGCGCCATAGCCCAGTGCCTTTCTACCTGGGATCACGCCATTCACACCACCGAGAAACTCATCGCTCAAAAAGAACTCCGCAAAAAATGGCTGATGCAGCAGTTGTTGACGGGGAAAAAGAGATTGGAGGGGTTTGAGGGGGAGTGGAATAAGCAAGGCGCTGGTGAAGTTTTCAAAAGTGTCTCTTTAAAAGGTTTTACGGATGGAATTCTTCTTTCCGCTACCCAAGACAGAGGAATGATCCCTAGAACAATGTTGGAAGGGAGAGTGACGATGCCAACTACTGGAACAGAAAGCTTTAAACTTGTTGAAGTTGGTGATTTTGTAATCAGCTTACGTTCATTCCAAGGTGGCATAGAATATTCATATTACAGAGGATTGGTAAGTCCTGCTTATACTGTTCTTAAGCCTAAAAAGCCTGTTGATGAAGAATTCTATAAGCAGTATTTCAAAAGCCACGACTTTATCGGACATTTAGCAATTGCCGTTATTGGAATTCGCGATGGAAAGCAAATAAGTTATGATGATTTCTGCACGGTAAAAATTCCATATCCTTCAATAAAAGAGCAAACCGTAATTGCCCTAGTGCTACAAACCGCTGACAAAGAAATCAGCTTGCTAAAGTCGAAAGTGGAGGAATTAAAGGAGCAGAAAAAGGGGTTGATGCAGGTGTTGTTGACTGGCAAGAAGAGAATTAAAATTTAAGGGACATAAATTTATCCATTTTATACAAATAATCATGGCGTACGATCCAAACAAGCATAACCGAAAAAGCATCCGCAAAAAAGGATACGATTATTCACAACCCGGATTGTATTACATCACCATTTGTGTAAATCGCAGGGGCAATCCCTTGCGGTTGCCCTTTGGCATTATTAAAAATGGTGAAATGAAATTGAACCATGTCGGGGAAATGGTGGAAAATGAATGGTTGGAATTGCCGGAACGATTTCCCAATTTAAAATTGCATGAATTTGTGGTGATGCCAAATCATTTTCATGGTATCATTGAAATTACCTATACAAAACCGTTGGTGATATGATTGGGGCATTTCAATCCATCACCACGGTTGAATATATTCGTGGGGTGAAAAATTTTGGGTGGCCACGGTTTAACAAAAAACTGAGGCAACGCAATTATTGGGAAAAAATCGTTCACAATCATTCATCCTTTCAACGAATCTCAAAATACATCGTTGATAATCCAAATAATTGGGATAATGACGAATTTAATGGAAATATTAATAAAAACCCATTGCAAATAAAAACCCAATACCCACCCGACCTCCACCTTAAATTTCCAACCAATTTTTGAAAATCATCAAAACAAACCTAAACAATAAAACACCTATGCACTTAATGTATGTAGATGAAACGGGGGATTCAGGACAAAGCAAATACAGCTCTCCTCATTTTGGACTGTCTGGCATCATCGTTAGCGAGGCAAATTGGGGGCAATGTTTAGAGCGGTTGAAAACGTTTAGAAAATCCATCAAGGAAAAATACGGACTAAACCAAAGAACGGAAATACATTCCACTGAACTTATTCGGATCAATAAACTAAAAGAGTACAAAAACATTAAAAAGCGTGATCGCATAAATATTCTTAAAGATTACTGTGACCAAATACCGGCTATATTTGATTCATCAGTTGTAATCAATGTTTTTTTGAAAAAGGAAGATCATTCAGGTTCAGATATTTTCAACTTAGCATGGGGAAGACTGCTACAACGCTATGACACATACCTCAAAAAAACGGCAAATGATAAAGGTATTGTAATTGCGGACGACACAGAAAGTAGAAAACTTGTTGCCTTGCAAAGAAAGATGAGGGTCTATAATCCAGTTCCTTCTATTTTTTCTGGCTCAAGGAATATTCCAATTAATAATATTCTGGAGGACACTTTTTTTCGGTCTTCTCAAGACTCATACTTTCTTCAATCTGTAGATGTAATATGTCATTTACTCTATAGAAAAGAATACCCAAAAGGTTCATTGAGAAAATATGGACTTGAACATCAATTCGACAAACTGAATCCTATTTTATTTAAAAAAGCATCGAAAAATGACCCACACGGAATTGTACGAAAATAAAAAACCCCGGTTCAAAAACCGGGGGCTTTTTGCGACCCCACAAAAACAAACGGTTTTTGCCGAGCCGTCTTATTGTCAATATACAAAATTTGGTTTTAATGGCCAAATTCGCATACTTTTAATGGAATGCTTTCAAAAGTCAAAAAACACAAACGCTGATTACGGGTTCAGCGTTCGAAACCTTTGTAGATTCCCTACCAAGGGTAGAGAACGATGCAAATATACAATATATGTTGTATATTTTTCAACCAATTTTGAGTCCACTCTAAAAAGGATGATTTCAATCAAAATCTAGGGATTTTTGAACCGGAGCTAACCAGCTGTTAGTGAGGATTCAAAAATCTACCGACAAGGAAGATTTTGGCAGAAAGGGACTTTTTAGAGCAGACTCAATTTTTGTTAATGTTTAAAATGATGGCCTTTTTATAGTAACCTTTTCCACTTTTCACCCCATTGTAAATGAAAACCTACCACACCCCCAACCCCCTCCTCGAATTCCCCACCAATGCGGAATTTTTCAGGCATAACCCATTGCAGCCATTTGCAGTTGGTGTATATTCGGCAGGTGATATCGTATCTTTCAAAACAATTATTAACCAAAAAAAAAAACGACTTAAAACATGAAAGCGTATTCAAACGTAAATTGGTATGAAAAAAGCCCCGAAGAGGTGCTGAAATATCTATGTCAACTTGAAAAGGAGGAACAATACCCATTCATTTCATTCCTTATGCAGCATTTTCCCGATTTGGAAATTGATTGGCTCGATTTGTTTGAGGAATATAAAGAGCAATTGATTCTGAGCGGTAAAATAGACGAGGTGCTTTCTTTCGTAGAGTGGTATAAGCAAAGAGATTTGGACTACTACATTGAAATGCATGAGTATATCGAGCGGAAAATTTGTGACTATTTTATCTATAAAAAGGACATCGAACGCTTGAAGGAAAGGATGGCCTTTATACAGAAATACCCTGTTCCCGGAATTGACACACTGATTAACCCATTGCTGTTCCAACTCATTTATCACGGATATTACGACTTGGCCGTGCAGTTTTCACAAGCCGTTTGGAAGCCAATCAAGAAATCTCAGGATCTTTATGTTTTTGCGTCGTATCCATTTATAAGCACCATTTACGTAAGCAAACTTCAAAAGCTTTATGAGGCACATTTAAACGGAAAACCTACAGATGAAGATAAGCTGTTTCGGCAAATGTTGTCCTTGGGTTTTGAAGACAATAGGGCCAATTTCAACATGGTGATTTCTGCTTTAAGGGATGATTTGTCCTTAGCGGATATTATGGACAGTATTCAAAAAGGCTCCGATGACCACATGCTAATTTTAAATATTCATTTTTTAAAGTACATGCTGCATACATACCAATTGCCTTTTGTTTTGTCTGAATGGTTGTGGAATAATATTGCTGCTACCAATATTTTTGGCAAGCAAAAAGGCATTGAAAATTGGTTTTACATAGATGCAAAAACACTGGATGATTATATTTCAAGTAAATTGGACAAATTTTTCACTTCAAACCAACTGGAAATTTTTGGCAAGGTGTGGGGTCTCGATTTTGTTTTTGAATTTTTACACCAACAGCAATTGTTGTCTGCGGAGTATTACGAAAAAATGAAGGAGAACATCACCTATTGCAAACTAAAAATGATTCGCTTTGTATGCGGCGACCTTTGGCAAATGACGTTTATATTTAATTGGCCAAGAACCAGCAACTATATTGACGACCCATCTGAAGAATCTGTGTTTAATTCGACTTTTGGCGCAGATTTTCAAAAATCAACCGAAATAATAAATCAGTATTTATCTGATTTCGAAATTCCGTCTCGAATTAAAAAGGAGTTGAAGGTTTCAAATTCCAAACCAATAATCCCGCCATCGATATGGCCAGAAACCCAACCCGTTAAGAAAGGGCAAAAAATAGGCAGAAACGATTTATGTCCTTGTGGCAGTGGCAAAAAATATAAAAAATGTTGCCTAAAGTGATGCTAACCATTTTTTCAAACAATGAAGTTCAGTCCTAAAATTCAATACGCATCTGACCTACACCTTGAATTCCCCTCCAAAGCGGAATTCCAAATGGAAAATCCTTCACTGCCCGTGGGGAAAATATTGGTGTTGGAGCAATTTGTTTGGATAGAAAACTCCGGTATTTCATTCTGGACGTTTGGCCATCATTACAGTAACACGCCTGCTTTCAATATTGGCAAAACCACCCTCGTCTCCAGTCAACAAGGGTATGTGCAGCGGAATGACAATTTGCAATTGAACACTAATAAATGAATTGAATTATGAATCCTTTAGAACTAAAACAGATTTTAGAAAGCCTTCGGAGTCTTTCAGCTGAAAATGAGGTTGTGGAATTTAAAGAAGCAAAAAGAGGGTATGACTTCAAAAAACTTGGTCAATATTTTTCCGCTTTGAGTAATGAAGCAAATTTAAAGGGCAAACCCTATGCTTGGCTTGTTTTTGGTATTGAAAATAATAAGCATGCAATCGTTGGGAGTGAATTTCGCCAAAAAAGAAAAGACCTAGATCGTCTAAAAAGCGAAATTGCTAACAAAACCACAAACCGGATAACGTTTATCGAAATCCATGAAGTTTTCGACATAGATCGTCGTGTAGTTATGTTTCAGATTCCAGCGGCTCCCAAAGGTTTTCCCATTGCTTTTGAAGGGCATTATTATGGTAGAGATAATGAAGAGCTTTCTCCTTTAAACCTAGAAGAAATAGAGCGAATTCGTTCGCAAGCGACAACAGAAGATTGGAGTGCTACAATAATTCACGAAGCATCTCTTGAAGATTTAGACATGGAAGCTATTACCCTTGCACGCAAAAACTTTAAAAATAAATTTCCGGAAAAGGCAAATGAAGTTAATAATTGGGATGACAAGACTTTTTTAAACAAAGCTAAGGTTACAATCAAAGGCAAAATCACTCGAACAGCTATTATTCTTTTAGGCAAAGAAGAGTCTGAGCACTTTATTAGTCCTTCCGAAGTCAAAATCCGATGGCTCCTAAAGGATACAATAGGTAACGAAAAAGACTACGCAATCTTCAGCTGTCCAATGATCTTGGCAGTGGATAACGTATATTCTAAGATTAGGAATCTAAAGTATCGATATATAAAAGAAGGCACTCTTTTTCCTGATGAAGTTAGTCAATATGAGCCATATTCCATTCGAGAAGCCCTTAATAATTGCATTGCTCATCAAGATTACACAAAGCACGGACGGATTAATGTAATAGAAATGGATGACCAATTAGTTTTTACAAATTTAGGCTCATTTATTCCCGGAAGTGTTGAAAAAGTTGTAAAAGATGATGCTCCTGAGGAATATTACCGAAATCGCTTTTTAGCAACCGCAATGTTTAATCTAAAAATGGTTGACACAGCTGGTGGTGGTATAAAAAAAATATTCAATTTTCAACGAGAACGATATTTTCCAATGCCCGATTATGTTTTAACGGGAGGAAAGGTGAAGGTCACTATTTCTGGAAAGATTCTAGATTTGGAATACGCAAAGCTCTTAGCAAGTAACCGAGAACTTTCTTTGGAAGAGATTATTATGCTGGATAAGGTTCAGAAAAAACAACCTCTTTCTGGATTTGAGGAAAAGTATTTAAAGAGGCGAAAATTAATCGAAGGAAGAAAGCCTAACTTTTACATTGGCATAAGAATAGCTCAAAAAACAGATCAAAAAGCAAGGTACTCAAAAAATAGGGCTTTTGACAAAAGCTATTATCTAGACTTAATTCTAAAGTCCATCAGAGAGCATTCACATCTAGAAAGAAAAGAAGTTGATGAACTTTTATGGAACAAGCTCCCTGAATGGATGAGCGAAAAACAAAAGAAAAACAAAGTAGGCAACCTCCTTTCAGAATTAAGAATTAAGAATAAAATTCAAAACATAGGCACTTATAGCAAATCGAAGTGGTCTCTTAAAAATTAATTGTTTCAATTTAAGAGAGCGTTTAAGAGAGAAATTAAGAGAGCGTTTAAGAGAGAAATTAAGAGAAATACCATGAACACCCCCAGTTTTAAAGAAGATCACATCAGCCAAATTCCGGCATTGCAAATGCTGATGAAAATGGGCTATACGTATTTGAGTCCGGCTGAAGCCGATCGGTACCGCGGTGGGAAAACCACCAACGTGCTGCTGGAAGATGTTTTGCGCAAGCAACTCAAAAACATCAATTCGGAAAAGAAAATAAGCGCTACCCGTACGACCTACATCAGTGATGCCAACATCGAAAACGGCATTCGAGCACTGAAGGAACTGCCCATGCAAGACGGATACATAGCCGCCTGTGCAGCACTATATCACCGAATTACGCTTGGTAAATCTCTCGACCAAAGCTTTGACGGGGAAAAGCGAAGCATCACCCTCCAATACATCGACTGGAAAAATCCGGAAAACAATGTCTTTCACGTAACGGAAGAATTTAGCGTGATGCGGAGCACCAGCAAAGACCACTACCGCCCGGACATCGTACTCTTCATTAATGGTATTCCAATATGCATCATCGAATGCAAACGGCCCGACATGAAACAACCCATTCGTCAGTCCATCAGCCAGCACCTGCGCAACCAACAAGAAGACGGAATACGAAATCTCTATGTATATGCCCAACTTCTGCTGGGCGTTGCCGCTCAGGAAGCATCCTACGGAACCAACGGCACACCGGAGAAGTTTTGGGCAAAGTGGAAAGACGTTGATTCTGATCCGGATAAACCAAATACGACATTTCAAAACCTGAAAAACACCCCCCTTTCCAACACGGAGAAAGATGCACTCTTTTCGGAGCGATTTAAATACGTCCGCCATCATTTTGACGCCATGGAACGGGCGGAGGTAGAAGTGACCGAACAAGATAAATACCTCTTTGGCCTTTGCCGGCCCGAACGTCTGCTGGATTTGATTTTCAGTTTTATCCTCTTCGATGATGGGCAAAAAAAGGTGGCGCGTTACCAGCAGTTTATGGCGGTTAAGAAGTCCATCCAACAAATTAAAACCATGGAAGGAGGACGGAGAAAAGGCGGTGTTATTTGGCACACTCAGGGCAGCGGAAAATCACTGACCATGGTCATGCTGGCACAAGCCATCGCCATGGAGCCGAGCATTCACAATCCGAAAATTATACTGGTTACCGATCGCACCGACTTGGATCGTCAAATTACCGACACCTTCGAAAAATGCGGAATGTTTGTGGAAAATGCCACCACCGGACAGCGATTGGTGGATTTACTGGAAAGCAACAGCGATTCCGTGGTTACCACCATCATCAACAAGTTTACCACGGCCATGAAGCGAATTCATCGGCCATTGGAAAGCCCCAATATTTTTGTATTGGTGGATGAAGGCCACCGAACCCAATACGGCACGTTTAACATCGAGATGCAAAAGGCCTTGCCCAACGCATGTTATATCGCAATGACGGGCACACCGCTTTTCAAAAAAGACAAAAGCACCATTGCAAAATTTGGAGGAATGATCGACGCCTACACGGTTGATCAGGCCGTGAAGGACAAAGCCGTTGTCCCACTCCTCTACGAGGGCAGACTGGCGCGTCAACAAGTGAATGAAAATCCCCTGGACACCTATTTCAGCATGGTGGCGGAGCCCATGACCGAGTATCAAAAATCCGATTTCAAAAAGAAATTCAGTCGAGCCGACCAACTCAATAGTGCCGAACAAAAAATGTATGCCATTGCATGGGATATCAGTTTGCACTATCGCGACAATTGGAAAGGCACACCCTTTAAAGCCCAGATGGTATGCGACAAAAAAGTGAATGCCATTCGGTACAAAAAGTTCTTTGACGAAATAAACATCGTCAGTACAGAGGTGCTTATTTCCTCCATCGACGACCGGGAAGGCGAAGACAGTGCCTACGAGAATTCTTCTGCTTTGGAAAACACATTTTGGAAGCGAATGATGAACGAACACGGCAATGCAAAGAGCTACGAAAAGAACATCATCAGTCGCTTTAAAAACCAGGAAGAACCGGAAATAATCATCGTAGTCGATAAGCTGCTCACCGGATTTGACGAACCCAAAAATGCGGTATTGTACCTCACCCGAAACCTGCGTGGACACAAATTGCTTCAGGCCATTGCGCGTGTAAATCGCGTTCACCCCGACAAAGATTTTGGCTACATCATCGACTATTACGGGGTAATCGAAAATCTCGACGATGCCCTGCTCGTTTATTCTTCCTTCGACGAATTTGACGCCGAAGATTTGGATGGTGTTATGACCAACATTCAAGAAGAAATAGACAAACTCCCCCAGCTGCATTCCGAATTGTGGGACATCTTCAAAACCGTGCGCAACAAACGCGATGCAGAGGCCTATCAAAGCATTTTACGCGACGAGTCTGTTCGGGTAACCTTTTACAACAAACTCGCCACCTTTGCAAAAGGATTAAAGTTGGCCCTTTCATCCATGGCGTTTCACAAAACCGCTCTTCCCAAAACCATCGAATTGTACAAAAACGATTTGGCCATGTTCATGAAACTTCGCAAGGCTGTGATTGAACGCTTTAGCGATACCGTGGATTTCAAACAATACGAGGGGCAAATTCAAAAACTGATCAACACCCATATAACCACCGATAAAATTGAGACCATTACAGAATTGGTCAATATTTTTGATAAGGAGAAGTTTCAGGAGGAAGTAGAAAACACAACGGGCAAGGCGGCCAAAGCGGATAAAATTGCCAGTAGAACTTCCAAGCACATCAACGAAAAAATGGGCGAAGATCCCGCTTTTTACAAGAAGTTTTCGCAGATGCTGAATGAAGCCATTTCCAACTATGAGGCCAAGCGACTAAGCGAGGCGCAGTACCTCACCAAAGTACAGGAGATTCAAAACAATGTATTGTCCTACACCGACAGTGCAATACCACCTGTTTTGCGCAACAAAGATGTTGCGAAGGCCTTTTACGGCCTGACGTACGCATCCATCCTGGAAAAAACCAGCGATAAAGACCAATCGGAAAGCCTATCCATTTCTGCTGCATTGGCCATTGATGACATTATCAAGAATGCCGTCATGGATGAGGGAAGAACCATCATAGACTGGCAACATAAAACCAACATTACCGGCAAGCTGCTCATTGAAATTGGCGATTATCTCATCGATGAAGTCCGCGATGCGCATGGCGTCAGTGTTTCTTTTGGCGAGATGGACGAGCTTGCTGGCAAATGCATTGAAGTAGCCACCTACAAATACAGATGATTTCATGGAACTATTGAAGCGTGAAAAAGAAGTGTATGCTGGGAAAATAAATTGTCAAATTCAATTTGGTTCCAAAGTCATTGATTATCGTCTGGAATTTTCCGATCGGAAAACGCTGGGGATTACTGTAACCCCCAATATGGAGGTTTTGGTAAAGGCACCCCTATCGTCAGGCATGGAAAAAATTCAGGAAAAGCTCCGAAAGAAAGCCCCCTGGATACTCAAGCAGCAACAATACTTTTCTGCATTTCACCCAAAAACCACAGAACGAAAATACGTCAGCGGAGAAACCCACCTGTATATGGGGCGGCAATACCGACTGAAAATTATCGAAGATTCGAAGGCAGGTGTAAAACTGAAGGGTCAATGGATTGAAGTGCATACCCCCAATGCCGACCAAACGAAAAAATTAGTCATTGGTTGGTATGTCTCACGTGCCAAGCAGAAATTCCCTGCGCTTTCAGAACCCATCATTGAGCGTTTTAAAAAATACAACGTGGCGCCAAGTGGATTGCACATCCGGGAGATGGCTACCCGCTGGGGGAGTTGCACCTCGAAAGGAAAAATCATCCTAAACCCGGAGCTGATAAAAGCGCCACGCGGTTGTATAGAATATGTCATTACCCATGAATTGTGTCACCTCATTCATCACGAGCACAACCGAAAATTTTACGAACTTCAATCCAGAGAAATGCCGGATTGGGAAAAGTGGAAAGGGAAATTAGAGCGGTTATTGGCTTGATTTTGTTAAACAAAATAACCCTGAGTCTGCTCCAAAAAGTCCCTTTCTGCCAAAATCTTCCTTGTCGGTAGATTTTCGAATCCTCACTTGCTCCGGTTCAAAAATCCCCTCAATTTTGATTGAAATCATCCTTTTTGGAGTGGACTCAACCCTTCCAAAACCGCCTCGAATTTTCGGGCTGTAAGTTTGGGAAAACGAGGTTTCCTCCGCAAGGGACTGGAGCGGATAGCTTACGGCCATCGGTGAAGCTGCGGAACACGGCTGGGCAGAGCGACCAAAGAAGCTCCTGCCCAGCCGATGTGGAGCGCGAACCGTGGCCGGAACTATGAGCGTAAGGCCCGGTGCCGCCTGTGCAGGGACTTTATTTTCACCTGAATGGTTGATGGGCGGCATGCGGCATTGGGATTTTTATTCTGCCGGGATATAGTCTAGTGGGGCGTCCGGTCCGATGGGTAATCCGAGTAATATCCAGATGATGAGCATGATACACCAGCCGATGAAGAATACGACGGAGTAGGGGAGCATGGTGGAGACGATGGTGCCGATTCCGGCCTTGGGGTCGTAGCGCTGCATAAATGCGACGATGAGTGCGAAATAGCTCATCATTGGGGAAATGATGTTGGTGACGCTATCGCCTACGCGGTAAGCGATTTGGGTGAATTCCGGGGAATATCCCAGCAGCATAAACATGGGGATAAATACGGGTGCCATGATGGCCCATTTTGCGGAGGCCGATCCCATGACCAAATTGATAATGGCGGCTACGACCACAAATCCCAGCATGAGGGGGATACTGCCAAGTTCCACAGATTGAAGTAATGCGGCGCCTTTGATGGCGAAAATTAGGCCGAGATTGGTCCAGTTGAAATAGGCGACAAACTGGGCGGCGAAGAAAACCAATACGATATATGAACCTAGGGTTTCCATGCTTTTGGCCATCCCGCGCATGACATCTTCGTCGTTTTTGATGGTTTTGGCGCCTATTCCGTAGGCAATACCGGCAATACCGGCACCGAGGAAGATGAATGCGACTATGCCTGACATGAATGGTGAGCGCAGTATGCTGCCGTTGATGGGGTTACGTAAAAAGCCATCGGACGGGATTAAGCCCCACAAAATGAAAGCGGTAAACAATAATGAAGCGATGAGGGCATAAAGCATCCCCTTTTTTTCTTCGCGGGTGAGTTTGTGTATTTCTTCGGGTTTTTCGGTTCCGGTGTATTCGCCGAGTCGGGGCATGACGAGTTTTTCGGTTGCCCAGGTGCCAAGTCCGGCAATTAAAAAAGTAGAGACGAACATAAAGTAATAATTGGCTGCTGGATTCACAGTGTAATCGGGGTCGATGATACGTGCGGCTTCTTCGGAAAGTCCTGCCAAAAGCGGATCGATGGTGCCGAGTAGGAGGTTGGCACTATATCCACCGGAAACCCCGGCAAATGCTGCTGCGAGTCCGCCGAATGGGTGTCTGCCGGCGGCGAGGAAAATGACGGCGGCCAGTGGTACCAAAAGGACGTATCCCACTTCGCTGGCGGTGTTTGAAATGACGCCTGAGAAAACGATGACAAAGGTGAGCATTTTTTTGGGTGATGAAAGCACCACCATTCTCAAAACAGAACCGATAAGGCCGGAGCCTTCTGCAATTCCGATACCGAGTAGGGCGACCAATACGGTGCCCAATGGGGCAAATCCGGTGAAGTTGGTCACCATTTTACTGAGGATCATATCGAGACCTTCAGCGGAAATTAGGTTGAAAGGAACTACGGTATCGCCGGTACCGGGGTGGATTACTTCCATATCGGTGAGACTGGCCACCCAGGAAAGGACGACGACTAAAGCGGCAAAACCCGCAAAAAGCGTGGCTGGGTGTGGGAGGGTATTGCCCAGGCGCTCAACGATATTTAAGAACTTATCTATAGCACTGCTTCCTTTTGCTTTTTTTGCTTTTTCTTTTTTAGCCATAATTGCCGTTTGTTTTGCGAAGCGCCAAAACTACACAGGATTTGGAAAACGGCAATGTGATAAAATGCGGGGAGACCAATTCGTGGTTCTTTTACCACATAGCACATAGAAAGCATAAGTTTTTTTGAAAACCCCTATGTGAAAATCTATGTGCTCTATGTGTCTATGTGGTTGGGTTGGGAATCGCGAAGCGGTTCTTTCTTTTACCACATAGGCACATAGAAAATATAAGTGTTTTTTGAAAAACCCCTATGTGAAAATCTATGTGCTCTATGTGTCTATGTGGTTGGGTTGGGAATCGCGAAGCGGTTCTTTCTTTTACCACATAGGCACATAGAAAATATAAGTGTTTTTTGAAAAACCCCTA